>CANETF010000061.1 GCA_947440575.1 Verrucomicrobiaceae bacterium
ACGCACTGATTTGACCGCTCACCACCGAGGTCGAAGTCAGACGCGACATCGGCGACACCACTTTGGCTTCCGAATCAAACGCATACACCCCCAGTTGGTCATTCCGCCCCAAAACCTCCGCCGTCGCGATCGCGGCTCCCTTCGCCATCTCCAATTTTTCCCCCGCCATGGATCCACTTCGATCCAACACCAATGCCACAGCCGCACTCTGCTTTTCCTCTTCATCAGGTGCCCGCAACCGCACAGGCAGCACCTCCTCCAGCGGCGTCTTGAAATAGCCTCCCACTCCAAACGACCGCGGCCCTCCCAACATCACCAATCCACCTCCCACCGTATCCACATACTCCCGAATCGCCAACATCGCCGCCTCTCCCAGTTCATCCGCCGACACCTCGCTCAAAATCACCGCGTCATACCCCGCCAACTCATCCACTCGCTTCGGCGCCGTAGACGCAGGACGCCAATCCAGATCAATCCCCTCCTTCTCCATCGCCCTCGGCAGATACTGACCTTCCACCTGGTCCGCCTCCAAATACAGCAGACGCATCTTTCCACGCACATCAACCACCGCCAGACCTTCATTGTTGCCCGGCAGCATATCCTCAAACCCACCCATCCCCTCAATCACCACGCGATACCCAAAAATATCCCGCTGTCCTGCGGTCCGATCAAACACCACCTCGCGCGCAATCCCCGCCTTCAACTCCAAGGCCCTTTTGTCCACTTCAACTCCGTTCTCATACAACTTCACCGATAACGCCGCATCCATCGTCGCCTCCACCAACGCCTTGAGTTCCACCGTCGCGCCTTCCTGCACTCGATTTCGGCTCGGCACAAACGACACCACCCTGGCATCATTGACTCGAGGACCAGCGATGCCCACACAATGAATTTTGATCCCCCTCGCCATCAATCGCCTAGCCTGAGCGACCGCCAACCCTTGCGTCTCAAACCCATCGCCCACCACCACCATTTCTTTTCCAACCCCTGCCGGGAAACGCCCCGCCGCGATCTCCATCGCGGCCGCATAGTCCGTCTGACCTCCATTGTCAGATTGCCTCTTCAAAAGCGCTTCCAATCCATCACCTCGAAAGACCTCCATCCCGATCACCTCCGGCACTCGGCCCGCCAGCACCGCAAACTGCTCCACCTCAGTTCCAAACGACTCGCTCATTCGTCGCACCTCATCAACCACCCGCTCCAAACCCTCGCGACCCAAACTTTGACTCACATCAACCACATAACCAATCGACTTCCCCTCCCCCCGCTCCAACCGTGCCGGACCAGCCAGCGCCACCAGCGTTAACAGCACCATCAATCCTCGAAACACCAGCAGCAAACGCCGCCTCCCCACGTCCATCGGGTGCACACTGCCCCGCTCTACCCACAATAAAAAAA
Organism: Verrucomicrobiaceae bacterium; assembly: GCA_947440575.1. Lineage (GTDB taxonomy): Bacteria > Verrucomicrobiota > Verrucomicrobiia > Verrucomicrobiales > Verrucomicrobiaceae > JAGRPD01. The sequence continues at coordinate 1,399 of CANETF010000061.1, forward strand.
ACAGCGCCGGTGCTGCCAGCACAAGCCAAAGAGGAGATTCCCAGTCCATGTTTTACGCATTCATGTGACAAAGAATCTCCTCTCAAAACCCCTCAAGAGCGGCTTTACACTCGAATCTCTTCGTTTGTAGCCGAATTCAAGAGCGCCACTTGCTCACGATGGAACGTCGGGTCACTTCGGAACGTCAGTCGCGCTCCAAACTTCCGCTCCAGATCCACCAGCAACTCGCCGTCCTCACTGCGCAGTCGATTCATCACATCAGGATGCACCACCACGATCACATTCCGCTCCGTGTCGCGCATCCGGCTCAACACCGTGCTTAGCCGCCTTTGCAACTCCACACTCATCGTCAGCGCCGTCTTCACGTTGCCGTGCCCTTTGCAATGCGGGCAGGGTTCAAGCATCGTCGTATCAAGACTCTCCGTCAGCCGTTGCCGCGTCATCTCCATCAGGCCAAACTGAGAAATCGGCAACACTTGGATCTTCGCCTTGTCTCGCTTCACACGATCCATCATCGCACGAAACACCGCCTGCTGTTCGCGGCGCCCCTTCATGTCAATGAAGTCAACCACCACCAACCCACCCATGTTCCGCAGTCGCAACTGACGCGCCACCTCTTCAGCCGCCTCCAGGTTCGTCTCCAGGATGATCTTATCCACATCCTTCGAACCCTTGTTGCGGCCCGTGTTCACGTCGATTGCCACCAAGGCCTCCGTCTGGTCGATCACAATGTAACCTCCGCATGGCAGCCACACCTGCCTGAAGAACGCATTGTCGATCTGCTTCTGAATGCCGTAATGATCAAAGATCGCTGTCGTCCCCGTGAAATGGGAAATACGCCGTCGCGCACGGCGAGAAATCTCAGCCGCCATCGCCTGCATGTTCTCAACCATCGCCAAATCATCGCACACCACTTCGTCGACCTCTTCCGTGAGGAAATCACGAACCGTGCGCTCAAGCAAATCAGGCTCCTGAAAGCAACAAACAGGCGCTGCTTGGCCATCCCGCTTCTCCACGATGTCCTTCCACTGCTCCACCAGAATGCTCAAGTCACGAACGATATGCCGGGCTCGTTTGCCCGACGCCTCAGTCCGCATGATCAACCCCATGCCTTCTGGCAGGTCGAGATTCTCAATGATCTTCCTCAAGCGCGCGCGCTCCTTCGGATCCTCCACCTTCCGTGAAATCCCAAACTGTTCATTCAGTGGCATCAACACCAGCAAGCGTCCCGCCAATGAGATGTTTGTGGTCACCCGGGGTCCCTTGTTGCCAATAGGCCCCTTTGTTACCTGCACCATGATCTCGGATCCCACGGGATAAAGGGACGGAATATCCTGAGACTGTATCTTCTTTCCCTTCTGCCGGCCCTTAGTCCGATTGATCTCCTCCAACCCAGAATCCAACGCCGCTGGAATCGCATCCCAAAAATGCAAAAACGCATTCTTGTCCATGCCGATATCGACAAACATCGCCTTCAATCCCTGCTCGATGTTTCGCACCCGCCCCTTATACAAACTCCCCACGATGCTATTGGTGCCAACGCGTTGAATGTTGTACTCCTCCAACACACCGTTCTCCATGACCGCCACCCGATTCTCCAGGCGCTCACAGTTGATGACGATCCGAGTCCCAGACTTGAGGTCCTTTTTCCCGGTGATGAATTCCTTGATCTTTTTGAACATTGTTAGTGGCATGAAGCCCTCCTAGATAGTTGATGGTTGATGTGTCTTAGCATAGGGACCCTTTATCGGAAAAGTCTGTCCAAGAGACCCCTTTTGCCTTGAGTTTTGTCTTCTTCTGTTGCCGGTTTGGGAGAAGGCTTTTCACCTTCCCCACCACGGTTGAACAATCCTGCTCGGCGCACTGGCACCGCCTTCGGAATTCTCGGCGCCTGGTCCGCCTCAACGGCGCCAGCTGCATCTGCATCCCGGCGGATCGAGGGTCGGGCCACAGGCCTCGCCACCGGAATCTCCGCTACGGGTTCGCTTTCTTGACCCAAATCCTGATCCTCCTCAATCGCCGCCACAAGCACCGGACCCGCTTCATAAGTGACCGCCAACACCTGATTGAAGTTCCCTTTCTCCTCCGGGATCGGCTCAATCTTCACTTCATACCCGTGATCAAGGGCCAGCGACTGCTCCAGCACTCGTTTCGCCACCGGCGCAGCCGTTCCCCCGCCAGAATACCCCCCTTGCACCAGAATGCAGACGGCATACTTCGGCTTCACATACGGCGCAAAAGAGATGAACCAGGTATGGTTGTCCTTGATCGACTTCCCCTTGTCAGGCCGCCACGCCTGCGCCGTCCCTGTCTTACCCGCGACTTCCACATTCGGAATCTGAGCACCACGCGCTGTGCCACTCGGCGCATTCACTACCTTCCACATGCCCTTGCGGATGAGTTCAATCTCCTGCGGTGTGATCCCTTCCTTCTCCAAACTCGCCAACTCCACAGGCTGCTGCTCCTTAACCACTGTCTCCCCATCCATCACCCGCTTGAGCAGATGCGGTCGATACGACTTCCCGCCATTGGCTACCGTGGCCACCACCGACGCCATCTGCAACGGGGTCGCCAAAACAAAACCCTGCCCAATCGATGTGTTCGCCGTAAACCCGTCACTCCATCGCTCCTTCGGAAGATTCAATTGCAACCACTGCGGATTCGGCAACACCCCTGGACTATCCGCCTCCAACTCAATCCCCGTCTTCACCCCCACTCCAAGCATCTGACAAGCCTTCGTGATGTTGTTGATTCCTGCCGCATTGCCATAGCGGTAGAAGAAGCAGTTGCACGACCTCATGATCGCATCACTCAGCCCCAACGACCCGTGTGATCCTCCCTTTTGAGCGATCCAACAATGCATCGTTTTGTTCCCATATTGAACGCCACCCGGACAGCTGTAACTGCGCCCCTGGATATCGGCCAAACACCCCGCAAAAGCGATCGGGATCTTGAATGTCGAACCCGGCGCATAAGCTTGAACCGCTCGGTTGTAGAGTGGGTTCACCGGATTATCGAGATACTCGCGATAGTCCTTCGTGCTGATGCTCGGAATGAATTTGTTCGGGTTGTAGGAAGGCACCGATGCCATCGCCAAAACTTCGCCACTGTTCGGTTCGATCACCACCACCGCGCCCCTTCCAATACCGCCATCTCTCAAAGCCTTCTCTGCAATGTATTGAATCCGCGCATCGATGGTCAAATACACGTCATTCCCCTTGCGGGGTTCCTTGAAGCTAACCTCACCCACCAAACGACCCCGCTCACTCACCTTCATCGTCCGCACACCCGGCTTACCCTTCAAGTATTCGTCAAAACTCTTCTCCACCCCTTCACCCCCGAAGTCGTCTGGCAAATACCGATCCCACTCCTCCTTCTCCTCTTCACTCACCCGCTGATCTTCAGGCAGTCGAACATAGCCCAAAATATGGCTCGCTAGCGATTGATACGGATACTCTCTCACCGCCCGCTCGGCCACCGTCACCCCGGGTAGGCCCAGGTTGTGCTCAGCAAATCGACTGAACTCCGTGAACGTCACATCCTTCCGGTAAACCCACGGCACAATGCTCGCAAAAGTCCGGAAATGAATCCGCATGTCCTCATCCGCATTGAAGCTTCTCGCCTCCAAGCCAATCTCTCCCAACCGGCGCATGATCGTCTGCTTGAAAATCTGCGCCACATCCGGCTCCGACCGCTCCCGCATGATGCCACGCTCCGTCACGTTGTGAGTGAACGGCGGCACTTCTTTCATTTGTCCGATCCGGACCAGCCGATTGTACTCATTCATCATCTCCCCGAGATTGATCCGCACTTCAAAGATAGCTCGATTGGTCGCCAGAGTGATCCCATTGCGATCCTTGATCTCGCCCCGCACACCCGGAATCCTCGCCTTCAACTCACTGCCCACCCGAACCATCTTCGCAAACTCCGCATGACGGTCGATCTGCAAGGACCACAGCCGATACACAAGCAGAAAGAACCCCGCCAGCATGAGCAGGCTAAACAGGTAAAGTCTGAATTTGTATCTAACGACCATGAGAATAATGACGTAACCCGTCGTATCGGATTTCGAACCTCATCCACCGTGCCAACGCGTGAAGCAGCAAAAACAGCAACGGTGCTACGAGCATCGCCAGCAAGGTATCCGTGATCATCTTTGACCACACCGCCGGTGGAAAGCTAAAACTTCCTCTAATGAAAGTAATCATCAGATACTGACTCAAAAGCCATCCAAAAACGGCGATCCCAATCATCACGACTGGCAACTCCAGCCTCCCCCTTTTAAACAACGGGCGCACCCCCTGCATCAAAGTCCCAAACAACCCGAAAAACACGATCGACATCCCAAACATCACCTCCCCGCTCCCCATCCCGGTGAACTGCCTCTCCACCCCCTCCATCAACGCTAACGCCTCATCCGGCCTCGCCATCGGCGACGGCAAAAAGCGGGCATCCCACAAAAATCCCGTCACAAACGCCAACAGCAGCATCATCGGAAATGAGGTCGCCACCGCTGAAGTGAAAAAGAACACCGCCGGCAAAAACAGCCTCGCGTGATACGCAATCGGAACCGCAGGCACAAACTCTTGCAGTCCAAAGGACAGCAGCAGCAGGATCAAGACCACCGAGTTGAACAGCATGGGTGTTAGTTGCCTCCTGAGTTCATTGCAGAATCTCCTGCATCTCGATTACAAACACGTGGTCCAATGCCGAGAAATCCACCGCCGGTTTCACCAGCGCTTCACCCGAGATATCTCGGTTCTGAAAACGAATCACTCGACCCAACAAAAGATTCGCCGGAAACACCCCTCCATCTCCGGATGAATACACATTCGCCCCTGCATTGATGGGAGCATTGCGGCTCAAAAAACGCAGATGCAGGTTCGGCACCATATCAAGACCAGCACGCTCTCCCGCCAGGATGCCTTGCTCCAGCGTCCCTTCCACTTTCGCCGACACCCGGCACATCTCATCGGTCAAAAGAATGACCTCCGCCATGTGTGGCGCCAGCTTCCCAGTCTTGCCAACCAACCCCTGCTCCGTAATCACAGGACTGTCCGTGCCAATCCCATCCAGCGATCCTTTATCGATCAGCAACGTATTCCACCATGTCGTCGACGAACGCTTGATCACCCGTGCCGCAGTCATCTTGAAAGGTGAGGCTCCCTTGAACTCCAAAACTTTTCTCAACTGCCCGTTCTCATCCACCAGTTGATTGTACTTCTGCGCTATGATCCGCAGTCTCTGCACCTCCATCCGCAATTGCTCATTCCGCTCCGCCAATTCCACTGAGTCCATCCCCGGTGCAGACACCGCCTCCACCGCATCACCCACCGCCGCACTCGAGTGCACAAAGGGTGCGAACACCGCCAGAACACGCTCCTGAATCCGCCTCGTAGTCGGCGTGTTCAACATGAATACGGCCACCAAAGATGCCACAAACAGCACCACAGCTAGCACATTCAGTTTCCTCATCGCAGTTGTCCTTGCTCAGGTCCGGATTTGATCACATTCGCAACACCTTCAGGCGTCCGTCAGCATCGCCGTCTTAGACTTCCAGCGTGCTCACTTTGCGCAGGAATTCATAAGAGTTGAGCACACGGCCCGTCCCTTCACCCACAGCACTCAATGGATCCTCCGCAATGTGCACTGGCAACGAAGTCTCCTCGGCAAGCAGCTTGTCCAGCCCTCGCAGCAAAGCACCACCACCCGCCAGCATGATCCCGCGATCCACCAAGTCGGCAGACAACTCAGGCGGACACCGCTCCAACGTGGTCCTCACCGCATCAATGATCGCATTCAGCGGCTCCAGCATCGCCTCACGCACTTCCTGACTCGTGATCACAATCGTCTTCGGCAAGCCCGCCACCATGTCGCGACCCTTCACCTCCATGGTCGTCTCTTTTCCCATCGGAAAGGCCGACCCAATGCGCAACTTGATCTCCTCAGCCGTCCGCTCACCAATCATCAAATTGTAAGCCCGCTTCATGTAGCTGATCATCGCCTCATCCAACTCATCACCCGCCACACGAACACTCCGACTGTAAACGATTCCCGACAGCGAAATGATCGCCACTTCCGTGGTGCCACCACCGATGTCCACGATCATGTTCCCCGCAGCCTCCTGCACTGGCAAACCCACCCCGATCGCCGCCGCCATCGGCTCTTCAATCAAGTGAACTTCCCGCGCTCCAGCTTGCTCTGCACTCTCCCGCACCGCCCGCTTTTCCACTTCAGTAATCCCCGAGGGAACCGCAATCACCACTCTCGGCCCACGCCAGGCGCGCCGATTGTTGTGCACCTTCCGAATGAAATGGCGCAGCATCGCTTCCGTCACCCGGAAGTCGGCAATCACACCATCTTTGAGCGGCCGAATCGCTGTGATTCCACCCGGCGTCCGACCCAGCATCCGCTTCGCATCATCCCCCACCGCCACGACCTCGTTCGTGCCCGTCCTAACGGCAACCACCGAAGGCTCCCGTAGCACAATACCGTGATCTTTGACGTAAACGAGGGTGTTTGCGGTTCCAAGGTCGATTCCAATGTCCTTTGCGACAAATCCAAAAAGTCTGCCAAGCATGAGTAAATGATAAGAATAAAAGGTTAAAAAAAACGAAAGCCACCCCCAAGACCCAAACGCAGAACACGCCAAATCTAGAAATTCCAGGGATCACAAGAAACCGTGGGACCATCATTATAGAGGGAGCGCTCAAACTAGGCCCCCCCTAGAAACCGTCAAGGCAAGTTTGGTTAAGGCCTCTATAATAATTTCCGTAACGACTCCATCTCAATCCACCCGCCCAACGCCTCCCCCGGCCACCTCATACACCCGACCTCCAAGCACCCCATCCCCCAGCCAATCCATCCGCGTCGTCGTCAGAATCTTCTGCGTCCCCGACGGCAGGCAACTCAGGAAGGCCCTCCTCCGCTCCACGTCCAATTCCCCAAAAACATCGTCCACCAGCAGCAAGGGCGCCTGCCCCCGCAATTCAAACAAAACCCGCGCCTGCGACAACTTCATCGCCAGCGCCAAGGTCCGCTGCTGACCCTCCGACGCAAACGCCCGCGCATCCTGTCCCCTCAGTATCAGTTCCAAATCGTCCCGGTGCGGCCCCCGCAAGGTCACCCGCAACCTCGCCTCCTCGTCCCGCCAAGCCAGCAACTCCTCGCCCAAATCCTCCCCCTCCGATCCCGGCGTGTAGCCCAGTTCCACCACCTCCTCCCCCCCGCTCACCCGCGCATGAAAATCCACCACTGGCAACCGCATCGCCTCGCACAACTCCGCCCGCCGACCCGTCAGCACCCGCGCATGCTCCGCCATCACCCGCCCAAACGCCTCCGCCTCCTTCCACTTGATAACGGCATCCCGCTTCAAAACGAAGTTCCTCCCGCGCAACGCCCGCTCATACGCCCTCAACGCCGGCAAATAATCCGCATAAGCCTGACTCCCCGCAAAATCCAAAAACCGCCTCCGATATTCCCCTCCCCCCCTCAACAGATTCATGTCCGAGTGATCCATCCAAACCACCACCCCCGACCTCTCCAAATATTCGCCCGACCGCCCGCACACCGCCCCATCCACCGCCAACCGCCTCGCCTTCTCCGTTACCGCCACCCGCAAGTCCAGTTCCCCCCAACGCCCCTCCACCACCGCAGCCGTCTGCCCAAACCGAATCCACTCCTCCCGGCTCGACGTCCTCGGCGATTGCAGCCTCAGCAGCACACACGCCGCCTCCAGAAGCGACGTCTTCCCCTGCCCGTTCCGCCCCACCAACGCCGTCATCTCCGGGTCCAGCTCCACCTGCACCCGGTCAAAACAACGAAAATCACGAACCGACAACCGCTCCAACATCAAACCCCATCCAACCCCCGAACCAACACCCGCACAACCCCAACCTCGAAAAACCCTTCCAAAAAGCCCTTGCAGGTTTGAGAAAAGCCTCTACCCTCACGGCCCCTATGTCCAAAAACGCAGGCATCGCCAAAACCCGGAAAGCCGTCTCCAAACGGTTCAAGTTGACTGCATCAGGCAAAGTGCTCCGCCGCAAAAAAGGCAAGCGCCACCTGTTGCAAAACAAGAATCGTAAGCGGAAACGCAATCTGGGCAAAGTAGCCCTAGTGGCCGAAGTGGACGCTCCAGCGATCAAAGCGAACATGCCGTTCGCCTGATCAATGTGGCTCCACGGTCCCCCTCCGGGACCACGACAGCTTGATCTGAACCGCCCCGGTGGTTCTTCGAGAGGATGAGATCAAATGTCGCTCCTAACAAAACAGTCCCCTCAATGACAAAACCAAATGCCTAGAGCAACCAACTCACCAGCCAGTCGCAAGCGCCGCAAGCGCACCATCGATAAAGCCAAGGGATTCCGAGGCTTCCGTTCCACCAACTTCCGCTACGCCAAAGACGCCGTGCGGAAAGCCATGGTCTACAACTACCGCGACCGCAAAGTCCGGAAGCGCACCTTCCGCAACCTGTGGATCCAGCGCATCAATGCCGCCACCCGCGCTCACGGTCTCTCCTACAGCCGATTTATGGAAGGCCTCAAGGCCGCCGGCATCGAAATCGACCGCAAAGTCCTCGCCGACCTCGCCGTCACCGATGAAGCCGCTGTCGAAACCTTGATCGCCAAAGCCAAAGAAGCCCTCGTCCAAAAGGCTTCCCAAGCCAAGGCCGCCTAAACCCCGGCTCCAACCAAGGAAACTCCAATTCAAACCACAGCCGGGGCCCTAACGCCCCGGCTGTTTTCTTGTCAGCGCAAGACCCACTCCCCAGCGAATCTTTCCGTCCCCCAAAAGCCCTGTTAATCCTGTCCAAAAAAGTACGCCGATGCTCTCCGACCTCACCTCCCTCCACACCGAAGCCCTCACCGCCCTCGACGCCGCCTCCGACGAGACCGCTCTCGAAGCCCTCCGCATCGACTACCTCGGCAAGAAAGGCAAACTCACCGCCCTCAGCTCCGGTATGAAGGACGTCCCCCCGGACATCAAAAAAGACGTTGGCGCCAAACTCAACGAAGTCCGCACTGCCATCACCGACGGCATCACCTCCCGCCAACTCGCTTTCCAGGCCGCCAAAGACGCCGCTTCCGTCTCCGGACTCGACATCACCCTCCCCGGTCGCCCCGGCCAAGGCACCGGCTCCCTGCACCCCCTCACACAGATCCGCCACCTCGCCATCTCCACCCTCCGCCGCATGGGCTTCGCCCTCGCCGAAGGCCCCGAAATCGAAACCGAATGGCACTGCTTCGACGCCCTCAACACCCCCGCCGACCACCCCGCCCGCAACGAGAGCGACACCTTCTACCTCAACGACGGCCGCCTTCTCCGCACCCACACTTCCAGCGTGCAAATCCGCACCATGGAAACCGTCAAACAACTCCCCGTCCGCATCATCGCCCCCGGCGCCGCTTACCGCCGCGACGAGATCGACGCTACCCATCTCTCCGTCTTCAATCAACTCGAAGGCCTCTACGTCGACAAAGACGTCTCCCTCGCCGACCTGAAGGGCACCCTCGAATACTTCTTTCGCGAAATCTTCGGCCCCAAAACCGCCGTCCGCTTCCGCCCCCACTTCTTCCCCTTCACCGAACCCAGCTTCGAGATCGACGTCAAACTCGAAGCCAAAGGCAAAGAGGATCGCTGGATCGAAATCGCCGGCTGCGGCATGGTCGACCCCGCCGTCTTCGAAGCCGTTGGCCAAACACGCAAAGACACCCTCTTCGACCCCACCGAAATCACCGGCTTCGCCTTCGGCCTCGGCCTCGACCGCCTCGCCATGATCCTCCACGGCATCACCGACATCCGCCACCTCATCGAAAACGACCTCCGCTTCCTCCGCCAATTCTAAGCATCTCGCTACCATCTCTCAATCCTCAATCTCCGACCTTCAATGCAAGTTTCCCTCTCCTGGCTTCAGACGCATCTCGACCTCAGCCACTACACAACCTCGCAGCTCTCCGACCTCCTCACCTTCGCCGGCATCGAAGTCGAAGGCATCGAGCAAAAAGGCGTTAACACCGACCTCATCGTCGTCGGCCAAATCAAAGACTCCATCCAGCACCCCGACGCCGAAAAACTCTCCGTCTGCCAAGTCGACGTCGGCCAGGGCTCCGACCGCCAAATCGTCTGCGGCGCCAAGAACTTCAAAGTCGGCGATAAAGTCCCCGTCGCCCTCCCCGGCGCCGAACTCCCCGGCGGCTTCCAGATCAAAGAAGGCAAACTCCGCGGCATTGCCTCCCTCGGCATGATGTGCAGCGGCCGTGAGCTCGGCCTCACCGATGAACACAGCGGCCTGCTCATCCTCGACACCACCGCCCCCATCGGCAAACCCTTCCGCGAGCTCGTCGAGCCCGATGTCCTCCTCGACCTCGAAATCACCCCCAACCGCTCCGACCTCCTCTCCCACCTCGGCCTCGCCCGCGAACTCGCCGCCCTCACCGGACTCCCTCTCAAAGGCGAATCCCACCTCGGCGAGACAGACCTCAAAACACGCCCTGCCACCCCCGCCGAAATCCGCCTCGGCGCCCCCGAAGCCTGCCCCCTCTACATCGCCCGCACCATCCGCGGCGTGAAGGTCGCCCCCAGCCCCGAGTGGCTCCAAAACCGACTCCACAGCATCGGCCTCCGCCCCATCAACAACATCGTTGATATCACCAATTACATCCTCATGGAGATGGGCCAGCCCCTCCACGCCTTCGACCTCGCCAAACTCACCGGCGGCATTGTCGTCCGCCACGCCACGGAAGCCGAAACCCTCGTCACCCTCGACGGCCAAAACTGCGCCCTCCTGCCCGACGACCTCGTTATCGCCGATCAAACCAAACCCCTCGCCATCGCCGGCATCATGGGCGGCGCCGAATCCGGAGTCACCGACACCACCACCGACATCCTCCTCGAGGTCGCCTACTTCCAGCCCTCCGGCATCCGCCGCACCTCCCGCCGCCTCAGCATCCACTCCGACTCCTCCTACCGCTTCGAGCGCGGAGTCGATCCCCAACAAGCCCTTGGCGCAGCCGACGCCGCCACCCGCCTCATCCTCGCCATCGCCGGAGGCAAAGCCGAAGACCACGCTGTCGTCGCAGGCGCCGCCCCGACCCTCGTCCACTCCGTCGAACTCGACGAAACCCGCGCCTCCAAGCTCCTCGGTATCCCCTCCTTCACCGCCGACGAAGGCCACGCCATCCTCGAAAAACTCGGCCTCATCAAACAGTCCGCCACCCCTACCACCTCCCTCTGGCAGATCCCCAGCTACCGCCTCGACCTCCAACGCCCCGTTGACCTCATCGAGGAACTCGCCCGCGTCATCGGCCTCGATCGTGTCCCCGCAAACTTCTGCGCCGCCTTCGCCGCCACCGACACCGCCGACCGCGCCTACGACCACCTCATGGCCCTCCGCAGCGCCCTCGCCAATCGCGGCTTCCACGAGGCCCAAACCCTCCGCCTCATCTCCACCGCCCAGCTCAGCGACACCCTCGGCGCCATCCCCGCCAAAGGCCTCGACTCCGCAGCCGTCCCGGTGAAGAACCCTCTCAGCGAAGACCACACCCACCTTCGCCCCAGCATCGTCCCAGGCCTCATCGCCACCGCCGCGCTGAACATCCGCCAGGGCGCCGCCCAGCTCCGCTTCTTCGAAGCCGGCCGCGTCTTCCTCGCCCTCCCGAAAAACAACACCCGCGAAGAAGAACGCCTCGCCATCCTCCTCAGCGGCCCCATCGCCCCGTCCAGCTGGCACGCCCGCGAACCCCAACCCGCCAGCTTGTATGACCTCCTCGGCGTCATCGAAAACCTCGTCGGCCCCGCCGTCACCATCGAACCCAAACCCATCGAAAACACCCCCGGCTTCCTCCTCACCAGCGAACTCCGCAACGGCAACCGCAACCTCGGCTGGATCGCCCAGTTGCACCCCTCCCGCGCCCGCGACATCGACGCCCGCCACCCCGTCTACATCGCCGAACTCCTCCCCAGCGCCCTCCGCCAGTTGCAGTCCGGCCCCGCCAAATTCGAAGACCTCCCCCGCTTCCCCGCCATCTCGCGCGACATCGCCCTCGAATGCCCCCAGGACCTCACCCACGCCCAAGTCCTCGCCGCCTTGGAAAAAGCCAAACAACCCCTGCTGCAGAAGATCGATCTCTTCGACCAGTTCCGCGACCCCACCGGCCAAAAACTCCCCACCGACAGGAAGTCCCTCGCCTACACCCTCACCTACCGCGCCCCCGACCGCACCCTCGAAACCGCCGAAGTCGACACCGCCCACCAAACCCTCCTCACCACGTTGGAGAAAGCCCTCCCCGTCACGCTCAGGAAGTAAACCTCTTCCGCACCACCTTAAAGCAGTCCCGCCTCACCCACCATGGCCACCTTTCAAACCGTCAAAGGCTTCCGCGACTTCGACCCCGAAGCCTGCGCCCGTCGCAACTTCATCTTCGCCACTTGGCGCCGCGTCGCCCGCCGCTACGGCTTCGTCGAATACGACGTCCCCGTCCTCGAATCCACCGACCTCTTCCGCAAAAAATCTGGCGACGAAATCACCAGCCAGCTCTTCTGCTTCAAAGACAAAGCCGACCGCGAGCTCTCCATGCGCCCCGAGGTCACACCCTCCCTCGCACGCCTCGCTGCCGCCCGCCAGCGCGACTACAAAAAGCCCCTGAAATGGTTTCAAATCGGCTCCTGCTTCCGCTATGAAGAACCTCAGGAAGGCCGCACCCGCGAGTTCATCCAGTTCAACGCCGACATCCTCGGCGACACCTCCCCCGGCACCGACGCCGAACTCATCGCGCTCGCCATCGACACCATGCTCGAATTCGGCGTCAGCGCCGAAGACTTCGCCATCCGCCTCAGCAACCGCGAAATCTGGAACACCTTCCTCACGGACCACAACATCCCCGCCGAACAAACCGGACCCTTCCTGCAAATCATCGACAAAATCGAGCGCACCAAGCCCGAGGAAACCGCCAAAAAACTCGAAGCCATCGGCCTCTCTCTCGGCACCGTCCGCGCCTTCATGGACAGCGCCAACGCCGACCACCCCGCCTTCGCCGACCTCCGCGCCAACCTCACCGCCCGCGGCCTCTGGCAGCACGTCAGCATCGACGCCACCATCGTCCGCGGCCTCGCCTACTACACCGGCACCGTCTTCGAAGTCTTCGACCTCAAGCACGGCCTCCGCGCCATCGCCGGCGGCGGTCGCTACGACAAACTCTGCGCCCTCATGAGCGACGGCAAAGCCGACATGCCAGCCGCCGGCTTCGCCATGGGCGACGTCGTCCTCGGCCTCCTCCTGGACAAAACCCCCGGCGCCCAGTTCAAACTCACCAGCGCCCTCCAGGACGCCCTCGCCATCGATGCCACCCTCGTCATCGCAGACGAAACCCAGCGCCCCCACGCCCTCGCCGCCTTGCAAACCCTCCGCGCCCGCGACCTCCGCATCGACTACGCCTTCGCCCCCGCCAAAGTCGGCAAACAATTCCAAGCCGCCGAAGATCGCAAGGCCCGCTACGCCATCGTCTTCGGCGCCGAATACCCGCAGATCACCCTGAAAGACCTCGTCGCCCGCACCCAGGAGGAAATCCCCGCCGATACCCTCGCAGACACCCTCACCCAGCGCCTCGCCCAGCCCCCCACCGGCCCCCTCATCGCTTAAAGGGCGTTCCCCACACGAAGAGGTCGCATTTTCCCCAACATCTGCCACCATGTAACATGCAAATTGATCCAGCAGACGAATGGCAGGAGTGGTATCTGCTCACGCCACTGGAGCGCTGGCACGAAACCACCAAACTATGGGCGCAGTATTTGGCCCAAGGAGGCAGCCTTGATCCCGAACCCGATTCACAAAGTCCTTTCGATTTTCCAGAGCTGCGAGGTTCGCGCCCTGTTGATGGGCGGCCAGGCCTGCGTGTTCTACGGCGGAGCGGAGTTTAGCCGAGATACGGATTTCGCGATCTTGGCCGATCCCGAAAATCTCAAACGATTGCAGCAGGCATAGCACGAACTCGACGCCGACCTCCTCGCCTAACCCACCCGCATGCCGCGCCTCCTGCCCAGCCTGACCACCCTCCGCCACCTCGCCCCGGGCATCGTCAGCGGCATCCTCCTGCACCTCGCCTTCCCCGGCACCAACCTCGAAGTCTTCGCCTGGATCTGGCTCCTCCCCCTCCTCTCCATCCTCTGGCCGCTTAACCCCGACACCCCACCTCTCCGCCGCCCCTTCCTCACCGGCTACCTTACCGGCCTCGCCTTCTTCATCCCCGACGTCGCCTGGGTCCGCCACTCTTCCCGCGTCATCCACGGCGCCATCGACAACCAATGGGCCGGATGGGGCCCCGAACTCCTCGGCACAGGCGCCGTCATCGGCCTCGCCGGCATCCTTTCCCTTTACTTCGGCCTCTGGACCTGGTTCGTCGCCCGCCACGCCAGCCCCCGCACAGCCCCCCTCAGCCAAGCCACCCCCACCGCCAGCACCCTCGAATCTCTCCGCTGCGCCATCCTCGCCGCCGCCGCCTGGGTCGCCACCGAGTGGCTCCGCGGCTGGATCTTCACCGGCTTCGGCTGGAATGGCCTCGGCGTCGCCCTCCATCGCAACACCGCCCTCATTCAAATAGCCGACCTCATAGGCGTCGCTGGCCTCTCCTTCCTCCCCATCTTCATCGCCACCGTCGCCTGGATCAACCTCATCCGCCTCACCCGCCACTGGCGCGGCACCTCCACCATCCGCACCCGCCTGGACTTCACCCTCGCCATGGTCCTCCTCATCGGCGTCGCCCTCTACGGCATCTTCCGCATCCGTGACCACGACACCTCCACCGCCCCCACCCTCACCGTCCGCACCCTCCTCGTCCAGCCCAACGTCCCCCAGGCCGTCCGCTGGGCCGGCAACGACACCCTCGCCCTCTACCAGCGCCTCGACGAACGCACCCGCCTCTACGCCGAAGCCCGCAACGACCTCCCCTCACCCATCGACCTCGTCGTCTGGCCGGAAAATGCCATCCCCGTCATGCTCGATCTCAACGCCGAAACGACCGCCTTCCACCAGTCCTTCATCACTGCCGTCCTCGGCGAAAGCCGCATCTCCCTCCTCACCGGCGTCGGCACCCGCGCCAAAGAACCCGACCAGTTCCACAACAGCGCCGTCCTCTTCAACGGCAGCTTCGACAACCAGCAGCGCGCCCACAAACAGCACCTCGTCCCCTTCGGCGAATACCTCCCCTTCCGCGACCAACTCCCCTTCATGCAAGCCCTCCTCGGCGACCTCCTCCCCGGCGACTTCCGCCCCGGCACCACCACCCAGCCCCTCACCGCAAACATCGGCAAAGCCGCACCCGACAGCGCAGAAAAACACCCCATCGACTTGATCCCCCTCATCTGCTTCGAAGACACCGTCGGCCGCGTCGCCCGCAAGTTCGTCCGCCCCGGCCCCCAGATCCTCGCCAACATCACCAACGACGGCTGGTTCCTCCAGAGTCACGAAACCCAAATCCACCTCAACAACGCCCGCTTCCGCGCCATTGAACTCCGTCGCCCCATGCTCCGCGCCGCCAACACCGGCGTCACCTGCTACATCGACCCCCTCGGCCGCATCACCTCCCAACTGGAAGCCCCCACCACCGCCTCCACCTTCCTCGAAGGCTGCCTCCCTGCCAACCTCACCGTCCCCCTCAAAGGCGAAATGACCTTCTACGCCCGCTACGGCGACACCTTCGCCCTCACCTGCCTAGCCCTCACCCTCGCCCTCATCCCCCTCAAAAAGCGCCGTCAACTCTAGCCCCTCTACCTTCAGTTCGCAGCCCCTCGCTTCGCGACGATCGGCCCCTTGCCCCGCGCCAGCAACGCGATCCTCCTGCTCTCAGGATGCAAAGCGCAGATTTGGCTTTTCCCCAATTGGAAGACCACCATGTCTCCCTCGATCTGCGTGCCATTCCGCACCTGCCAGAAAGCATACGGCGTCTCCAAAGCATAATGCACCTTAGCGCCACTCTTCTTGTTCGTGCCCTTAATCCCCTCAGCCGCCCAGAAACCAGTGCGAAATTCCCAGTCCGAATCCGAAGCAAGTGAGGGCACCTTCCCAAAGTCAAACCAAGCCCCTGTCGGAGCATCGCTGAGAGGCGCAAAGCTCGAAAAACCACTCGCAATCAAAACCTCATTTTTTCCCTCCCCCTCATCCGAGTCCAGATAAACCAAAAGATCATATCCCTCCGCCGTATTTCGCCGCGCGAACAACCGATCATTTCCGTTGAGTGCCCGCACCTCACTCAGCTTCGACTGCCGCCCCCCATTCAGATCCGCCTTCAAAATCTGATCGCCATCCATCGAGATAAAGAACAACTCATACTCATCCCCTTGAACCAGACTACTTGCGGGAACCACCTGCAATTGGGTCATCATCGACGTCCCACTCGCCATCCAGTACCATCCAAAAAGAAGCGCATAGCTGATCGCATTAACAGTCACAGCAGCCTTCAACACCTGCCCAAAGGTTTTCCCTTGAGGTGGCATCACCCATCGGACGAACGGCAGTTCGATCAACAAAGTCACAACAAAAGCGATCACAAAGAGCCCCCAGGACCAGAATCGCACCGTCTCGATGGTGATTTCAGGAAGCTTCCCGAGACCCCCTGAGACCAATCCGTACCCCACCCACGCAGAAACATAATTCGCGGCAATTAAAATCAGAATCGACCTCCGCACTCCACACTTGAAGAGGCGTTCCAGGAGAATCCCTTCAACCAGTCCAATCACGGCATTGCCAAGGAATAGATGAAGCATCGTTGCCCACATCAACGGCGTTCCCGCATTCGCCGAAGCCGTCGAAGGCACCAACGCCACCGCAAGCACGATCAAGAACCTGAGTCGAGTCGCCATACACTCTCCCACAGTGCATCGCGTCGTCGCCTGTGCACGACAATTCACCACAACGACACATCAACCAACGCCCCGATTAGCCCACTTCCCGCTCTCTACTCTCTACTCCCCTCTCCGGCAGCAAAGCCCCACCAAACACCCCCCGCGCCGTCCCCCCCGTCTCCTCCACCACCTGCTCCAGCGTCTCCCCGCGCAACGCCGCCACCTTCATCGCCGTCTCCCGCACATACCCCGGCTCACACCGCGTCCCCCGATGCGGCATCGGCGCCAAATACGGCGCATCCGTCTCCAGCATGTAACACCCCGCAGGCACCGCCGCCGCCACCGCCGCCATATTCCCCGGATTCTTAAACGTCACGATCCCCGTGAACGAAATCACATGCCCCGCCTCCAGCAAAGGCCGCGCCTCCTCCAACGTCCCCGTGAAACAGTGAAACTGTGCCCGCACCCGACCATGAAACGGCGTCACCTCCGCCACCAGATCTTCCCAGCTCTCCCGATTGTGCAGCACCACCGGCAACCCCGTCTCCACCGCCACCTCCAAATGCAAACGCAGCACCCGCTTCTGCCACGCCCGCCACGCCTCCACCGAGAACCCCTCCGGCGGCGCATGAAAATAATCCAACCCCGTCTCCCCCAGCGCCACCACCTTCGGATGCCGCGCCAGCTCCCGCAACTCCTCCACCCACCCCTCCCCAGTCACCGAATCCACATCACACGGATGAATCCCCACCGCCGCAAACACATCCGCCTCACTCTCCGCAATCTCCAGCACTTCCCGCGCATTCACCAAATCCACCGCAGGCACCACCATCGCCGCCACCCCCGCCGCCCGCGCCCGAATCAGCACCCCCTCCAGATCATCCGCAAAACGCCGATTCCCCAGATGCGTGTGACTATCCACCAGCCCCATCACTTCCCCGCCTCCTCAGCCACCTTCGTCTTCCCCTTCTTCTTCTCCACCACCCGAGGCGGAATACTCCAAGCCGCCAGCCACTCCTCACCCTTCTTCTGAAACCCCATCGCCTCCAGCCGCTTCTGCATGTCCGGAAAATGCCCCGCCCCATAAAAGATCGCCAGCCGCTTCTTCCCCACCGCAATCTGCTCCGCCATCACCTCCAGCGCCACCCGATTCCGCTCCCCAATGATGACCGTCCCCCCGCCCGCCTCCAGACCGGACATGATCGACTCCACCTGATCAAACTCACGCCCGATCAATCGCTTCAAATCATCCGCACCATCCTTCTTCATCAAAATCTGCAACAGCACCATCACACTCGCCAAATCATTCCCCGCCGCCTCCGACGACCCCACCGACTGCTGCGCCGCCATCGCCTTCAACCACAACCCCAAAAACGTCTCCTGCTTCGTCTCCTGCGTCTTTTGAAACGCCTCCATCCCCATGTCCGCATGCACAAAATTCGCCGCCGTGTAATCGATCTTCTCCAACTGCCCCTCCAGCTTCAACGCTTCCTTCATCTTCTGCTGAAGCGTCCCGATCCACCCCAACCGCGCATCATTCGCTACCACCCGATTCCCCAGCGGCTTGCCCTTCTCCGGACTCCCCACCAGCTCATAAAGCACCGCGTCATACCCCTTAAACCGCTCGTTCAACGCCTCAAAATACACCGCATCCGCCACATGCACCGCCCCCACCAAATCCACCAAAACACCCCCCGGCCCCTCCATCTTCACCACCACCACCTCCAACCGCGCCGCCCCATCATCGTCCTCCACAAACCGCATGTGCTCCGCCGCCTCCTTCTCCTCAGCCCGCACCCCACCCGCCAGTGTTAGCCACACCCCCAGCAACCCAAAGAACATCATCAAAACTCGACTCATAGAGCACCTCACTTCCCAAACACCCGATCAAAAAACCCCTTCATCTCCACCCACGAAGCCAAGTCCGCCTTCTCATCATAAGCCGCTCCCTTCGAAGGATCATTCCCCGCCATCTTCTGCGTGAACGCATGCACCGCCCCCGGATACCGCACCAAATGATAGTTCACCTTCGCCACCTGCAGTTCCTTCTCAAAC
>CANETF010000062.1 GCA_947440575.1 Verrucomicrobiaceae bacterium
AAACCCTCCAAGACCCCTTCCAAGTCACCAACCTCGCCACCAACCCCGCCTTCAAAGACACCCTCGAAAAACACCGCCAGCTCCTCGACCAAAAACTCGCCACCACCCGCGACCCCGCCCCCGAAACCCCCGCCCAATACGACAGCGACATGGCCGAATACCTCAAAAAGAAAGACCCCATCGTCGAAGCCAACATCGCCCTCATGAAAAAATGGGCCTCCGAAGGCAAATAGACCCAGTCTCACCCACAGCCCTCTCAGCGTTCATCTCCCCACCTCCGCAATCCACCCTCCTCCTCCTCCTCCTCCTCGTCCTCGTCCCCGCGCTCCGCAAACCGCAAACCGCAGCCGAGCGGAGCGAGACAACCGGAACGTAGTGGAGATAGCCGAAGGCAAACTACCGAAGGTAGCCCGCAGGGCGAGGCCGGCGGGCCTCGTCAGCCGAGCGGAGCGAGACAACCGGAACGCAGTGGAGATGGCCGAAGGCAAACAGCCATAGGCTGCCCGCAGGGCGAGGCCGGCGGGCCTCGTCAAACCGCGAACCGAGAACCGAGAACCGAGAACCGCAAACTACCTATCCGCCCGATACCCCTTCGGCGTCACCCCCGTGCGACGCCTGAAGTGCTGCGTAAAACTGCTCGCATCCACAAACCCGCAGCGCGCACTGATCTCCGCCACCGATAGCTTCGTCCCCTCCAGCAGACGCGCCGCCTCCAAAATCCGCGTCTTGATCAAAAACTCCTGCGGCGAACTCCCAAACGCATCCCGAAACCGCCGCTGCAACTGCCTGACCGACTCCCCACAAGCCGCTGCCAGATCCCCAATGAGCAGCGGCTTCGCAAAGTCCCGCCGAATGATCTCCACCGCCCGCGCCACCGTCTGAAACACCGGCAGCGCCCGCTCCGCCGCATCCGGCCGCCGCAGCAACCCCATCACCCCCGCCACCCGCCCCCGCTTATCCACCACCGGCAGCTTCGTCACCACAAACCAGTCCGGCATCCCCTGCCTGTCCCACCATAGCTCGATCCCCTCCACCATCGGCACCTCCCCCGCCAGCAGCCGCTTGTCGTCATCCACATAGGCCTGCGCCATCAAATCCGGATTCAAATCAAAATCTGTCCGCCCCAGAATCTCGAACTCATCCGCCATCTGATACCGCTGCAAAAGCCCCGCACTCGCAAACATCAGATGCCCCTCCCGGTTCTTCGCAAAGAAAGATACCCCCGGCACATGATCAAACAACCGGTGAAACAGCCCCGTCGGCTCCAGCTCCCCCACCCATCCCTCACGCACCTTCTTCCACCGGCGCATCTCCGCCGTCGTTCGTTCGGGCCGCTCTCTAGGCTTCAGCATCGTCGCATTTCGCATCATCTTTGACGTGACGACCTTGCCCCACCCCACCTACACTGCAAGCCCCATGAAACCCATCGTCCAGATCTCCCTCGACCTCACCAACATCGACGAAGCCCTCGAAACCGCCGCCCTCGCCCTCCGCGCCGGCGTCGACTGGCTGGAGGCCGGCACCCCCCTCATCCTCGCCGAAGGCCTCCACGGCGTCCGCGCCCTCCGCCGCGCCTTCCCCACCACCCCCATCGTCGCCGATTTGAAGACGATGGACGGCGGCTACCTCGAAGCCGAAATGATGGCCAAAGCCGGCGCCACCCACGTCGTCGTCATGGCCCGCGCCCACGCCGAGACCATCAAATGCGTCGTCAAAGCCGGCGCCGACTTCGGCTGCCAAGTCATGGGAGACAACATGGTCTGCGAAGACATGATCGCCGGCGCCAAATGGCTCGAAGACCTCGGCTGCGACTACATCATCCACCACATCGGCTACGACGAACGCCGCGGCCTCGCCGCCGCCGGCCACCGCATGCCCAGCCCCCTCGACCAGCTCCGCGACGTCGTCCGCGCCGTCAACATCCCCGTCCAAGCCGTCGGCGGCCTCACCCTCGAACAAGCCATCCAGTGCCCCGCCTACGGCGCCCCCCTCGTCGTCCTCGGCGCCCCCCTCACCATCGACGCCGACACCTTCAAAACCGCCACCGGCGACCTCGAATCCTCCCTCCGCCTCATCTGCAACGCCATCCACTCCCAACCCGTCACCCCCTAACCCTTCGTCCTCGTCCTCGTCCTCGTCCTCGACCAAAACCCCCTCCCATATCAGCGTTCGAAGTTCAACGTTCCCTCCTTCGCGAAGCGAAGATCGGGCCCCCCACCACATTCTCCTGCCCCCATTCTCCTCACCACCTCCTCCCGCTCCTATTCGTGTCCTTCGTGACATTCGTGGTCCCCATTTTTCTGCCAGTCTCAGCCCTTCAACGTCCTCCCCCTCCACCCCAATCCCCCAAAACCACCGCCAAACGAACCACGAACCACGAACCAAGAACAGCGAACACCGATATTAGTTTGAAAACCGCCCCCCACCCCGTAAATTCCGGCATCACCCCTCGCCGCAATGATCCAAGGTCTCCACGCTTCCGTCCCCGCCGCTGAATTGCGCGAACTCTGCCTCAAACACGCCCTCCAGCACCAGTCCAGCATCGAGCAACTCACCCAGGAACTCGCCGACCGCCGCAAAGCCCCCGAAGAACTCTTCGGACTCGAAGACGAAACCTCCCGGCTCATCGACTTCCACAAAAACAAAGTCACCGAACTCCACTTCTTCGCCAACCACCTCGAGACCAGCGAAACCTATCGCCTCTCCCGCGAAGACCTCTGCTTCCTCGGCATCATCCGCCCGGATCACGACTTCACCGCCGGCTACGAAGACAGCTTCGACGAAGAAATCCCCTTTTAGCAGTAACGCACCCGAGCGATTCACCTTGCTCATTCACTCCCGACGACGATGTGAAACCCATGCCGCCTGTCTCATGTCCACTCCTCCCAAGTAAGCCATGATACTCGACGCCTCCTGCCGGATCGAATACCACAACTTCCAGGACGTCCCCGCCATCTTCATGCTCCGCCCCCGCAGCGGCTGGGCCCAGTGGGTCATGCGCGAACAATTCCACATCCACCCGCAAGTCCCCGTCATCGAATTCACCGACGTCTACGGCAACTCCTGCCAGCGCATCGTCATGCCCCCCGGAGATTTTCAAATCGACGTCCAATTCCGCGTCGAAGTCCAGGACCAGGTCGAAATGGACCTCAAGGCCCCGATCATGCCCGTCCAGGACCTGCCCACCGACCTCTTGCATTACCTCCTGCCCAGCCGCTACTGCCA
Source organism: Verrucomicrobiaceae bacterium (assembly GCA_947440575.1). Classification (GTDB taxonomy): domain Bacteria; phylum Verrucomicrobiota; class Verrucomicrobiia; order Verrucomicrobiales; family Verrucomicrobiaceae; genus JAGRPD01. The sequence goes on from CANETF010000062.1 coordinate 3,226, forward strand.
GTCCGACATCCTATCCCCACTCGCCCACACCATCATCGAACAGCCCTCGTTCACCTACAACGACATCGCCAAAATCCACGACTGGATCCACCGCTCCATCGCCTACACTCCCGGCGCCAGCGACAGCTCCACCTCCGCCGTTGACACCGCCAGAGACCTCCAGGGCGTATGCCGCGACTACGCCCACCTCGGCATCGCCCTCTGCCGCGCCCTCGATGTCCCCGCCCGCATGGTCGTCGGCTTCCTCCACGAACTCCAGCCCATGGACCTCCACGCCTGGTTCGAAGCCTACATCGGCAACCGCTGGTATGCCTTCGACGCCATGCAGGCCGTCACCCAGGGCAACCGCATCGTCGTCGCCTACGGCCGCGACGCCGCCGACGTCGCCCTCGCCACCCTCTTCGGCCCCTTCCAACTCAACTTCATGGAAGTCACCGTCAACCCCGCCTCACTCAACCTCCGTTCCTGGAGTTGATCTCACGGCATCCGCGTTGACCCTTCAACCCCATGCCGATGCCCCATCACCAAATCGCCCCCTTCAGCCTCTCGCGCCTGCTCCTAGCACTCGCACTCCTCGCCTTCCCCACCCAAGCCAAACCACAAACCGCCGACCCCGCACAGAAAACCGCGAACCGAGAACCGAGAACCGCCGCACCTCTCCCCATCGGCAGCCAACTGCAGCTCCTGCTCGACCCCCGCCTCATCGCCTCCTCCAGCGCCATCGAGCACCGCCTCCACACCCCCGTCCAGCAACCCCGACCCAAGTCCCCCCTCATCGGCCACTACGCCACCGTCATCAAAGACGGCCCCCTCTACCGCGCCTACTACCGCGGCAGCGACCCCACCTACAAAGGCAAAAGCTACAGCGGTCATCCCGGCGAAATCACCTGCTACGCCGAAAGCCGCGACGGCCACGAGTGGACCTTCCCCAAACTCGGCCTCTTCGAAGTCAACGGCACCCGCGAAAACAACGTCATCCTCGCCCATCAGCCCCCCTACAGCACCAACTTCTCCCCCTTCCTCGACACAAACCCCAACGTCGATCCCAAAGAACGCTTCAAAGCCCTCGCCGGACATCCCGGCTACGATCGCCAAGCCAAAGCCACCGGCCGCGCCACCGGCCTCGCCGCCTTCATCTCCGCCGACGGCATCCACTGGCAGCGCCGCGACAACCACGACGTCATCCCCTACGACCCCGCCTGGTCCCACGCCTTCGACTCCCAAAACGTCTCCTTATGGTCAGAGGCGGAGGGCCAATACGTCTGCTACTTCCGCACCTGGTGCCCCAACCCCGCCGTCAAACCCGAAGCCCCATCTCAAACCCACGCCGAAGCCGGCGCCAAAGGCACCCTCCGCTCCATCAGCCGCACCACCTCCCCCGACTTCCGCACCTGGAGCCCCCCCATCGCCATGAACCCCAACCTCCCCGGCGAGCACCTCTACACCAGCCAGACCGCCCCCTACTTCCGCGCCCCCCACCTCTACATCGCCACCCCCACCCGCTACGTCGCCGGCCACCTCGGCACCGAAAAAACCCACTCCATGCTCGGCTCCACCGACATCCTCCTCATGACCACTCACGCTGGAACCAACACCTACGACCGCCCCTTCACCGACGCCTTCATCCGCCCCGGCATCGACCCCGACCGCTGGCAAAGTCGCGCCAACTACCTCGCCCTCAACATCATCCCCACCGCCCCCAACGAAATCTCCCTCTATCACGCCCGCAGCGGCCACCGCCTCACCCTCCGCACCGACGGCTTCGCCTCCGCCCGCGCCACCTCGAAAAAAGGCCAGTTCATCACCCCACCCGTGACCTTCACCGGCACCACACTCCACCTCAACCTCAGCACCTCCGCCGCCGGATCAATCACCGTCGAACTCCAAGACCCCACCGGCACCCCCATCGCCGGTTTCGCCCTCGCCGATTGCCCCCCCATCGTCGGTGATCGCATCGATCACCCTGTCACCTGGAAATCCAAACCCAGCCTGCAACACCTCGCCGGCAAACCCATCCGCCTCCGCTTCGTCATGCAAGAAGCCGACCTCTTCGCCTTCCAATTCCGCAAAAAGTGAATCCTCAGCTCAAGAAAAAGGACGTCTGTCATGCCCCACCAAAAAAATTTCGGCAAATGCCAGCCGCTCGCGGAATGTAATAGGGATGGCATTCGATGAACAGGTAAAGCACGCGCAGTTCCTCCGACTCTATGTCGCGCATGAAGAGTCGCTGCTGAGCTTCGTGCGAACCTTAGTTCCCTTGCGCGAAGACGCACGGGAGGTCATGCAAGAGGTAGCAGTGGCGCTGTGGCAAAAGTTTGATGCTTTGGATGACGTCACAAACTTCCGCGCCTGGGCTTTCACTGTCGCTAGATTCAAGGCGTTGGCTTGGCTCCGGGATCGGAAACGGGACAGGCTAGTCTTTGATGACGACGTGCTTGAACTGCTCGCAGAGGAAGTTTCCGAGCACGTAGATGCCTACGAGGCAGAGCGCCGCGCACTGGAGTCCTGCGTGAAGAAGCTCGATGCAGCACAAAGGAAACTGCTCGACGCTGCTTATGCCCCGGGTGCCCGGATGGACGCACTCGCCATCGCAGCAGGGCGATCACCCATGTCATTTTACAAGGCACTGCACCGCATCCGCATGGCACTGATGGACTGCACTCAGCGATTGCTCGCCCAGGAGGCTTTGTCATGAACACGGAACGAGAACTCACCGAACTGATCCGCCGCTACATCGACGGCACCGCCTCTGCCCAGGATCGTGATGCGCTTCAGCAGACCTTGAGACATAAACCCTCCGCCCGCCGACTCTTTGCCCGCTACGCAAACATCGACACCACGCTAGGCGGCGGGAGCATCATACTGAAGGAACCAATGCCTACCGCCAGACCAGTGCGCAAACGCTGGCTTCCCTGGCACCCACTCACCGCCGCAGCCGCAGGCCTAGCGCTGGGGTTGTTTAGCGCATCACTGGTTTGGGGCTATGTGGGGCCAAGAGCTGGTGCGGCTTCGAGCTTTTGGCTGCCAGTCGTCCAGGGCAGCTTTGAAAATCCAGCGCTGCCACTAAACATCGGGGCCGCTCCCTCATTCGGCATCTGGAGCGCCGACAAAAGTGCCGTGGTTCAGGCAGAAAACGGCATCACACCCGCGGATCAGTCGCACATGCTCCGTGTCATAGGCAGCGTGGGCAAGAACACCCGTGGCAGACCGGCTCTCAACGGGGAATTCGTTCAGCTGATCGACATGCGTCCATTCAAAGAACAGTTCGCAGACGGCTGCGCGGATTTGAAGTGCTCCGCTTGGTTTAATGCCGTGGCAGATACGGCGGACCAGAACTACACGGCCACCTTGGAGGTCTATGCGATGCAGGGTGATCCATCAGCAGTCTCACCCCTGGTTGAAGGCAGAAGCTGGCTCGCGCGTGAGCAAATCGCCAGATCCATGAAACGAATCATCCTGGATCGTGATCCCGCCGCTTGGCAGGCCAGCGGGGTGCGCGTGGAGTTGCCGCCGGAAACGGATTTTGTGGCAGTGACTTTTCGCTTCACCTCTGCCCAAGCGCACATGAATACCATCCCGCCAGAGTTTCCTGGGCATTACGTTGACTTCGTGCGTCTTGCCCTCGTGTGCCGTGCGCGCGCCGACAGGACCGAGCTTTTGCCGCTCGACTCCGATTGATCACGACATTGGATCTCCTCAGTGCAACTCGCCCACCAGAATCTCCGACCTTAGCCAAACCTCAAGATGTCCTACTACGCCCACTCTTTCGTCATTCTTCTCTGTTTGGTCACCGCCACTCTCCGCGCAGCCTATCCTGACTTCGCGGGCGTCGTTCCGAGGGGCTTGCAGCGTGGCACGGAAACAAAAGTCACAGTGTATGGCACTCGGCTGGCGGACTTCGAGGGACTCATTTTTTACTCGCCGGGATTCACACTGAAGAACATCGAGAAAAAAGAGGCGTCGGCAGTGATCGTCACTGTGGCCGTGGCACCGGATGTGCCTCTGGGCTGTCATTCGCTGCGTGTGCGGACGGCCTCCGGCATCTCTCATCTCCGACAGGTCATGGTTGGGCCATATCCGGCTGTCATTGAAGCAGAGCCGAATAGCGACTTCGCCACGCCACAAATCGTAGCTTTGAATCAAACCATAGAGGGCGTGGTAACCAACGAGGACGTGGACCATTACCGTGTCGCACTGAAAAAAGGCCAGACACTCACCGTGGAACTCGAAGGCCAGCGCCTCGGCTACACCGCGTTTGATCCCTTCATCGCCATAATGAATAGCAATCGCTTCGAACTCGCCTCCTGCGATGATACGCCTCTCCTCGGCAAGGATCCGTTCGCCTCCATCATCGCACCTGCGGACGGCGACTACACCATTCTGGTCCGTGAGTCTTCGTATTTGGGCCACGACGGTTGTGTCTATCGGCTGCACATCGGTGAGTTTCGCCGACCAGCCGTCGTCTTTCCCGCTGGGGGAAAAGTGAGCAGCTCCTTCAAGGCACGATTTCTAAGCATCACAGGAGATGCATTCGAAGAGGATGTCACTCTGCCAGCAAATCAATCGTCGCCCTACATGCTCCAGTCAATGCAGCAATCAGCGCCCTCGGGCATCCCCTTCCGCCTCGTGGACTTCGATAGCATCACTGAAACGGAACCCAATGACGAAAGCGCCAAAGCCACAGCAAGCGCATTGCCCCTGCCTTTTGCTCTCAATGGCATCATTGATCGACCAGGAGATCAGGACTTTTACAAGTTCACATTAAAGAAAGATCAGCAAATCGAGATCGCCGCCCACGCTCAGTCTGTCGGCTCGCCTTTGGACGTGACCTTGCTGCTATTCAACCCCCAGGGTACTGGAATCGGCGAAAATGACGACATCGGAGACTTCCCAAGACTGGACAGCAGGATCAAGCTCACCGTTCCTGCCGATGGCGACTACTTTCTGCGTGTGATGGACCAGCTAGAGCGCGGTGGCCCCTCCTTGGTGTATCGCATCGAAGTCACTAGCACTCGGCCAGAGGTGATCCTCTCCACACCAAACTTCGACATCAATGACACCCAAGGTCGACAGTTCATCCCCGTCCCCCGCGGTGGACGTTTCGCCCAGCTCTTCAACATCTCGCGCACCGGCACCTCCGGTGATGCCGTACTCGTCTGTGATGCTTTGCCACCCGGAGTCGGCCTGGTGGATGCCGCTGTGCCAGCCGGCAACAACAGTGTGGTCGCCCTTTTCGAAGCCGCACCCGACGCACCTCTCTCAGGCCACGCAATGACAATCACGATGAAGCACAACGATCCCGCAAATACGACCGTGGGTCGCGTGCGGCAAGTCTTTGACCTCGTGCGTGAAGGCAACAACATCCCGCTCCTCCGCAGCATCGAAACGAAACTGCCCATCGCCGCAGTCGAGGAGGCTCCGTTCGCCCTCGAAATTGTGAAACCCACCGTGCCACTCGTGCAAGCGGGAGCGCTCGACCTGAAAGTGGTGGCGAAACGCAAAGAGGGCTACAATGCAGCCATCATCGTGCGCCTGCTCTGGAAACCTCCTGGAATGGAAGTCCTGGCAGAGCAAACCATCCCCGAAAATCAAAACGAATGCACCTTCCCGCTCCTAAGCGTTGGCGATGCCGCTGTCGGCACCTGGAAGCTCGCCGTGCTCGGCCAGTCCGACACAGGCAATGGTATCGCCTACAATGCCTCACCCTTCACTGAAGTCGTCATCGCGCCGATCATGGTCCTCAGCCCTACGCCCGCGCTCACCGTCGCCGAGCAAGGCCAGACCGTGCCCTACATCTGCAAGCTCGAACACCGCGTGCCCTTTGAGGGTGAGGCCACTGCCATGCTTTACGGCCTGCCGCCAGACTTCGTCATCGCCCCCGTGAACTTCACCAAAGCTACCACCGACCTCGTTTTCCAAATCCCCGCCAAACCCGAAACCGCCGTCACCAAGCACAGTAACCTTTTCGTGCAATGCAGCGTGCCAACGCCCACCGGCCCGTTGCTGCAAAGGCTCGCCTTTGCCGGCGTCCTCCGCGTGGACGCACCACCCAAAGCCGCCCCGCCGCCAGCCGCAGCGCCCGCGCCAGCTGTCGCCGCTGCACCCGCAGCCCCAGCCCCCGCCGCACCACCACCGACTAAGGTGCTCACTCGATTAGAGCAGCTCCGTGCAAAGCAGATCGCACCCAAATGAAGACGCTCCACCGGCAAAACGCTCTGATTCCTTTGGCTCACCTCAACCAAAGCTTCATTCAGTGTCATGCTATGCAAATTGAAGCCATAAAGCCTGAGTTGCAGGCAAACTCAACCAAGTCCTCGATTTTCTACCCATGAAATGCGCTTCCCCTCTCACCCGCCGCACTGCCTTCACCTCCGCCGGACTCGCCATGCTCGGCACGTCACTCGCGGCGGAATCAAAGATTTCATCAAGCGATGAACACCGGCTCAATGTCCGGGCGTTTGGGGCGAAAGCGGATCAGACGACCGATGACACCGCAGCGTTTCAGGCAGCGATGGATGCGGCTTCGGCGAGCGGTGGCGGCATCGTGTTTGTGCCTGCGGGGACGTATCGGCTCAATGGCACGCTGATCCTCAGGCGCAACGTCACGCTGGAGGGCATCTTCACCGCGCCGCCGACGATTCCTTGGACGGCGGAGTCGCTGGGGAAGAATGCGCCGAATGGCTCGGTGTTGCTCGCCTTCAGTGGCAAGGGCGACGCGGGCGGCACTCCGTTCATCCAGCTCGATTACAACGCGACGCTGAAAGGCATCGCCGTGTTTTATCCCGATCAAACGGACACGAATCCTCCCATCGCCTATCCTTGGACGATCAGCTCGCTGCTCACTGGCGCGGACAACTGCTCCATCATCGACGTGCTGCTTGTGAACCCATATCAGGCCGTCGATTTCGGCGGTCGGCACACGGGCAGGCACTTCATCCGCAATCTCAATGGCGCACCGCTGTATTGCGGACTTTTCATCGACCACTGCATCGACGTGGGTCGTGTGGAAAACGTCCACTTCTGGCCCTTTTGGGGAGCCACGGGAGCAGCGGCGGAGTTTCGGCGAAAGGAGGGCAAAGCCTTCATCATCGGCCGCTCAGACTGGCAGCATCTGACGAACTGTTTCTGCATCGATTACGAGACCGGCTTCCAGTTCATCGCCTGCACCAGCGCCGCTCCTGCCTATCAAGGCGGCGGCAACGCACAGGTCACTGGCGGCGGCGCGGATGGCTGCAATCGGGCCGTGCATGTCGTGGAGATGCTCGGCCATGCGGGCACCCGATTTGTGAACTCGCAGATCTACGGCGACATCATCGTCGACGCCACCAACAACGCCCCGCTCACGTTCACCGCCTGCGCCATGTTTGGCAGCATGTGGGCCGCGAACGGCATCGCCCTCGCCCGCATTGAAGGCGGCGGCAAAGTCAGCTTCACCGACTGCCACATTCACTGCATCGACCCACGCAACACCCTCCGCCCCCTCATCCACGCCAAGTCCGGTCGCCTGCAAGTGCGCGGTTGCGACTTCATCGACGGCCACGCCGCCCGCGACCATGTGCTGCTCGACGAAGCCGTCCTCACCGCCAACATCAGCGACAACACCTCACGCTCCGCCTTTACGGTGATCACCAAGGCAAAGAGCAAGACCGTGGTGCGGGATAACCTGAGCGAATCATGAAACTTATCCTTGCTATCACTCTCCTGATGCTTCTTACCGGCCAGGCATCAGCCGCCGAACTCAAGACCCGACTGCTCTTCTCCATCGACCAAGGCTTCGGCAATGGCGTCGTCGCGAATGGGAATGTGGAAGCACTGAACCGAATGGTGACTGCGCTGGACCCGCTGCGGGCTAAGTACGATGTCAGTGTCCTTCTCAATCCAATGATCAAGGACAAGCAACGCCTCACGCTGGCACTCGACACGCTGGTGAAGCTGAAAGTGCCCTTCGTGCTCGATCTCATCTCGTCGGACAGCTTCACGCTCGGCGCGAATGGTCCTGCGAATGCACCGTTTGATTCCAGCCACGGCTTGTCGGTCTCGGTGGAGCAGCTTGCCGAGCTGAAGAACACCTATGGAGCCTCGCTCGTCGGCTTGCGCTTCATGGAAATCTTTGGTCAGGACTACGGCATCCGTGCCATGAAGACCACCAACCCTGAGCTGAAACGCCCCGGCGACATCCTGCCCGCCGACACTTTCTTCCGCCCCGATCTCGCGGAGAGCTTCATCCGCTTCGCCAAAGAGCACGCCATGTTCGTGCAGTGGGCCGACTTCGGCTGGATGCCGTTTTCACCATGGGACAAGGAGATGCCGAACTACACCGAGCAGGTCAAAGCGCTGCTGCGCCAGCATCCCGGCGTCGTCACCATCACCTACAACAACAACGAGCCTAACGAAGCCTCCATCCCACGCCTCAGCACCTGGCACACCGCCGTCGAGTCATTCCCCAAAGACGGAGCCACTGGCTACGGCCTCTCAAATCAAAGCTGGCTTCACAATTTCACCTACATGGACACCAAGCCCGAGGAGATCATCGCCTGGACGCAGAGCGCCCTAGATAAAAACTGCCGCCTCATCCAGTTCGAGCCCGCGTGGTATCTCTTCAATCTCCCCGCAGGCACCTTTGAGCTCGGCGATTCAAGGAATGTCCCGGCTGGCACTCAACCCGGAGAGGCACGGGAGAGTTTGAAGCAGTTGATCGCTTTTCTCCTCAACTTGAAACGGGCTTCGCCATGATCACCAACTTTATTCCTTCCGAATGGCTTTGGGGTGCCGCGCTGGTGGCACTTATTGCAGCCGTGGTTCCGCGTTACTCGCTCACCAGTCGTGACCGGGATTGGTGGGAGGACAAAAGTGATCCAACGCCACGAGGTATCGCGACCACGAGACTCATCGGCATCATCGTCCTCGCGCTCTCACTGCTGCTTCTCGCCCTAGCAGGCTTCCCCAAAGCTTGGTGATTTCATGCGCCAACACCCATTCTCTCGACCAATCATGAAGCTCGTCCTTTTGCTGCTCTCGCATGGCATCGTCGTCGCTTCATCCGCAAATGAAGCGCGCTCGATTTCACTCATCCAACCACCCGAGATCAACGACACAAGGGCCGCCACCGCCTGCGTGATCGGTGAGGTACATCCAGACAGCGAGACGTTTTATGTGCGCATTGGGAACTACGGCAAGACCACGCCCATCGTGCCGCAGGCATGGGATGCGGGTGCATTCACGGGTTTGAAAGTGCCCGCAGGCTTTCAATTCGGACCGATGGCTGCAGAAAACAGCACCGCCGTGCAGGTGCATGGTCGCGAGATCGGCATCTGGATGGATTCCGATCATCCACGGCCTGCACTCGGCTCCCTGCTGCCGATCACGCCGGCATATTGGTGGTGGGACTACGCGAAAGCACCGATGCCCTTTGCCAAAGAAGGTGCGGAGCTGGCGATGAGCTTCGAGATGAAAGTGCCCACGGCCTCCCGCGAGGGAGAGGCGCAGCCCTACATCACCGTGAACTTCCTTTTCCTCGACACACGCTCGCAAAAGCAGTTCTGGCTGGCCGCCAGTCTCTTCGACATGCGCCCGGAGAGCCAGTTCCCCGACACGGTGCATTTCGATGGCTGGGAGGGCGGCACGCAGATACCCATTCTTTACTCGGCGTTGAACAACAAGAGCCAGTGGATGCATCCAGGCAAAGATTCGGCCCTTTTCACCTCGCAGCCATTTTCGGAGTATCAACGCTACGACATCCGCGTCACCGCCGCCGAGCTGAAAACGGCCATTGAGGCCATGCAGAAACGATTTCCGGACACAGCCGCCGTTTCGGGAAACGTCACCGATCTCCGCCTCGTTCATTTTAACCTCAATCCCGAGGTCTTCGCGCCCAAAGGCAGCAGTGGGCGGCTCGGGTTGGCATTGCAGAACATTCGCGTCGAGTTGGTCCCGCGCTAACTTTGCACCCTTGCACCACTATGAATATGCCCCTCCTCATTGCCCTGCTCCTCACGCCGCTGGCCGCGCTACACGCTTCCGAGCTACCTTTGACCGCCGACTTCAAATCCCAGCTCCAAACGACGCTGATGCGGCACTTGAACCAACTGATCAGAGACGACGGATCGCTCGCCGAGATGAAGGGCAAGACCTCGGAGGGCAGCGGTGCCTTTACCTTCTACCTGATGTATGAGCGCACGAACGAGCAGAAGTATCGCAATGCTGCGCTCAGCCTCGTGGATCAGGTATTGCGGGACATGCGGGCGACGAAGTTCGGCGTGCTGCCCATCAAAGAAAAGGAGAAGGGCGGCGGCAAGACGATCATCGGCGGTGGCCCGCCCGCACTGGGCAACTATGCCTCCGGCCTCGCCTACATCCTGCACAAGGAGGGTGGACGTAGCGACGATCTCAAATACATCGCCACGGTGCTCGACCGTTTTCCCTGGAGCGAATCCGGCTGGTGGGCCTCCACGATTGACGTGGCGACCGGTGAACCCAAGGAGCCGATCACCAAGCCTGGCATCATCAACAAGACTGCCGCCATCGCCATGGCCGCCGGCATGGTCAGCCTGTATGTCCGCGACATTGACCCGGCACTCGCCGCGAGTCTGAAGCACAAGGCCGACAAGTGCATCTATGGCCAGATTCTCCCCGCTCAGTTGGAGGACGGCTTCTGGCACTACAGCCTGCTGGACAAGGACCCGAAGGACAAGGACGTGCTCGGCTACTTCATGCTCACCATTGAAGAGCTGATGAAGCTGCAAAGGTTCAACCCCGCGTATCGCGAGGATAAACTGAACGCCGCTGTGCAAAAAGCCCAAGCCTTCGCGCTCCAGCACATCGCCCCGATGGCCGCTCCGAACACCGGCACCGCCACCACCGAACACGCCACTCGCGGCACGCCGAAGCATTACGCCATCGACGACGAAGCCAAACGAAGCTTCCAGCTCGGCCTCGTCCTCATCGGTGGAGGCCATCTTGATGAAGGCATCAAGATCATGACCACCGCGCTCGATCACTTCCCCATCGGCAACGGCGGACAAGATGGCGCTCATGCCGCAGAACCCTCGGCGCTGATTCTTTCGGGATTTTGATGCAGATGCGCGAATGCTTTTCAGAATGAGGCACCCATGAAATACACACTCACCCTCCTCACCGCCCTTCTGTTCGCACCACTGGCAGCGCTGCATGCGGCTGATCCATTGCCAGCCTTTCCTGGTGCGGAAGGTTATGGCCGCTTTGCCAAGGGCGGGCGTGGGGGCGACGTTTATCACGTCACCAACCTCAACGATAGCGGCGAGGGCAGTCTGCGGGATGCAATCAAGACCAAGAAGACTGACACCCCGCGCACCATTGTTTTTGAGGTCGGTGGCACGATCAAGCTGAAGAAGCCACTGCGAATCGAAAACGTGAGCGGACTCACCTTGGCCGGACAGACGGCTCCTGGCGGTGGGATCACGGTGCGAGACCACGGGATAGATTTTCGGAAGTGCTCCGACCTCATCGTGCGCTACATGCGTTTTCGTTTGGGAGATGAAACGAAGACCTCGGAGGACGTGATCAACTTCGGACCGGAAGAAGGCTCCTGCCGAGATGTGATGCTGGATCATGTCACGGCCACTTGGGGCATTGACGGCATTATGGACGTGTATGCGGCGGACCGTTTCACCATGCAGTGGTGCCTGTTCGGCGAGGCGCTCAATGACAGCACTCATTACAAAAAGGAGCCACACGCGATGCTGATGTCCTTCCGCAAGATCAAAGGCAGCATCAGCATCCATCACAATCTGTTATTCAGCAGCCGCGACCGCCATCCGACGCTGGGCGGCCATCTCGACTTCCGCAACAATGTCATCTACAACTGGGAAGGCGCATGCAATTTGGGTGTCGGACGTTTCAACCTCGTCGCCAACTACTGGCGTCCGGGGCCGAACACCGATTTCAAACGCAACCCGTTCCCCATTTCCCCAAAAATCGAGGAGTCCGATGCCGCGACTGGCTTTCTGAGCGGCAACGTCTTCGAATCGAAACCCGAGTGGAGCGCCGACAACAACGCCGCTGTCCAATGGGGTGTGCGCGGTGGTAAATACCTTGGCGATGTAACCAGGGAGAAGTTCGTGCAAGCTACCGAAGTCGTGCCCGAGAATGAACGCCCTGCTACTCAAAGCGCCGAAGAAGCCTACGAACTCGTTTTGGCCAAAGCCGGTGCCAGCAAATCGCGCGATGCCGCCGACGAGCGTGTCATCGTCGGCATCAAGGAGCGCACCCATCGTCGCATCGACAGCCAGAAAGAAGTCGGCGGCTGGCCGAAGCTCGAATCCGGCACCGCACCGAAAGATGCGGATCGTGACGGCATGACCGATGAATGGGAAACTGCACATGGCCTCAACCAGAACGATCCCGAAGACTGCAATGCCACAGCCAAAGACGGCTACACTTACTTGGAGAGTTATTTGAACTCACTGGTGCCTTGATAGCCATTGGGAAGGAACTGCTTTTATGAACCCCATTCTCACACTCTTCGCATCCCTCCTCCTCGCGCCGCTGGCCACGCTCCACGCCGCCGACTTCATCTTCGTCGCCAAGGACACGCCGCCAGCTCCGATCATCGTATTCAAAGACGCGCCGCCGCGCACTCGCGATGCGGCGGCGACACTCGCGGAATACATTGAGAAGATCAGCGGGCAGAAACCTGCGGTGCTCGATGGGGCGCCGATGCCCTTGCCGGAGCGGGCGATTTGGGTTGGCGTGCAGCCGGTAGTGATGACCTTGTTTCCGAAGACGGACTTTGATTTCAACCACGCGGAGGAAACGCTCATCGCGGCCGGAGAAAAGCATCTCGTCATCGCGGGGCGTGATCGTTGGCTTCCGGGGCACATGGAGGCGAAAGGGCGGCTGGCGATGAAGACGGACATCCAGCAGGAATATGGCACCGCGAACGCAGTGTATTCGTTCCTCCAAGAGCAGCTTGGCGTTCGCTGGCTATGGCCGGGTGAGGAGGATGTGATCCAAAATGAGCGCATTGCCATCGCGCCCATGGAGCATCGTTATCATCCGCAGATTCGCTCGCGGGGCGGCCTGCTGGTGAGGACGTCGCTAGGCGATAACAAGGAGAGCGCGGAGGAACTCTGGGCGCGGTTTCAGCGGGTGCAGCTCGATTCCATGGACATGAGTGGCGGGCATGGCTTTGGCGACTGGTGGGACAAATATGGCGCGGCTCATCCCGACTACTTCGCCGCCGCGCCGGACGGCAGTCGCAAGGCGGTGAAGCCGAGTGTGAGCAACACGAAACTCTGCGCCTCGAATCCCAAGGTCTGGCAGCAGTGGCTGGAGGACATTTCCATCAAAGTCCGCGCTGATCCCCTGCTGCGCGTCATCAATGTCTCGCCGAACGACGGTTACACCAGCGGTCACTGCACTTGCACGAACTGCCTCGCCTGGGATCATCCCGATGGCGAAAAGATGGAGTGGGGCTTCGGTGGCGGCGTCAAGTATCAGGGCGTGTCGCAGACGGATCGCGATGTGCGATTCGCCAACACGCTCGCACGGATGCTGAAGGAGCGCTTTCCCGACCGCGAGCTGTTCGTGCAGCTCAATGCGTATGGTTTGGCCCGCAATCCGCCCATCGGCATCAAACCCGACGACAACGTCATCATCTCCAGCGTGGCCAATTTTCACCTGCGCTCGCCTGCTGACCGCAAGCTATCCATGTCCCAGCACGCCGGCTGGGCCAAAGTGTCAAAGCATCTCATGTGGCGGCCCAATCTCGGCTCTCCGGCCGGTCTGAGCTGGGGCATGCCCGATGTCGCGATGACGCAGGCGGGTGAGGATTTTCGATTCGCCGCCGACACGCATTGCCTCGGGCTTTACTTCGATTTGTTCTGGCAGCACTGGGCCAATCAGGGACCGCATTACTACGGTTTGGCGCATCTCGCGTGGAATCCTCAGGTCGATGTCGCCTCCGTGATGGATGACTACTACGAGCGCGGCTTCGGCACTGCCGAAGCGGACGTGAAGGCCTACTGGCAGCTTCTGGAGCGCACGCGCATGGATTTCGTGGCCCAAGAACCGAGCCGACATCGCGCCTTTGACCTTCCGAAGAAATACACGCCCGAGCTTTTCGCTCGGGCGCAGGCCCATCTCGATGCCGCCGCGAAGAAACTCGCCGCCGCCGATGAAAAATACCGCCGCCGCCTGCACTTCATCCAATACGGCCTCGACTACGCCAAGCTCGTGGTGGACACCCGCGCCTGGATGCAAAAGCTCGAAGCCAGCAAAGGCCAGGACGCCAACGCGAAAGTCAAAGTGCAAGCCAACTGGACCCGCGCCGAACAAATGAAGCAGGAAGCCCCCGCTCACGCCATCAACTGGCAAGCCGTCTTCCGCAAACCCGATAACGGCGGCGGCGATGGCAACAAACGCGTGATGGGTTTACATCCCGATGCACCGCTGAGCGGCAGGACGCTGAAGGAACTGCGGGAACCCGGCCTGGAGTGACGTGAAGATGAATCCCATAAAACACACTCTCACTCTTTTCTCCTCCCTGTTGCTCACGCCGCTGGCAGCGCTCCACGCTACCGGGCCGCAGCTCATGCTCCTGCGCGAGGCGCTGCATTACGAGAACATCGGCGACGGCGGTCGCGTGCCGGGGACGATTCGGCAGCTTGATCAATATCTGCCGGGTGCGACGGTCACGCTTTGGCCGTGGCAGCTTCATGAACGTGAGCGCGAGATGCTCTCGCTGCAATACTTGAAGAACCAGAGGCTGAGCACCCCCGTGATCGAGTTCGGCCTTGCCGGCACCTTTGGCATCGACATGCGAGATGAACATCACGCCAAGGCCTCGCTGAAACGCATCGGCGTGGTGGAAGGCAAGTTCATCTGCTGAAGAAACACCTTTTTGTCACACAACCAGTCGCAAAATGGATGCATCTGGCGGCTTATGACTACTCCGCTCTAATGCAATTCCTTCTTCCCATCACCCTCATAAGCATCGCCACGACGAGCGTCGTGGCGCAGGAGGCGGTGTTCAGCCCGGAGCAGATTGTGTTTTTTGAGAAGAATGTGCGGCCTGTGCTCGCAGAGCATTGTTACTCATGTCATGGCGCTGAGAAGGCGAAGAGCGGGCTGAGGTTGGATTCGCGGGAGGCGGTGCTGCGTGGCACGGATGCGGGAAAGGTCGTCATCGCGGGCGATCCTGAGGGGAGTTCTTTGATCCAATCCGTGCGTCATGCGCCAGATGTGGAGCCGATGCCGGTGAAGAAGCCGCAGCTCGCGGCAGCGCAGATCGAGGCGCTGGTGCAATGGGTAAAAATGGGGTTGCCGTGGCCAAAGGAAGCAGTGGTGACTCAGATCAAACCCAAGTGGCAGGAGCATTGGGCCTTCAAGCCCATCGCCAAACCCGCAGCACCGACTTCGGTGGATACGCTGGTCGCCGGGAAGCTGGCGAAGGCGGGCCTGGACTTTGCGCCTCCAGCGGAGGCGGCGGTGCTTTGTCGGAGATTGCATCTGGGCCTCACGGGGCTGCCGCCGAGTTATGAGGAGGTGGAGCAGTTCAAAGAAGCGGCAGCGGGAGGCCTAGCGAATGCGGCGGCGGCGTTGATCGACAGGCTTCTGGCTTCCCCGCGCTATAGTGAGCGCATCGGACGCATGTGGCTGGATGTGGCGCGTTACGCGGATACCTGGGGCTACGCGGGTCCTGGTGCGGACAATCGTCTGCCGAATGCGCACACCTATCGCGACTGGACGGTGAAGGCGCTGAACGATGATTTGCCGTATGACCAGTTCATCACGGAGCAGATCGCAGCGGATCATTTGCAAGCTCCTGGCAAACCTCTGGGTGCGCTGGCGGCGCTTGGCTTTCTCACCGTAAATGACAGCTTCGTGGGCGACGGCACCTTACAGATCGACGACCGCATTGATGTCATCTCACGCGGCTTGATGGGCCTCACGGTGTCCTGCGCACGCTGTCATGATCACAAGTATGATCCGGTGCCGACGGCGGACTACTACGCGCTCTACAGCGTGATGAACAGTTGCATCGTGCCTCCGGAGTTTCCAATCATCAGCGAGGCACCGGATGCGGCAGCAGCAGCGGCGTTTAAGCAGAAGGTGGCGGCGGTGGAGGTGAAAAAGAAGGCGTTCCGCGAGGAAGTCTTCAGTGAGCTGCGCAAGCCGGACAAACTCCGCGACTACCTGCTCTTTGCGCAGCGTGCGACCGCCATGACGCCAGACGCATTCAAGGCAACGGCTGCCACGGAGATGTTCCGCGAGAGTGTGGCGACGAAGTGGCGGGACTTCCTCACGACCTACGCGCTCGTGCCGCAACCGCACCCCGTGATGCTCGCGTGGACTGAGTTTGCCAAGCTACTGGAGCCCGAGTTCGCAGCGAAAGCGCCCGAGGTGGCCCAGCGTCTCGCCAAGCCGGAGAGCGGCGCGAATCAAGTGCTGCGAGACATTTTGGCCACTCAACCGCCCCCGAAGAACTTCACCGATGTCGCCGCGTTCTATCAGCAGGCTTTTCTCGCCTGCGTCAGCGGCCTCGTGCCGGAGAATGCACCGTGGCTGGAAATGCGCGGGCTGCTGCAAACACCCATGTCGCCGATGTCGGTGCCTGCGGAGGGCATCGACCAGTTTTTCAATGTGAAGGACAGCCTGCGCATGCAGGAGATCGATAATGAGATCAAGAAGCTCGCTGTCGAAGACCCCGGCGCACCGCTCCGCGCCATGACCATGCAGGATCGTCCGCAACCAGCGGATGTGAATGTTTTCATCCGTGGCAATTCGGCACGTCAGGGAGCACTCGCACCACGCGGCTTCCTGACGATGTTTGGCGGGCAGAAGTTCACGAAAGGCAGCGGCAGGCTGGAGCTGGC
>CANETF010000063.1 GCA_947440575.1 Verrucomicrobiaceae bacterium
AGGTGGCCAGCCTACCGTTCTCGTCGTCGATGACGATCCCGCCCTCCAGGCTCTCTTCAAACAGTTCCTCAAAAAAGCTGGTTTCGGCCGCTTGGTCGTAGGATCCGGCGCTGAGGCCATCGCCATCGCTAAGAAGCAGAAGTTCGACTTCGTCTTCCTCGACCTCAAACTTCCCGACATCTCCGGTGACGAAGTCTACAGCCAACTGAAGCTGATCCACCCAGACCTCCCCATCGTGGTCATCACCGGTTACCCCGATAGCGAAATGCTCAGCCGCATCCTCGCCCACGGCCCAGTTACCGTCATCAAGAAGCCGCTCGAGTACGATCAACTCAACCTCGCTGTGAAACAACTCGGTCACAAAGGTGCCGGCGCTGGCGTCTAGTCCGTCACTCAACCCTCTAAAAAACCGCCTCCTCACCGGGGCGGTTTTTTTGTGCCCTCACAAAAACTCCGTCAACTCATAGAGCTTCGGATCCCTCAACGGCTGGGCCCGATGTCCCCGAATCTTCTTCAATACCTGCGAAAACAACGCATCCGCCGCTCCCTCTTCATCACCCGCCAGATCCCCAAACTCACTCTCCAGCTTCTCCGGATCCTCCCCGGACTCCAACCGCTTCACAATCTCCCGCAACTCCGGCGGCGTCTTGTCCCCCATCAAATCCGTCATCTTGCGCATGAAATGCCCCAACTGCCTCGGATCCGGATTGTCCTCATCCAGCCCCCCCATGCTCTTCTCCATATCCGCCATCAACGCTTCCATCTTTGATTCATCAATCCCCTCAAACGGATCATCGCTCTCCTCCTTCGCCTTCCCAATGATCGCAAAACGCGACACCCGCCGCTCCATCGTCAACCCTTCCCCATCCGGACACCTCGGCACCCGATCCCGATTCCCCAGCGTTCGCGCCAGGAACTGATACACCGTGTTCTTCTCGGGACAGTAAAATTCGTAAATAGGCATGATTCAAAAGTCTCAGGCCCACAACGACACCGGATACTCACCCTCGTTTACCAAACTTTGGATCGCCCCGACCACCTCCGCCTTGTCCTCAGGATACGTTACCCCAAACCACTTCCCGGTCGACTCCAGCACCCGCACCTCGGCGATCCCTTGAGTGATCAAATCATTCACCTCCTTCGGCACATAACACTCCGCCTTCAAATCCGCCCCATTCACCCGAAGAAACTCCACAAACGCCGCCCTCAAACGCCCAAACACATCCGGCGTGAACCCAAAGAAGTTCATCGACACCACCTCTTCCCCGTTAAACACCAGCGGATTCGCCTCATCCTCCCGATTCTCCGCCCCCGTCTCCGTCTTGAAGATCTTCGTCCGCTCCGTCACTGAAGTCAGCATTCCGTTCGCATCCGTTGTGCAGACCCCACGCGATACCGATCCGAAATCCGATAGCGTGTTCTTCAAATAGAAGCCCACCATCGAATAATGCGCCAGACCATCGTCAGCACGAGGCCGAATCAAATCCGCCGCAATCTTCTCAAACGCATCCCGCCCGTAAAAATCGTCCGCATTGATCATCAAAAACGGCTCATTCACCACCGCTTCAGCAGCCAACAACGCATGTGCCGTCCCCCAAGGTTTCGTCCGCCCTTCCGGCAAGGTGTAGGGCGCCGGCAGGTCACTCAACTCCTGAAAAGCATAGGCCACCTCAATCTTGTCCGCAAATCGCGCCCCAATCTGATTCCGAAACTGCTCCTCAAATTCCCGCCGAATCACAAACACCACCTTGCCAAACCCCGCCCGAATCGCATCAAACACCGAGTAATCCAGCACCACCTCCCCCGAAGGCCCCATTCCATCCAGTTGTTTGAGGCCACCATAACGGCTGCCCATGCCTGCCGCCAAAATCAAAAGTGTCGGTTTCATGTCTTCGCAAAAGAATCCAACCACTCAATCGGCTGGACCGCCACTTTGACGCTCTACACGCCGCAGGTCAACTGTTAGCCTAGGCTTGGCCCTTCCTTCCGACTTTCAAATTGCCCCAAGCCCCTTCCTGCTGTTCTTTCAGCCCTCCTTTCGCCATGCCCTCCGCTCCTCAATCCGTAGAACTTCACGCCGGCACTTGCGTCATCGGCACCCCAAACAAACCTTTCCCACTGTCCTCCGGCGACTCCCTCGCCGACGCCTGCGTCGCTTACGAGAGCTACGGCACCCTCAACGCCGCCAAAGACAACGCCATCCTGCTCTTCCACGCGCTCTCCGGCTCCCAACACGCCGCCGGCATCACCACCTCCGTCCCTAACACCGGCGACCGCTGGACCGAAGACTGCCAGCGCGGTTGGTGGGATCTCTTCATCGGCCCCGGCAAGGTCCTCGACACCGACAAATACTTCATCCTCTGCGCCAACTACCTTGGCGGCTGCTACGGTTCCACCGGCCCCGCTTCCATCGACCCCGCCACCTCGAAACCCTACGGCGCCTCCTTCCCCGCCATCAGCACCCGCGATGTCGTCAATTCTCAACTCGCCCTCATCGACCACTTCGGCATCTCCCAACTCCACGCGGTCATCGGCCCCTCCGTCGGAGGCCTGCTCGCCATCAACCTCGCCACCCTCTACCCCGAGCGCGTCAAAATCGTCATCCCTGTCGCCTGCGGCCCCCGCACCACCGTCCTGACCCGCCTCACCCTATTCGAACAAGTCCTCGCCATCGAAAACGACCCCCACTTCAATGGCGGCGATTTCTACCACGGACCCGCCCCCGAATACGGCCTCGCTCTCGCCCGGATGATCTCCCACAAGACCTTCGTCCACCTCGACGCCATCGAACGCCGCGCCCGCACCGACGTCATCCATTCCGACGACCAACTCTCCTGGTATCGCGTTCGCAGCAATGTCGAAAGCTACATGCTCCATCAGGGCAAAAAATTCGTCAAACGCTTCGACGCCAACACCTACCTCCGCATCGCCGACATGTGGCTGAACTTCGACCCGCTCAAAGACGCGGGCGTCACCTCGTACGCCGATCTCTTCCAGCGCTCCACCCAATCCGGTCATCATTACCTCATCTTCAGTATCGACTCCGACTTCTGCTTCTACCCCGAAGAACAGGCCGAACTCACCGCCATGCTCGAAAAAGCCGGCACCTCGAGCATGATGATCACCGTCCACTCCAACAAAGGCCACGATTCCTTCCTCCTCGAACCCGAACTCTACGCCCCCCACCTCCACTACACCCTCGAAGGCCGCTGGAAAAAAGCCTCCGTCGACGGCATCGGCATCCGCGATGTCGAGTAACCACCTCCCACTCCTAGTTTCTGCAACTTCGAGCGTTTCAGCGTGTTTATGTACCACTGCCTAAATGCCGTTATTTGACTACAGCGCCCTCTCCACCGCCGGCAAAACCGTGTCCGGCAATCTCCAGGCGGCCACCCGCGCCGACGTCTTCCGCAAACTCGAGTCCCAGTCCCTCACCCCCGTCCGCGTCACCGAGCAAGTCACCGAAAAATCCACCGCCGCCGCTGCCGCCAAAGCCGCCGCCTCGCTCGAACCCGTCAAACTCAAGCGCGCCCAACTGATCCTCTTCACCGAAGAACTCGCCGACCTCCTCGACGGTGGCCTCCAAATCGAGCAGGCCCTCCGCGTCATGCAGGAACGCCAGGAAGCCGTCGCCATCCGCCGCATCTCAGGCATCCTCCGTGAACAACTTCGCGAAGGCTCCACCGTCGCCAAAGCCCTCAAAAAAGCTTCCCCCAGCTTCGACGACCTCTACTGCAATCTCGTCGCCGCAGGGGAAGTCACCGGCTCACTCTCAAGCATCCTCCGCCGTCTCGCCGCCAACCTCAACGTCATGGCGGAACTTCAGGCCAAAGTCACTTCGGCCATGATCTACCCCGCCTTCCTGGTCGGCGCCTGTGTCATCCTTCTCACCGTCTTCATGACCTTCATGGTCCCTCAGATCACCGACCTTCTCGCCAAAAACGGCCAGCAACTCCCTCTCGTCACCCAGATCCTCATCAGCGTCAGCACCTTCATCACCAAATGGTGGTGGGTCATCGGCACCGTCTTCCTCATCATTTTCCTCCTCTTCAAAGGCTACATCGCCACCCCAAACGGCCTCCTCTGGTGGCACCGCACCAAACTCAAACTCCCCCTCTTCGGCCCCGTCATCGCCACCCGCTTCTACGCCCAGTTCGCCCACTCCCTCGGCAACCTCGTCACCAACGGCGTCCCTCTCCTCAATAGCATCAAACTCGTCTCCAAAATCTCCGTCAACGTCTTCATCCAGTCCATCCTCGGCAAAGTCACCAATCTCGTCGCCGAAGGCTCCCCCCTCTCCTCAAGCTTGCGTAAATCCGGCGAATTCCCCATGATGCTCGTGGACATGATCGCCGTCGGCGAACAAACCGGCCAACTCGGCAAGTCCCTCGAAAAATGCGCCATTCGTTATGACAAGGAACTCGACAAACGCATCAAACGCATGACTTCCCTCATCTCCCCCGTCATCCTGATCTTCATGGCCGTCGTCGTCGGCGTCGTCGCCTTTTCCATCGTCGCCGCCATCTCTCAATCCGTCTCCGGCATCCGCGGCAGAGCCTAACCCTCATCCTCTCACTACCCACCAACTCACCACCAGACTATGAAGCACACCTCATCATCCAAAATCAGAAGTCCCAAGTCCAATCCCGGCTTCACCCTCATCGAGATCGTGATCACCCTCACCATCATCTCCATCCTCGCCGCCGGCTCCATCTATCTCCTCAAAGGCCAGGTCGACTCCGCCAAAGAAACCCGCGTCGACAGTGACCTCGCCGCCATCGGCATCGCCCTCCAAAGCTACGAATCCCGCGCCCTGCGCATGCCCACCACCGAGCAGGGCCTCATCGCTCTCGTCGAAAAACCCACCACCGAGCCCATCCCCGAACGCTGGCGCTCCTTCATGGAGGAAGTCCCCAAAGATCCTTGGGGCCAACCCTACAAATACCGGTATCCCGCCGTCAGCTCCAAAAAACCGTATGACGTTTACTCCGTCGGCGCAGACGGCCAGGATGGCACCCAGGATGATATCGGCAATTGGAAAGCCGTCGCACCCAAATGACCCGCACCTCCAGTGCTCCCAGAGTGGTGCAAGCCCCAGGCTTGCACCCGCCATCTCTTAGTCGCCATCGCCACGCCTTCACCCTGGTCGAGATCGTCATCGCCCTGACCATCGTCGCCATCCTCACCGCCGCTGCCATCCCCTCCTTCCAAGGCTTCCGGGATGAGCAAGTCGCCCGCGAACCCGTCATGGCTCTCGTCCGCATGGCCAAAGAAGCCCGCCTCCGTGCCATGCAGGAAAAGCGACCCTACCAAATCGCCTTTCATAGCACCGGCTTCAACGCTTCCCGTCACTTCAATCCCTACCTCCAACTCGCCGAACTCAACGAATTCATCGCCGCCGATGAAGCCGGCATCCAAGGCATTCGCGACGACGACACCCAGGACGACCCCGACTCCGAAGTCAACAATGCCAAACCCTCCACCGCCCTCCCCCTCGCTCCACCTCCTCCCAAGCTCGACAACCAATGGCATGATGACTACACCCTCCCTGCCAGCACCACCTACACCCTCCAATACTGGCACGAAGTCCAGCCCACCCCCATCGAAGGCGAGTTGGTGAAACTCTGGGTCTTTCAACCCTCCGGCATCTGCCAGCCCCTCTCCATCGATATTCAGCGCGAAACCGCCTCCTTCCACATCGAATTCAGCGCCCTCACCGCCGACATCACCCGCGAAGTCATCGACCTCAAATAACGAAGTCCCATGAACGCACCTCAACGCACCATCTCCCATCTTCCCTCTCCCATCTTCGCTCGCTCCGCGAGCGGCGCCTACATCCTCATCGAACTCATCATCGCCCTTTCCATCTTCGCCATCGCCGTCCTCGGCCTCGCCCAATCCCTCAGCTCCTCGGTCGAAGTCTCAAACATCCTCAACCGCGAAAACGCCATTCAAATCGGTATGCGCTCATTCATCGAAGAACTGCGCAAAAAACCTCTCGCCGACATGAGCACCAGTTACACCGACCCCAACCTCGGCGTCACCTACACCAGCAAAATGGAAAAGCTCGGCATCAAAACCCAGCGCGGCGAAACCCTCGCCGACCTCTACGACCTCCAAGTCATCGCCTCCTACACCTTCGGCACCGAAGAACGCACCGACAACGTCAGCCTCTATGTTTACAAACCCGAGCAGCGCTAATTCCCCCTGCCACCCATGAACCCCCACGCCCCGGCACCCAACGCTCCGCCTCCCAGCGGTGCCCCAGAAGGGATCGCGCCTAACAGTCGCCTCCTCCCAATCCGCAATCCGCAATCCGCAATCCACAATTCCACCCCCCCCGCCTTCACCCTCATCGAAGTCGTCGTCGCCCTCACCATCCTCTCCATGATGACCGGCACCCTCTTCGCCATCATCCAGGGCTCCGTCCGCGCCGCTTCCCAGATCGAACAACTCCAGCGCGAGACCGATTCCATCAACCGCCTGCTCGATACCCTCCGCAAAACCTTCAGCAGCCTCCCCAGCACCGCCACCCTCACTCTGACTCTCCCTGACGCCAACGCCACCGACCAACAAGAACTCCTCATCACCGGCGCTCCCAACACGTTCGGCTTCGGCATCAAACCCATCTCCTACAGCCCCACCACCATCGCCCTTCGCCCCGACGCCGCCGCTCGCGTCGATGAAGCAGGCGCCCCTTTGTATAGCCTCTCCATCTCGCGGGAAGACCTCATTCCTCCCACCGACAACAGCAGCGGCGTCGCCCAAAATCAAGAACTCGACGGTGTCCTCGCCCAAGACGACCAAGGCCGCACCTGGATGCCTCTTCTCCCCGAAGTCTCCACCCTCAAATGGCGCTTCTATCAACTCAAAGACGAAACCTGGCTCGAAGAATGGAGCAAATCCGCCTGGCCTGACCTCATCGAAATCCAACTCCTCATGCGCGACCGCGTCAACCCCATCCGCATGGTCTTCAGCGTCCCAGTCATCGCCATCACCAAAGGCACCGGCACCCCCACCACAAGCACCACTCCCACCGCTGCCGCACCTCCCGCTGCAGCCTCACCCCAAGGCGGAGCTGGCGGCGCCCGAGGTGGAAACGGTGGTGGTGGCCAAGGCGGCAACACCGGCTCAACTCCAACTCCTCAAGGAGGCTCCCGATGACCCTCCAAAACCCATCCTCCCCTCTTCCTCTGCGCCTCCCCCGCGCCGCGCCTCTGCGTAAACGCGCCTCCGCCCTCATGCTCATGATTTGGGCCATCCTCTTCATGTCCCTCACCGTCATGGGAGTCGTCGAATACATCGGCTACTCCGTCTCCGAAGCCACCCTCGCCAACGCCGAATTCCGCGCCCTCTACCTCGCCGAAAGCGGCCTCGCCGTCGGCCTCCACCCCTCGACCCGCCGCGGCGACACCTGCCTCAAACAAAAAGTCGGCACCGACAGCGGCTTCGATGTCGTCATCAACTACGAAGGCGCCCGCATCCCCGTCAACTTCCTCGTCGACTCCCGCCTCAGCGAGTCCGTCTCCAACCTCTTCATCTACTGGGGCCTCACCGCCGAGCAGGCCTCCACCGCTGTCGAATCCCTCGCCGACTGGATGGACAACGACAACGAACCCCGCCCCAACGGCGCCGAGTCCGCCTATTACGAATCCCTCGGCATCTATGACATGCCCCGTCAACTCGGCTTCATCAACGTCGACGAAATGCTGCTCGTCCGCGGCATGAACGTGGTCGACCGACTCAAGCCCGACTGGCGCGAATACTTCTCCGTCTATGGCGACGGCGTCATCGACCTCCGCACCGCCTTCAAAGATGTATTGATGGCCGTCTCCGGTTCCAATGAAGGCGATGTCGACAACTTTCTCTCCCGCCGTGATGGCGGCGACGGCATCGCCGGCACCGAGGACGACCAGCGCGTCTCCGACAGCGAAGCCTTCCGTCTCCTCGGCATCGATGGCGACCGCGCCGCCGCCCTCCGCGCCACCCTCACCAGCGAAGACGCCGTTCGCCGCATCACCAGCACCGGCTACGTCGGCGAAAAACGCGCTCAAATCATCGTCATCGTGCGGCGAGGTGAAGACCGCTCCCTCACCTACCTCGCCCGACTTGAAGAATAGCCAGCCGCAGTAATATAGAAGCACCCTGCAGTTCGCATTCTACAATCCGCAATGCCCTCGCCGCTCCTTCACCTTTTCCTCACTCTTGCGCTCAGCGGCACCATCCTCGCTCAAGCACCTCTCTCCTCCACCTCCGCCGTCCGCTCCCTTCCCCTCGACCAATCCGAACAGGAACTCCCAGTCGACCTCCAAGCCCGCGTCGCCCACCTAGCCTACCCCGCCACCGTCTTCATCCAAGACGCCGAAGCCGGCACCTTCTTCCGCACCCAAACCCGCGTTACCGACCTCCTTATAGGCGACCTCGTCCGCGTCCGCGGCACTACCTTCAAAGGCCTCTACCTCACCGGCATCAACGCCACCCAAATCGAAGTCCTCTCCCACGGCTCGCCGCCTCCTCCCCAGGATGCCACCTATGAAGATCTCACCTCCGGCCGTTTTCATTACCAACTCGTCCGCATCCGCGGCGTCATCCGCAGCACCTCCGCCACCGATGACGAACACACCCGCTTCACCGTCGCTCTCGGCCAGCAACTCCTCGACGTCCGCCTCAACGCTTCACTCTCTTCTCCCAACCAGTGGGACGACACCTTGGTCGAAATCCAAGGCCTCGCCGCCGGTGGCATCAACGATCGCCGACAACTCGTCCAACCCCACCTCCTCATCAACAGCGAGTCAGACATCCACATCCTCTCCTCCCCCGTCCCTCCCGCTGAAATCACCCCCTCTTCCCCTCTCAACCTTCTCCGCTTCCGCCCCTCCCAGGACGCCAGTCCCCACCTCCGCCGCGCCCGCCTCAAAGGCCTACTCCTCGCCGCCCTCCCAGATGGCCAACTCTTCCTGCGAGACCTCTCCCAAAACCCGCCCATCGCCTTCGCCGCACGCCTCACCCAATCCCCTTCCGAACCCCTCCACCCCGGCGACCTCCTCGATCTCGTCGGCTTCCCCGAAATGAGCGGCTTCAGCGCCCGCCTGCGCGATGCCCTCATCCTCTCCTCCTCCCCAGGCCCCGCCCCCTCTCCACTCCCCACCCGTCTCTCCGAACTCACCAAATCCACCCCACCCAACTCCGATCTCAATCCCATCTCCCTCGACTCCGATCTCGTCACGCTCACCGCCCAAGTCACCACCCAAACCCGCACCCCCAACGGCACCGACTGGCAACTGCGCGACGGCAATCAACTCCTCAACGCTCACCTACAAGCTCCCTTCACCGAAAATCACCTCCCCGGCACGCTCGTCACCCTCTCCGGCATCTGCCAGATCGAAAGCAGTGCCGACCAGGGCTTCCGTGCCGTCCCCTCCACCGCCCTCCTCCTTCTTCCCAACGCCGCCTCCATCCGCCTATTGAAAGCCCCTCCCTGGTGGACCCCCGGACGCCTCATCAGCCTCATCGCCTTCCTCGCTGCCATCGTCATCGCCGCTCTCATCTGGATCACCCTCCTCCGTCGTCGCGTCACCCAACAAACCGAAAGCCTCCGCTCCCGCATCGCCAGCTCCGCCGCCCTCGAAGAACGCCAGCGCATCGCCCGCGAGTTCCACGACACCCTCGAACAAGAACTCGCCGGCCTCTCCATCCGCCTCGGCGCCCTCGGTTCCCTACCCCTCGAACCCAAGGCTGACTCCCTCCTCAACAACTCCCTCCACCTCGTCTCCCGCATCCAAACCGAAGCCCGCAACCTCGTTGCCGACCTCCGTTCACCCGAAGACGACTCCCCCACCGACCTCACCACCACCCTCCAGGAACTCGCCTCCCGCCAGTCCACCGAAGCCGGCCCCCAAATCCTCTGGCACCTCGCCCCCAACCTCCCCTCGCTCCCCGGCCCCACCGTTCATCACCTCCGCATGATCACCCAGGAAGCCCTCACCAACGCCCTCAAACACGCCCAAGCCTCTCAGATCGACATCACCACCTCCCTCAAAGACCACCACCTCCACCTCACCATCTCCGACAACGGCATCGGCCTCCCCACCACACCTCCATCCCCACCATCCAACCACTTCGGCCAAATCGGCATCCAAGAACGCGCCCGCAAAATCCAAGCCACTGTCCAATGGCACCCCTCCCCCACCCAAGGCACCACCCTCCACCTCACCCTCCCCCTCCCATAGCCAAAATCCGCAATCGAGCGAAGCCGATGGGCAGCGTCAATCCGCAATCCGCATTCCGCATTCCGCAATCCAAAATCCCCAATCAAACATGCGCCTCCTCCTCATCGACGACCACTTCGTCGTCCGCTCCGGCCTCTCCGCCTCCCTTTCCCTCGAACCCGATATCGAAATCGTCGCCGAAGCCGACTCCGGTGAGCAGGCCCTCCCCGCTTACGCCACTCACCTCCCCGACATCGTCCTCATGGACCTCCAACTCCCCGGCATCAGTGGCATCGAAGCCACCGTCAAAATCCTCGCCGCCCACCCCGCTGCCCGCATCCTCATCTTCTCCACCTTCGCCCGCGACGAAGAAATCCATCGCGCCCTCCGCGCCGGTGCCCTCGGCTACCTCCAAAAATCCGCCTCCCGCCCCGATCTCCTCCAAGCCATCCGCACCATCGCCGCCGGCTGCCAAAGCCTCCCCCCCGACATCGCCACCCGACTCCAGGAACGCCTCACCCGACCCGACATCACCCCCCGCGAACTCGAGATCCTCACTCTCGTCACCCGTGGCAACGCCAACAAAGAAATAGCCGCCACCCTCGGCATCGCCGAAGACACCGTCAAACAACACGTCAGCCGCATCCTCCAAAAACTCAACGTCAACGACCGAGCCCAAGCCACTGCCGAAGCCATCCGCCTCGGCCTCGTCTCCGTCTAAACCCATCCGCCTTGTGTCAGTCAAGTCACTTGCATGGTGACGTTTCCGTGTCATTGGCTTTCCCGTCCCATGTCATCCCCCGCACCCACCCCACTGAACCCTGAGCCAAACTCAGCGTCAGCCCGTCCGGTGCCCGGACATCAACTCGACGCCATCCCTTCCGACCCCATCATCAAGGTCGAAAACGTCGACTTCTCCTACGGTGACACCCCCACCCTCAAACAGATCAACCTCACGATCCCCCGCAATCAAGTCACCGCCCTCATCGGCCCCTCCGGTTGCGGCAAATCCACCCTCCTGCGCTGCTTCAACCGCATGAACGACCGCGTCCCCGGAGCCGGCATCCGCCGCGGTCGCATCCTCATCGACGACGAAGACATCCACAGCCCCCGCATCGACCCCGTCTCCCTCCGCCGCCGTGTCGGCATGGTCTTCCAAAAGTCCAATCCCTTCCCCCGTTCCATCGCCGAAAACGTCGCCTACGGCCTCGCCCTCCAAGGCCCCGTCTCAGCCAAACAAACCCGGGAAATCGTCGAAGAAAGCCTCCGTGCCGCCGCTCTCTGGGACGAAGTCAAAGACCGCCTCGACCAAAGCGCCTACGGCCTCTCCGGCGGCCAGCAGCAGCGCCTCTGCATCGCCCGCGCCATCGCCATCAAACCCGAAATCATCCTCATGGATGAGCCCTGCTCAGCCCTCGACCCCATCGCCACCGCCAAGGTCGAAGAACTCATCCTCTCCCTCGGCACCCGCTTCACCGTCGTCATCGTCACCCACAACATGCAGCAAGCCATGCGCGTGTCCGACCTGACCGCCCTCTTCTACCTCGGAAGCCTCATCGAGTACCGCCCCACCATGTCCCTCTTCGACACCCCTCGCGAGCGCCTCACCCAGGAATACGTCACCGGTCGCTTCGGCTGATCAGCGCTTCACAGCACCTTCAGCCACCGCATCCGAAACGCCCGATTCTCCTCCATCAACGGAGCTGCAATCATCGCAGCCACCGACTCAAGCCCCGTAACCCGCGCAAACACTGCCAACTGCTCCTGACGCCGGTAGTACTCGGTCGAATCCGTCACCCCCTCCACATAGTGCGTCGCCATCTCCACCAGCGTCTGCGGTGACACCACCGACATCGCCACCGGCACCGTCCCGCGATCCACCGTCAAAGTCAGTTCCTCCTCGTTGATCGCCGTCACCGCCCCCTCCGCCGACGCCCCATCCAGCCTCCTCACCGTCCCTCTCCATGGCGATGCCTTCACATCCGCCTCCAACTGTTTCACAAAAGCCTGCGCCTGACCATACAAATACCGCTTCGTCTCCAGCGCCCCCTTCACTTCCGGCGACTGAAACGTCATGCTCTCCAGCACATCCAGCGCCCGACTGTAATCCTGCCCGTGCACCAGCGACGGCAGCAACCGTGTCAAATCCTCAAACTGCTCCAGCTCCCGCTTCCGGCGCGCATCCTCCTCATCCATCTCCTTCTTCTGATCCACCAAACGCAACTTCAATTCCTCCCGCTTCAACGCCTGAATCCGCTTCTCCAGCATCCCCCGCAAACTGCCTCTCGTCTTCAGCTTCGCCACCATCTCCTCCAGCAGTTTCAAACTCCCCTTCACCGCATTCGCATCCCCGGACGCCTTAAACTTCGCCAGCATCACCGCCACCTCCAGATCCGGCCCGTATCGCCGCTGCAAGCCCTCCGCATACTCCGGAATCCATTCCGCCGTCGCCCCAGTCCCGCTCGCCGCAGCCCTCAAGGTCGGCATCGAATCAAAGAAAAACTGCAGCGCCTCCCGCCCCTTCTCCATATCCCCAAAATGCCACTGCGCCAACCCATGCAACAAATACCCCATCACCTCCTCCGAATCCCGCCGATACCTCAGCTCCGTCACCTTCAACTTGCTCCCCCAATTTTCCAGCAACCGCCCCCCCACCAACTTGAAGAACCCATCCAAATCACCCGCACCACTCTCCGACTCCGCGGCCTCCTCCTCCAGTTGCTTCAACACCTTCCGCACCGCCGCCTCATCTCCCGCCTCCATCTCGCAAATCGTCAAATGCACCCGCGCCCAGCTCAGCGTCGGCTGCCGCAACCCCTCCGCTAACAACCCCTCAAAAATCGCCCGCGCCGCCTCCACCTCTCCCTGAATCACCTTCTCTCGACCCTCACGAAATCGCTCCCCCACCGTCGACTGCCCCACCGCCAGGGTCACCCCCGTCCCCACGCCGCCACCCGTCCCCACCACCGGCGCTACCTTGATCGATTTCACCGCCCGTTCCCCCGTGCTCCGCGCCAGCCACCCCACCACAAACGCCATCACCACCGCCACCGCCGCCACCAGCACAAACCGCTGTCTCCGACTCCCCATCAACCGCGTCACCCCACCCGACAACCGCTCCGCCATCCGCAACTCCTCCACCACCGCCTCATAATTTGCCTGCCGCTTCTCCGGCGAGATCGCCAGCATCCGATTCACCACCGCCACCGTCCTCGGCCGAAACGCCATCCCCGTGTCCTCCAACTCCACCTTCTCCGACTTGATCCTCCGCAACTCCGAAAGCGACGCCGTGTTCGCCTTATGCGGCGGCTTCCCCGTCAACGCGTGATACAGCGACGCCCCCAAACTGAAAATGTCACTGCGCACATCCTCCGAATTCTCGATCACCTTCTCCGGTGACACATAATACGGCGTCGCCCAGATCTCCCCGTCCTCGTCATCCTTGGAACCCGCAAAAACCGCCAATCCAAAGTCCACCACCTTCGACGTCCCCGAATCCGTGAACAAAATATTCGCCGGCTTCACATCCCGGTGCAGCAGCCCCTCCTTATGCGCCGCCTTCAGCCCATCCGCCACCTCCAGACCAATCCTCAGCACCTCCTCCTCCGGCAGCCGCCCCTGATTCTTGATCCGCTGCTCCAAACTCCCCCCGCTCACCAACTCCATCGCAATGTAAAAATACCCGTGGTCCTCCCCGGTTGAATACAGCTTGATCACGTTCAAGTGACTGATCTTTGCCGTCAGCAACGCCTCCCGCTTGAAACTCTCCACCCGCACCGCATCCCGGCTGAATTGCCGATTCAAAATCTTCAGTGCCACACGCCGCCCCAGCGTCTCATCCTCCGCCTCAAACACCCGGCTCATCCCCCCCTCACCAATCTGTTTGATGATCTTGAAATGATCAAAATTCCGCCGCACCCGCACCAACTGCCCGCAGTGCGGACAAGCCACCTTACTGAAGGGCTCCAACGCCGACACATCAATCGGGTTCTGGCAAACCGGACAGACACTCACAAACGGCGATGGCACACTCTCAGGCACCCGACAGGCATGCCATAAAATCCCCCCCACCTCCACCCCAATCTTTCACCCCGTCACAAACCCAAAAAACAACGTCATCTCAGCGTTCTACACCTCATTGGCCTTCAATACCCGCAGCATATTCCCGCCGATCACCTGCCGGATCGCTTCATCCCCATGTCCGCGCATGATCATCCCAAGTGTGAAAAGCGGCCAATTGCTCCAGGCCAGACTTTGCTCCGCCTCCAGCGTCGTCACATAATCGTCCTTCGGCCACAAATGTTCCCATCGC
The DNA here is from genome assembly GCA_947440575.1 of Verrucomicrobiaceae bacterium. GTDB lineage: Bacteria > Verrucomicrobiota > Verrucomicrobiia > Verrucomicrobiales > Verrucomicrobiaceae > JAGRPD01. The sequence continues at coordinate 14,521 of CANETF010000063.1, forward strand.
TCGGCACTCCCGCTCGGCGCCTTCAAAAGCTTCGCACGCTCCTCCTTGTCGAAACGCGACGTGTACGCCACATCGCAACCGATCGCCGCATGCTCAGAACCAAACCTCTTGATCAAGTGATCCATGTGATCCATCAACGCCAAAACATCGCCCTTGCCCCCCAAAAAGCGCGGAATGCAGCACATGCCCACAAGCCCGCCCGTGTCGCAGATCGCCTTGATCGTCTCGTCCGGCTTGCCCCGAAAATGCTCATACAATGACGCGCAAGTCGTGTGACTCGCCACCATCGGCTTCTTCGATGCCTTGGCCGCGTCAAACGCCGTCTTCCACCCGCTGTGCGCTACATCCACAATCACCCCGATCCGGTTCATCTCCGCCACCGTCGCATGCCCGAAATCACTCAACCCGCCATCATGCGGCTCCCCAGCCCCATCACCAATTGGATTCCGCCGATTGTAAGTCAGATGCATCATCCGCGTCCCCAACTCATGAAACAGCCGCACCAAACGCAGTTCATCCCGCACACTCTCCCAGTCCATCATCAGCGGCACCCCGTTCGTCGTGAAGCATAGCCCCACTTGGCCCGCCTTCTTCAACGCCACCGCCTCCGCCGCTGTCACCACCTTCGACAACTCAGGCCGCATCAAATCCGTCGCCTTCGTGAAGTGCGCCAACCGCTTGATCAACCGCATCGGATCACTCCCCTCCTCGCCCGTGTTTTGAAAAATACAGGTCACCCCTGCCGCATGAAACGCCTCCAAAAATTCCTTCCTCTCCCGCTCATTCGTCGCATTTCGACTCATCGTCATCGACTCGCGCAAATCACTCAACTCAGCCGCCGAAGCCCCTCCCTGAATCGCCTCGTTCATCGCCTCCGCATCAATCGCACATCGCGGCGCAAAACCGTAGCTCTCAAACACCACCGATCCAAAATGCAGCTCCCACGCATGCTCAATCTGCGCCTGAGTCGGCTTCAATAAGCTCAATGCAATCTCACGCGGCTTGTCGATGGCCGGGTTGCCCGTGACCCACAGCTTCTTCGCGTCTTGCGAACGCACCTGAATCTGCAGCCCACTCCCCAGCGCAGCGAGCGGCAGCGTCTTGAACATCTGGCGACGGCAAAACAGGGAACTCATGGAATCAAACAAACGTCCCCCATCCTCCCACTTCTCACCGCGTCGGACGAATCAACTTCTCCGTCTCAAACCCCAACGCCTTCGCCCTCGCCACCAAATCCCCCTCCACATTCGCCGGCACCGTCGCCGTCCGCGCCAGAATCCACAAAAACTTCCGATCCGGCGTCCCCACCAGCGCCTGTTCATACCCCGGCGACACATACAAAATCCAATAGTTTCCCTCCTTCGACACCGGAATCAACGGCCCAAACCACGTATCAAACCGCACCGCCAACCTCGTATTCTCCCCCGGATTCACCACCGTCGCCGTCCCCCGGATCTCCGCCGTCGTCCCGTCCGGCCGCACCGCCACATTGTGCACTCCTACCTTCCCATCCGCCCGCGCCTCATAAGTCGCCGTCGCTGCATCCCCAGCCTTCTGAAACGCCATCGGCAACCGCGCAATTTCATGCCACTTGCCCGCATACCGCGCCAGATCCACCCGCCCCGCCGTCGCCAGCGAAGAACCCTTCGGCCCCGAAGAGCACGCAACCCCAATCACCAAAAGCCCACCCACCAAAACAAATCGCAAAAAGTCCGTCATCTACTAACCCACACCCACCCAGCCCCCAGTCAACCCCCAACCCACCCCATTTTCACCCCAATCCCCCAAAGCCCCACCCTCACCACTCTACCCAATGCACCCCATAGTAGCCATCATCGCTCCGCGTGATGAGCCCCCGCCTGCCGACTAACGGCAGCAAAAACGCCATCTGGATCGGCATCAAATGGACTGCACTGGACAACTTGATTGAATCCTCCTTATTTTAGGTTCGACAAAGCATGGAACCACTTTTCATTTCATCGCCAAATGACGAAGCACTCGTTTTCTTTGAGTGGCTCTCTGCAACCCGCGCTCCATTGTCGAACGTCGTTCTGGAATCATTTTAATCGGAAATGAAAACGGCAGAAGTATCTTCCATTGTTTTTCGAAAGTTGAAGCCCTTGGGAGCAACCCGAAAGGGGCGATCGACGTTTGTCCTGGAAACCCCAGAATTGCTTAAATCGATCGATATTCAAAAATCAGACTTCAGTCAACTTTGCTACCTCAACTACAGTTTTACATTGAAGCGGGTACCCACTGGTGGACTCAAAACGCATCTGATGAAAAGGGCGACGTCTAAAGATCCGCTCATAAAGGAGCAAATAGATCATTGGCTTGACCTCGATTCAGATTCTCCCGACCCTGAAAGGGCGCAAGGAATTGACTGGATCATCGATGAAATCGTTCTGCCTGAGATCCAGACCATCAATACCGAGAATGATCTGAAAAAATTCATTCTAACGTTACCCACAATGAATCTCGTTCCAATTCGCCTTCGCGAACATTATGGACTTTAGCCTCTTGATCGAACCGAGAAAGGGTAACGCCTCACTTTCCAGTTGGATAGTTTGCCTATCGCTGATCGTCTGCCTGACAAAACCTTGTTCATCACAAAACTCTGATGAACTTACCGACCTCTTCAAGTTGATTCAAGAGGCAAAAACTGTCCGCATTGAGGGAACACTCGATTCCTGGATGGACTTGAACCCAGGGCGCGCACCCATTATCGAAGCTGTAACCGACCAGAAGGAAATCATCCTTTCGATAGCTAACACATTCAGCCGGAACCAATGGGTTAAGTTAACGGAAAAGAATGACCCGGCTCAATTTTCGACCGCATCATCAATCTTCGATTTGTCGGTCACGAATACTGAAGGCATTGAGACGAGTTTTACCGTCTTAGCTGGTTATTCTATCTGGTTTGAAAAGAGCCAATGGGAAATGACTGATGAAAGTAATGGCGACATTGTTGGGGAATTGGCAGCTCTGATTCATAGCAATCGGCAAAATTGGACAATCAAAGATACCAGCTTGGAGGACTACAAAAAGGAACTCCGTCGATTACGAGGTGAAACAAAAAATGGACCCAAATAGAGACCTCAATGGGTTCCAGGCCGTTTGCAGGACTTCGCGAGTGCCACGGGTCGCGCGCCTCAGTTGATAGTGAGATGTTAAAGCCCAGCCGTGTGTATTAAACCCCGTGATTCACCGCAAAGACATCCGAAAAACGAAGCGCACAAACCTCATCAACGCCGTCTCGGAACACCTCAACCGCTAGCCATCAACTGCCGCCGCGAATAAGGCGCTCCCAACTTCGGTGCACGGGCTAAACCCCTCAAACCCCCGCGTCGAATCAGGTATTCTCAGCCAAATCCTTCATCTTCTTCACCTCACGCATCCGCTGCTGATGATCCAGCGTCCGCTTGCGCAAGCGAATCGACTTCGGCGTCGCCTCCACCAGTTCATCCGGTGCGATGTATTCGATCGCCCGCTCCAAACTGAAGCGAATCGGCGGCGTGAGTTGAATCCCCTTGTCACCACCCGCCGCACGGAAGTTCGTGAGCTGCTTCGACCGCGTCGGATTCACCGGCAGATCATCCGTCCGAGGATTCTCACCCACCAGCATGCCGTCATAAACCGGATCACCCGGTGCCACGAAAAGCTTGCCGCGCACTTGAATCGTATCCAGTGCATAGCCTGTCGCCTCACCGGATTCCGTGCTCACCAACGTGCCCGTCGTGCGCGTGCTCATCGCACCACAATGCGGCGCATACTCCTTGAACAAGTGACTGAAAATCCCGTGACCACTCGTCAAGTTCATCAACTCAAACTCAAATCCAATGATCCCCCGGGTCGGAATCGTCGCCACAATCGTCGTGCTGTGCGAATGCGGCTTGATGTCGTCAATCCGCCCCTTACGAGCCGACAAACGCTTCATGATGCCCCCCACATACTCTTCAGGGGATTCGACCCAAAGCGTCTCAAACGGCTCCAACACATGCCCCTTCTCGTCCTTCTTCGTGATCGCCACCGGACGCGACACACACACTTCGAATCCCTCCCGCCGCATCTGCTCCACAATCACCGCAATCTGCATCGATCCACGCGCACTCACCGCAAACACCCCGGCCAAATCTGTGTCCCGAACCTGAATCGCCACGTTCGCCTTCGACTCTTTCATCAGTCGATCCCGAATCTTCCGCGATGTCACGTGATCTCCCTCACGCCCACCCAACGGCCCGTCATTCACCGAGAACTGCATCTCAATCGTCGGCGGATCGATCGCCACAAACGGCAGCGCCTCAGCCGTCGCCGATCCCCCAATCGTTTGCCCGATGTCCACATCCTCACATCCTGCCACCCCGATGATGTCACCAGCAGTGCCCTCAGCAGTCTCGATCACACCCAGACCCGTGTATTGGAAAACCTTCGTTACTTTGAACGGCTTAGCCGCCTCACCCGGCTCCTTGCCCAACAGGAACATCCGGTCGCCGATCTTCACCGTTCCACGGTTCACCTTGCCCAGCATCACGCGACCCACAAAATTGTCCCAGTCGATGTTACTCACCAGCATCTGGAATTCACCATCGATCTCAGCCTTCGGAGCCGGAATGTGATCCACAATCTTTTGCAGCATGAACGCCATGTCATGATGCTCGCCATCTGGCGAATCCGAAACCCATCCCGCCCGGGCACTGCCATACAGGAAAGGGGCATTGAACTGATCATCATTCGCTTCCAGTTCCAAGAAAAGCTCCAACACTTGATCGTGCACCTTGGCTGGATCCACGTGCGGCCGGTCCATCTTGTTCACGAGAACCACGGGGCACAACCCCTGTGCAAGAGCCTTCTTCAAAACGAAACGCGTCTGCGCCTGTGGTCCCTCATAAGCGTCCACGACCAGAAGAACACCATCCACCATCTTCATCACCCGCTCCACCTCACCACCGAAATCAGCATGGCCCGGGGTATCCACAATGTTGATGATGTGGTCGTTCCACCTCACCGAAGTGTTCTTCGCCTTGATCGTAATCCCCTTCTCCTTCTCCAAATCCATCGAGTCCATCGCACGCTCATCGATGTGCTGATTCTCACGGAAGTTGCCGCTGGCGCGGAGCAATGTATCCACCAGCGTTGTCTTACCATGGTCAACGTGGGCGATGATCGCCAGATTTCGAATGTTCGAGGGAAGTGTCATGTAGTATTTTTGGGAAAAGGGCGGGCATACTACCCGCATTCCAGCCAGACGCAAACGCCGTCTCGTTTCACTTTGCCCACAATCAATTCCGCCACCGCTCTCGATAAGTTTTCAAAAAACACAAAACTCCAGTTGCATCCTTCCTGCCACCAGACATACTCCACGCCCTTGCATTTCCAACGCGCGAGTGGCGGAATTGGTATACGCGCAGGATTAAGGATCCTGTGCCGAAAGGCTTGGGGGTTCGAGTCCCCCCTCGCGCACCACCTTTGAGAAACAAAGGCTGGCGGAAGCAAGGAAAGCGTTCTAACAAGGACGCTCCCTGCCCGGATGCAGGCACGTCTCTTACCACAATGAGTG
>CANETF010000064.1 GCA_947440575.1 Verrucomicrobiaceae bacterium
CGGCTCCCGAATCTCCCGATTGAACCCGATCGCGAACTCCCCGATGTACCGCGCACCTTCATCCGAATCAAAAATCTTGTTGATCGCCTCCGTATTGTTCGCCGTCGCCTTGATGATCTTCCCTTTGCTGAACTCCAGCTTCACATTGTCGAACGCGATCCCCTGATAAATCGTCGGCGCGTTGTAACTGACCACGCCCTCGACCGAATCCTTCACCGGCGCACTGAAACACTCACCATCCGGAATGTTGTGTTTCCCTCCACAAGCGATCGCCTTCAAACCCTTCAAACTAAACTTCAAATCCGTCCCCGGCCCCGTGATGTGCACCTCCTTCGTTTTGTCCATCAGCTTCTTCAGCGACGTCATCGCCGGAATCAAAGCCGCGTAATCCAGCAAACACACCTTGAAGAAGAAATCCTCGAACGCCGGCGTGCTCATCCCCGCCTGCTGCGCCATCGAAGACGTCGGCCACCGCAGCACGCACCACCGCGTGTTGTTTACCCGCTCATTCATGAACGGCCGCATCTTCGCCATCACCATCTGCATCTGCTTCGCCGGCACATCCGAATTCTCCGTGATGTTGTGGCTGCCCCGCACCGCGATGTAGCAGTCCATCTCCTTCATCAAATCGAGGTTGTTCTTCGCCAGAATGTCATACTGCTCCTCGCTCGCGTGAATCATCAACTCCCGGCTCACCATCGTGTCATGCAACTTCACCACCGGCAGACCCTTCGCCTCCACCACCGCCCGAATCAGCGCCACAGCCACATAGTTCGGCACATCAAAGCAATCAATCCAAACCCGGTCCCCCTTCTTCACCTGGGTCGAGTAACGGACAAGTTGGCGGGCAAGCTGATCAACGCGGGAATCGTGCATAATTCACACCCTATAACCAATGTGCCGCCTCAAGCCAATCCATTCTTTCTCTTCCACAACGGACCCCTCAAAACTCAAAGCTCCCCCATCCAGTCACTCGGCATCCGCCAGTCCCCCCGCGGCGACAGCGCCACCGACCCCACCTTCGGCCCGTCCGGCATCACCGACCGCTTGAACTGCTGCGTCGCAAAGCGCTTCAAAAACACCCCCAACCACCGCTCAATCACACCCTCATACTCGGTCCCCGCAAACGCCTGCTTCGCCAAAAACAAAACCTTCTCCCGCGAACTCCCATGCCGCACCACATGATACAAAAAGAAGTCGTGCAGCTCATACGGCCCCACCACATCCTCCGTCTTCTGCTCAATCCCACCCTCCGCATCCAAAGGCAACAACTCCGGTGAAATCGGCGTGTCAGCGATGTCGAACAACACCTCTCCCGCCTCCTTCGCATACAACTCTTCCGCACACCACTCGATCAGATACCGCACCAGCGTCTTCGGCACCCCCGCATTCACATGATACATCGACATGTGATCCCCATTGAACGTGCACCATCCCAGCGCCGACTCCGACAAATCCCCTGTCCCTACCACCAGCCCACCCGTCTGGTTCGCCACATCCATCAGCACCTGAGTCCGCTCCCGCGCCTGCGCATTCTCAAACACCACATCGTGCAACCCCTCCGGATGCCCAATGTCCGCAAAATGCTGCTCCACCGCCGCCCCAATCGGCACCGTCCGCATCGTCACCCCCAGAGCCTCCGCTAGCTTCTCCGCATTCGACCGGGTCCGCCCACTGGTCCCAAACCCCGGCATCGTCACCGCCAAAGCCATCGACCTCGGCAAGCCCGCCCGCTCCAAACCCTTCAATATCACCAGCAGAGCCAGCGTCGAATCCAATCCCCCCGACAATCCAATCACCGCCGACTTCGCCCGCGCCGCCATCAGCCTCCGCGCCAGCCCCGTCGACTGAATCGCAAAAATCTCCTCACACACCGCCCGCCGATCCCCCTTCACCCCCGGCACAAACGGCCGCGCAGCCACCTCACGCATCAGCTTCCCATCTCCACTCACCTCACCCAAACAAACCTTCACCGTCCGGAACACCGCCACCGTCTCATCATCCCGAAAACTCGTCGCATGCAGCCGGTCATGCCCCAGCCACTGCAAATCCACATCCGCCACCGCCGCTGCCGACCCAAACCCAAACCGCTCCGACTCCGCCAGCACCACCCCGTTCTCCGCCACCAAACAATGCCCCGAATAAACCACATCCGTCGATGACTCACCCGCCCCCGCTCCCGCATAAACATAGGCCGCCAAACACCGCGCCGACTGCTGCGCCACCAGCTCCCGCCGATACCGCGCCTTCCCCAGCACCTCGTCACTCGCCGACAGATTCACCAACACCGTCGCCCCCGCCAGTGCCGCCGCACTCGAAGGCGGCACCACCGCCCACAGATCCTCGCAAATCTCCACGCCCACACGCAACCCCGCCACATCCTCCACTTCAAACAGCAAGTCCGTCCCAAACGGCACCGTCTCCCCATTCCAACTCACCATCTCATCCACCACCGTCCCCGCCGGCGAAAACCACCGCCGCTCATAGAACTCGTTCGCATTCGGCAAAAACGTCTTCGGCACCACCCCCACCACCCGTCCCCCAGCCAGCACCGCCGCCACATTGTAAAGCCGGTCCCGCACCACCCAAGGCAGCCCCACCATCACCAAAGCCGGCCACCCCGCTGTCGCCTCCACCACCAAACTCAATCCCCGCGCCGCGGCTGCCAGCAACGCCTTCTGATAAAACAAATCCCCGCACGAATACCCCGTCAACCCAAGCTCCGGCAGCACCACCACCCGCGCCCCCTGCTCCAAAACCACCCCCCGCGCCGCCTCCACCATCAACGCCACATTCGCCTCCACATCCCCCAACTTCAGCTCCGGACACACCGCCGCCACCCGCACCAGACCATGACTCTCCCTCTCACGGACAAACACAGCACAGTCGTTGGCAGAACTCATTCCCCGCAATCTAGCACACCCTTTCCCCTTGCGGCCAGAAAAGTTTCCCTTGTCAAACCCTCGCCTCCGCCTACCATTGCGCCCCGATTCTTTGCGCGGTTAGCTCAGCGGTAGAGCATTGCCTTCACACGGCAGGGGTCGCAGGTTCGAACCCTGCACCGCGCACCATCCCCGAATCCCTGGCAACGACCTGCCCTCGCCGTCGCCCCGTTTGACGCCCCTCCCTCCTCTGGCTAAGATCCCTTCGCCTTGCCATGCCCACTCCCCCCAAACGACCTGGCCCCTACATCATCGCCTTTCTGATCATCCTCCTCCTCATCCTCGCCGCCTGGCTCGACCACGCCCTCAGCTCCCCCGAACTCCAGGAAGCCATTCGCAAACAGAAACAAAAGGCCGCCCCAGTGTCCCCGCACACTCCGTGACCGGACCGCAGCGCCCTCGCTTACAGCCCCGCCTTCGGCTCTTGCATCGCAATGCAATGCAACGCGCCACCTTCCATCACGAGATCCTTCGCCGTCACTGAGATCACTTCCCGACCAGGGAAGCACTCCGACATCTTGTCTTCCGCCATCGCGTCCTTCTTCTTCTGACCAAAGATCGGCATCAACACCGCATTGTTCACAATCAAGAAGTTCGCGTAACTCGCCGGCAACCGGCTCAAACGCCAGTCCTTCACCTCCACCGCTTGCGGCATCTCGATCTCAATGATCTCCATCTTCGAGCCGTCCGGCGCGCGCAGATCATCCAACCGCTCACGAATGTCCTTCAACACCCGGTGATTCGGATCCGTGTCCTTCGGTTCCACCATGCAAATCAACGCGTCTTCACGAATGAACCGCACCACATCGTCCACATGCCCGTCCGTATCATCGCCCTCGATGCCTTCCTTCAGCCAGCAAATCGTGTCCACTCCCAGCATCCCCTTCAGCTCCTTCTCCACATCCGCCTTCGACATCTTCGGATTCCGGTTCTTGTTCAAAAGCACCGCTTCCGTCGTGATCAGCAATCCCTTGCCGTTCGTCTCGATCGCCCCACCCTCAAGAACCATCTTGGAAGTGAACCGCTCCAATCCCAGCGCCGCTGCCGCCTTCTCAGGAATCCCATTGTCCAAATCATACGGCGGAAACTTCCCTCCCCACGCGTTGAACTCCCAATCCGTCACCGCCAGTTTCCCCGTCTCGTTGTGCTTGATGAAAATCGGCCCGTGATCCCGGCACCACACGTCATTTGTCGGGTTCTCGTAGATATCGACCTGACTCAAATCCCCCTCATTGTCCGCAATCGATAGCCGAATCCCCATGTGCGCCAAAAACGGCGCATTGATCCGCACCCGCTGATAACGCGAAATGTAAGCCACGATCTCGCCAAACTTGTCCTGCAAGCGATTGTACGTCTTCGGGCAGCTCTCCTTGTTGGTCGGCCAGGATAGCCAGATAGCCTCCTGCTTTTCAAATTCGGCGGGCAGGCGGTAGTTCTTCGGGAAGGCGTTACTCATTGTCTAGATAGCGTTTGGTCAAAGGTGCGTAGGTGTCAATGCGACGATCACGAAAAAACGGCCATATTCGTCGAAAATCTTCCACTTCCTGGAGCGAAACCGGCACAATCAGGATTTCTTCACGATCCACCGCCGCTTTCGCAACGATCTGACCATACGGATTCGCCACAAAAGTCTGCCCCCAAAACTCCGTCTCCTCCTCCACCCCCGTCCGGTTCACCGCCGCCAGAAAACACCCATTCGCCACCGCGTGCCCCCGCTGCACCGTCTCCCACGCCGTGTGCTGCGCCTCGCCCAACTCCGCCTTCTCGCTCTTGAGCCACCCAATCGCCGTCGGATAAAACAAAATCTCCGCTCCCGCCAGCGCCGCCAAACGCGCCGCCTCCGGATACCACTGATCCCAGCAAATCAATACCCCCAACCGCCCAAACTTCGTGTCCCACACCCGATACCCCAGATCCCCCGGCGTGAAATAGAACTTCTCATTGAACCCCGGATCCTCCGGAATGTGCATCTTCCGATACTTCCCCAGGTAAGTCCCATCCGCATCGATCACCGCCGCCGTGTTGTGATACAACCCCGGCCCGCGCTTCTCAAACAGCGACGCGATGATCACCACACCCAATTCCTTCGCCAGCGGACACAACACCTCCGTCGTTGGACCCGGAATCAACTCCGCCAAATCAAACAAATCCACCTCCTCACGCTTGCAGAAATACGGCGTCAAAAACAACTCCTGCAAACAGATCACCTGCGCCCCCCGACCCGCCGCCTCCCGGATCAGTTCCACATGCGCCGCCAAACTCGCTTCTTTCGAAGGAAAAGCGCGGCTCTGAATGAGCCCGAGTTGAACGGTGGTGGCCATGACGCCCCATCCATTGACGGCATCAGGTCGCTGGCAAGAGCTTTCGGAACTTCCTCTTCAAAAAGTCTGCTCCATCTTGCGCCTCACTTGTAGCCCGTCACCATCGCACACACCGTCGGTTTCGGCTTACCCTCTTCCGTTTGCCGGATCGCCACCACATACACGCCCGTCTTCTTCGGCTCATACTCCAGCACCGCTCCCCAGCCCCCTTCCACCACTCGAATCTTCCCGCCAGGCTTCCCTTCAAAATCCAACACCGTCGCCGTGATCTGCACCCCGGACCCCGGCGGCACCGCCACACAGAACCGATAGTCATTGCCCTTGAACAATTGCACCTTGATCGCCTTGCCAATGTCAGGCCTCAACTCCTTCACCCACGCCTCCGCACGAAAAACAAAGTCCTTCTTCTCCAAAGGCTGCGCCATCGCCTGCGCCGCTCCCTCCGCCTCGGCCGCTTCTTCAGCCACACCGCTGCCCGCCCATCCAAACAGCAAAACAAACACCCAAACCGCTGAAACCGGCCACTGGAAACGAGGGCGACGACTGGAAGCAAATGAGTTCATGTAAAAAACGCTTTCGCAACTATGGAACGGGTTTTGCTGGCTTGCATCGGGAAAGTCACACGATTCCTTTGCCTACCCCAAGACCCTGAGTTACCAGTTCTCAGGCATTTCTAGCCTATATCTCCCTGTCCCTATGGCATCCCTGGTTCTCTTTCTCGAAGACGGCACGTCCGCCACCCACGTTCTCGATGTGGAACAAGTATGCTCGGTCGGCCGCCACCAAGACAATTTGCTTTTATTGGAGTGCGGCTCCGTCTCCTCCCATCACGCTCAAATCACCCCAGCGGAAGAAGGCTGGTACGTCCAGGACCTCAATTCCAGCAATGGCACCCGCGTCAACGGCGCCCCCATCGAGGAAGCCCTCCTCTCCGATGGCGACCGCATCGGCTTCGGTGACATCCAAACCATCTTCTACCTCGACGACGCCGTCGCACTCGCCACCGCCGCCGCCGAAGCCTCCCAACCCGCCGCCATCCCTCTGCCTGACGCCCCAGCCCCCATCCCTCAGGCCAGACACATCGCCCCACCTCCCGCTTTCAAAAAACTCCCCGCCGGACGCGTCCGCGACGCCAAAAAAGCCTACCCCGGCGAGGAAACCTCCGGTTGCATGTCCGCCCTCGGCCTCACCGGCCTTTGCGTCTTCGCCGTGATCCTCGGCCTCTTCCTCCGCCACCAAAGCGAAACCGGCCGCAATTTCATCACCGACGCCGTCAACAGCGTCTTCGGCAGCATCCCCCGCATCACCATCCAAAAAGGCCCCGGCGACTCCAAGGAATAGCGCTGTTTCAGTCCACGGCCCGTCGCTGCTTCATCAGCCAGCCCCAAAGCTCCGGGTCCTCGTAAGCCGCCGTCCACGAGTCGTGCGCCGCCTCCGGGTAAATCGTCAACTTCGCCCGGCTCCCCGCTTTCTTCAGAGCCGCATGGATCTTCTCCGAATTCTCCGGCGGCACCACCGTGTCCTTCGCCCCATGAAAAATCCAGGCCGGCAAATCCTTCACTCGCTCGGCCAATAACCACCGCACCCCCATGCCCCCGCAAATCGGCACGATCGCCGCGTACGTGTCCGGATAACTGAACGCCGTCTCCCACGTCCCAAACCCTCCCATGCTGATCCCCGTCAAATAAATCCGCCCCACATCCACCCGCAGCGTCGCCACCAACGCATCCGTCAACGCCTTCACCCCCTGCGGATCCCAAACCTCCCCTTCCTTCACCTGCGGACTCGCCACGATCGCCCCCAGATCCTTCCCCGCCTCCAGCAACTTCGGCGGCCCATGCTTCTTCAGCAAACTCAAGTCCTCCCCCCGCTCCCCCGCCCCATGCAAAAACACAATCAACGGCCACCGCTTCCCCGCATCCGCCTCATACCCCTCCGGCAGCCCCAGCAAATACCGATACCCCACCGCCCGCGTCACCTCACCCTGAAACACCCTCTCCTCTTGCTCCGCGAAAACCGTGGACCCCAAACACACCATCGCCAGCAGCATTCGAATCTTCATCTTCCCACGCAACCCCATCCCTCACTCCCCTTCAAGCCCCTTCTGCTCTCCAGACAGATCGCTTGCTCCCACCCCCGCCTGCCGTAGGCTCAACCCCAGCATGCCGCCGCCCAACCGCTTCTACAACGCCTTCGACCTCGCCACCCTCACCCCCCGGCCCTCCCCCGAAGGCGAATACCGCTCCGCCTTCCAAATCGACCGCGACCGCATCATCCACACCTCCGCCTTCCGCCGCCTCCAAAGCAAAACCCAGGTCTTCCTCTCCGGCGAATACGACTTCTACCGCACCCGCCTCACCCACTCCATCGAAGTCGCCCAAATCGGCCGCTCCATCTGCGGCTGGCTCCAGCAAAACAGCCCCAACCTCTCCGACGACTGCTTCATCGACCCCGACCTCGTCGAATGCGCCTGCCTCTCCCATGACCTCGGCCATCCTCCCTTCGGCCACACCGGCGAGCGCACACTCCACCGTCTCATGCGCCCCTACGGCGGCTTCGAAGGCAATGCCCAAACCCTCCGCCTCCTCACCCAAACCCTCTTCTCCGAACGCAAACAAGGCATCGCTCCCACCCGCGCCCTCCTCGACGCCGTCCTCAAATACAAAACCCTCAGCTCCGAAACCCCCCAGGCCAAAAACCACTACCTCTACGACGATCAGGAACCCGTCCTCGACTTCACCCTCGGCGGCGAACCCTTCCCCATCGAACTCACCCCCGGCGACGACCGCAACGCCTTCCGCTCCATCGAATGCCAAATCATGGACTGGGCCGACGACACCGCCTACTCCCTCAACGACCTCGCCGACGGCATCCACGCCGGCTTCATCACCGCCTCCAAACTCGAAGCCTGGGCCGCCAAAAGCAACCTCACCGAGGCCGAAAATACCCACATCACCAAGCTCGCCGAAGCCATCCATGGCAACCGCGTCGAATCCCGCCTGAACAGCTACATCGGCCGATTCATCCGCAGCACCTCCCTGCAACCCACCGCCAACTTCCTCAGCAACCAAACCCAGCGCCACCAATGGCGCCTCGACATCGCCCCCGACGTCAAAGCCCAGGCCTCCCTCAACAAACGCATCGCCTACGAACTCGTCTTCCGCTCCCCCCAGCTCCAACAGCTCGACCACAAAGCCGACTTCATCCTCACCCGCATGTTCGAAGTCCTCCGTGACCGCTACATCGAGCACACCTCCAACCCCCTCCACCTCCTCCCCGCCGACGTCGAATCCGACATCGAACAAACCGACCACGTCAACGACCGCGCCCGCCTCATCTGCGACTGGATCGCCTCCATGACCGACCGTTTCGCCTTCCGCACCTACCGCCGACTCTTCGACGCCGACTTCGGCTCCATCACTGACTTCGTCTAACCCACGCCCCCCACAAAGTTGGATTCAAGTCTTCAACCACTCATCGCTCCCCACTCTCCGCCAACTCATTACTGATGACTGATCACTGATCACTGATTACTGATTACTCCCCCCAATACCCATGTCCAATGCCCTCATCACCGGCGCCAACCGCGGCCTCGGCCTCGAATGCGCCCGCCAGCTCGCCGCCGCCGGCCACCGCGTCTTCCTCGCCGCCCGCAGCCTCGACACCGCCCAGGCAGCCGCCGCCACCCTCCCCGGCGACGTCATCCCCATCCTCCTCGACGTCACCCGCCCCGGAACCATCATCGACGCCTTCGCCCAAATCGCCGACCTCGTCGACACCCTCGAAATCCTCATCAACAACGCCGGCCTCTACCCCTCCGCCGACTCCAATCCCGTCACGGTTCCCTCCGCCGACATGGTGCAGACCCTCCTGACGAACGTCGCCGGCCCCCACACCGTCACCCAGACCTTCATCCCCCTGCTCGCCGCCGCCCGTCCGAACGCCTGCATCGTCAACGTCAGCTCCGGCCTCGGCTCCTTCGAATACGCCGCACCGCCTTCAGGCGAATTCGCCAGCTACATCGGCACCTGCTACGCCACCTCTAAAGCCGCCCTCAACATGCTCACCCTCGGCTGGGCCAAACACCTCAACCTCGTCCACAGCCCCATCCGCATCAATGCCGTCAGCCCCGGCTGGTGCCGCACCGACATGGGCGGCCCCTCCGCCACCCGCTCCGTCGAAGAAGGCGCCGCCACCCTCCTCCACTACGCCCAACTCCCCCCAAACGGCCCCACCGGCCTCTACTTCAGCCCCGACGGCCCCCTCCCCTGGTAACCCCCGCTCGTCCTCCCATCTTCCATCTCCGGCGCGCCAGCGCCCCCCTACCTCTTCTTCTTGTAAATAATCGTATCCATCGCCTGCTCCAGCGCCAACCCGCTCAGCACCGGCCTCAGCTCCTCATTCGCCGCCGCCTTCGACACCTGCTTCAACTGAATCAGCCCCGCAAAATCCTTCCGGTCAATGCACCGCCTCACCTCCGGATCGTGCCCCAACTTCTGAATCTCCGCATGATTCAGCACCGCCCGCGTCTTCGCATCCTTCGCCAGCCCCGCCCACACCGTCCCATCGGGCCATAAAATCAGCAGCCGCGCCAGGTTCGCCGTCGCCCGCATGTCAAACGGATCCACCTGCGCCGCGATCGACCCCAAAGTACTCCGGTCCAAGCTTTGACTCACCTCCTGCCACAGCGACGTCGCCTGATCCGAAATCCGGCTCCCCTCCCGCGCCACCACCGACGCCGTCTCCAGCCCGTACAAATTCCCCACCAACCGCAGCACCATCGCCCCCACCCACAGCATAAACGCCGACGGAATCGTGCTGATCATCATCCCCTTCCACCCCGTCATCCCCCCAAACAGCTTCAACAAACCCGCCGCCGCCAGCAGCGCCGTCAGCCCCTTGCTCACAAAAAACGTCAGCAACCCCGCCCCCGCCGAAAACAACAGCAACCGATCCGTCCCCATGTTCGCCCCCATCGACCCGAACACCTCCGCCCGATGCGTGAACACAAACCACGCCACCATCACCGACAGCGCCAAACTCGCCATCGTCATCAACTGCCTCACCACCCCCTTCGAAAACGCCAGACCCGCCAAAAATGCCACCATCGCCGCCCCCCCAGCAGTCACCCAAGTCCCCGCCGACACCCGCCCCAGCGCATCCAGCGCAGGGTTAGCCTCAGCAGCAGCAACAAACAAAAACATGGTTCAGAATCATAAAATATATGGAAATTCAAATAATGCAATACCGAACCCAGGCCTCCTTAGCCCTCACCTCTTCGTCCGATCACTTCGGTTTGCCATCGACCTTCTTCACCGAGCGCACCACTCCCGCCAACTCTTGCCGTCGAAATGGCCCCACCGTCCTACTGTCAATGGCCGTGGCCGTGTTGTCTCCAACCAAATACACACACCCCACCGGAACCACCACCTCGGAGACCACCCCGAAGTCTGTCCCCGCCGGCAATCCAACCGAAGTCAAATCAACCAATTCACCGTCCAATTCGACCTTCGAACCATCAATCGCCAATCGCTGCCCCGGCAATCCCAAGACCCGTCTCAACCAGATTTCCTGTCGGTCCCTCGGAGACCGCACCATCACCAGCGCACCCACCTTCAATCGCTCCAAATCCTTCGACCTCACATAGGTCACTTGATCCGCCGGAGAAAACGACGGCTCCATGGACGTGCTCGTCACCAAAATCGTCCGCGGACCAAATAACCGCCACCCAAACGCAAGCGACACCAAACCAATCACGACCAAAACCAAACCCACGCGAAAAGCCTTCATGCAGTCACATCATTCGCACCAAATTCAATCACGTCACCTTCAACTACTCCCCACTCTCCCCCAACTTTTTTCTGCCCCCCATCTTTCTGCCAGTCTCATCCTCCTCCCCCTCCGCGCCTCTGCGTGCCCCCTCACTCCTCGATCCACACTGAAGTCCCCACCGGCACCATCTCAAACAGCTCCACCATCTCCCGATTCCTCAACCGCACGCATCCATGGCTCGCCGGCCGCCCAATCCGATCCTCCCCGTTCGTCCCGTGGATGTACACATACCGGTCAAACGTGTTCGCATTCCGCCCCTCAATCCCGTCCAACCGCAAAATCCGCGTCAGCACCAAATCCTCCTCCACATCCATCCCCGGCCGCCACACTCCCACCGGCTGCCGCGCCTTGAAAATCGTCCCCTCTTCCGCCCCATCCCCATGCTTCTCCTTCACCACAAATCCCCCCACCGGCGTCTTCAAACTCCCCTCTTTGAAACCAATCCCATATTTCGACGTGCTCACCGGCCACGACCTCACCAGCCGCTCCCCATCCCACAGGGACAAACGCTGACTGCTGATCGACACCTCAATTCTCGGCTGCGCTAGTTGCATCATCTTGGAAAACGCTTACTCTTGCCGCCCCCTGGTCCTTTTTCAACCAGACACCATCCAAACACATCAGCCATGAGTCAACTCAAGCACGTCGCCATCGTCGGCGCCACCGGAGCGGTGGGCGTCGAAATGCTGCGCTGCCTCGAGGAACGCAACTTCCCCGTCGGCCAGCTCACCCTCCTCGCCTCCGCCCGCAGCGCCGGCAAAAAAATGACGTTCAAAGGCCAGGAGCTGACCATCAAAGAACTCACCCCCGACGCCTTCGAAGGCGTCGACATCGCCCTCTTCAGCGCCGGCGGTGGCATCTCCAAAGAATTTGCCCCCCACGCCGTCAAAGCCGGAGCCGTCGTCGTCGACAACTCCTCCGCCTTCCGCATGGACCCCACCGTCCCCCTCGTCGTGCCTGAGGTGAACGCCGCCGATGTCAAAACCCACCAGGGCATCATCGCCAACCCCAACTGCACCACCGCCATCACTCTGATGGCCCTCTACCCCTTGCACCAGGCCTTCGGCGTCAAGCGCGTCTGGGCCTCCAGCTATCAGGCCGTCTCCGGCACCGGCGCCCAAGCCATCGAGGAACTCGCCCGCCAATCCCACGCCTGGGCCACCGGCGGCCGCACCGCCTGGGACGACGCCAAACTCCCCGACTCCGAAATCCAGGTCTACCCTCACCAGATCGCCTTCAACGTCCTCCCCCACGTCGACTCCTTCCTCGACTCCGGTTACACCAAAGAGGAAATGAAGCTCGAAAACGAAGGCCGCAAAATCATGCACCACCCGGACCTCCGCGCCAGCGTCACCTGCGTCCGCGTCCCCGTCTTCCGCGCCCACAGCGTCGCCGTCAGCGCCGAATTCGACAAGCCCGTCACCGTCGCCGCCGCCCGCGAAATCCTCGCCCAAGCCCCCGGTCTCGACATCATCGACGACCCCGCCAACAAACAGTATCCCCTGCCCCTCAACATCGCCGGCAAGGACAACTGCGCCGTCGGCCGCCTCCGCCTGGATTGCGCCCTCGACAACGGCCTCGCCTTCTGGGTCGTCGGCGACCAACTCCTCAAAGGCGCCGCCCTCAACGCCGTCCAAATCGCCGAGCTACTCTGAGTCCACCGAGCCCCCAACAGCTCGGCCCACCCCACCTCGTTCACACGAACGAACCCCACACGTAGGCGCACTTGCAAAAGTGCGTCCCCACTGCCCCACTCACCTTCACCCCCGTTCACACGAACGAGCCGCCCCACGTAGGCGCACTTACAAAAGTGCGTCCCCACTGCCCCACACACCTTCCTCCTCGTTCACACGAACGAGCCGCCCCACGTAGGCGCACTTGCAAAAGTGCGTCCCCACCCGCTCCCCACGTTCAAACAGTGGACGAGCGCCCCAAATCGCGCACCATAGCGTCACACCCCCGTCCGCCATGCCACGCTCTTCCCTGCGACTCCACCTGCCCCTGAGCCTCGCCACCGCCCTCGTACTCTACGCCTGCACCACCGTCCCCGACACCGGCCGCCGCTCGCTCAACTTCATCCCCAACGCCGAACTCAACGAAATGGGCCTCGCCAAGTTCGAGCGCATGAAGTCCCGCAAACGCATCTCCCATAACCCCACCCAAACCGCCGCCCTCAACCGCGTCGCCCAACGCCTCAAAGGCCACGTCCCCATCCAAAACGCCCACTGGGAGTTCGTCCTCTTCGAAAACAACACCCCCAACGCCTTCGCCCTCCCCGGCGGCAAAGTCGGCGTCAACACCGGCATCTTCAAAGTCGCCCGCACCGATGCCCAACTCGCCGCCGTCGTCGGCCACGAACTCGCCCACGTCGTCGCCGGTCATAGCGGCGAAGAAATGAGCGTCGGCATGGTCTCCTCCGCCGTCGTCGCAGGCATCGGCCTCCTCCTCGGCGACGACGACATCGCCAGTGTCGCCGCCACCACCGGAGCCGGTGCCGTCGCCGGCCTCGGCATGCTCCGCTTCTCCCGCCGCCAGGAACTCGAAGCCGACAAACTCGGTGCCCTCTACATGGCCCGCGCCGGCTACGACCCCCGCGAAAGCATCAAACTCTGGCAAAACTTCGCCGCCGCCTCCGAATCCGACCGCACCGTCGAGTTCCTCAGCACCCACCCCCTCGACTCCACCCGCATCGCCGCCCTGGAAGCCCACATGCCCCGCGCCCTCTCCGAATACCGCTCCTAACCCCGCAGCCCGCCACTCCCCCCAATCCGCATTCCAAAATCCGCAATCCCTCCCCCCTTCACCACACTACATCCCTCCTTCTTTCTGCCCCCCTTTTTTCTGCCAGTCCTTCATCGATCACCTCACAATCACCCGCGCCCCCGGCCGCACCAACTCCGGCAACCGAATCGCATCCCAGTTCGCCAATCGCACGCACCCCGCACTCTGCGACCGCCCAATCGTCCGCGGACTCGCCGTCCCGTGCAGCCCGATCCCGCTCTTGCTGATCCCGCACCAAATGATCCCCACCGGACTGTTCGGCCCCGGCGGAATCTGATACGCCTGATCCCCCCGCGTCCCCTCCTCCAGGAACTTCTTGTCATACCGAAAGTTCGGTGTCGTCATCATGCTCACAATCTTCCAGTCCCCGATCGGAATAAACTGCGGTTTCCCCGGCGTAATCGGAAACGCCGCCAGCATCGCCTCCTCCTTGTTGTAAACCGCCGCCATCCGCTCCGTCGTATCCACCACGATCGTGTGCCCGCTCAGCCCCGCCTCCTCCTTGTAACCCTTGTACTTCGCCACCTGCTCAATTCGAAACGGCAGCACATTCGGCACTTTCAACACATCGCCCACCTTCAAAATATTGAGGTTCTTCCCCGGATTCAGCTTCTCAATGAACGTCTCATCCGTGTGATACCGCTCCGCCGCTAACTCCAGCAAACTGCGATACGCCATATATTTGTGCGTCTCCTGTTCCTCCGGCTTCGTCGGCAGCTCCGCATTCACGTGCGGCATCAAATCCTCAGTGATCTTGAACGCCGCATACACCACCGGCACCGCCTCCTCCGCCGCCCGAATCACCCGCTCCCAGTCATAGTGATCCTCACCTCCCGTCGCATAATTGTAGTTCACCACCGCCTTATACGTGAACTCCCCAATCGCCCCATCCACCTTCCCCGGCCCAAACAGCTTCCGATCCAAAAACGCCTGCAATCGCACAATCGTATCCTGATCCTTCGGAATCGCCGGATCATCCTTCCTCGGCCCCGTGTCCTGCGCCGCAAGACCGGAAACCCAAAGGCCAAAAACAACCGTGCAAAAAGGAAAGAAACGAACCACCCCCACCCCTATTCAACCCCCCAAAAAAATCAACCCATCAAACCCCCCCCCAAACTACCCGTCATCGCTCCCCGTGACGCCCTCCAAGCACGTTGTTCACACTTCAGTGTGTCATGAAGCACGGCAAAATCCAAGAGCCGCCCCAAATCAACCAAAAGTACCACGCCTGTCCCAGGCGTGTCCCCCTCCCCCCAGAAGAGCAGGCCCAAATCCACCTGCCATCCACCACTCCCCCCTCACCCACCTCTCTGCGGCCATCCAATCTCTGCGGTGCAAAAGAAACCCCCGCAAAAGCCAAGTTCACCGCAGAGATTCCACTTCACCCCATTCCGCAATCCCAAATCCGCAATCCGCAATCACAACTCCCTCACTTCGCCTGCAACGGCGCCGTCACCGCCCCCTCCGGCACCTTGTCCGCCGCCACCACCTTCCACAACGCCCCACGCTCACTCGTATACGGATCCACCGGACCCCCGTAGTTCGCCGACGCATGCGTGAGATACAGATTCCCCTGCTCATCCTGCCCCGATCCCGTCGGCCGCAACGGCGTGTCCAAATCCAGCATCTCCTCCATCTGCCACTTCCCTTCCACCTGCTT
The DNA here is from genome assembly GCA_947440575.1 of Verrucomicrobiaceae bacterium. Taxonomy (GTDB): domain Bacteria; phylum Verrucomicrobiota; class Verrucomicrobiia; order Verrucomicrobiales; family Verrucomicrobiaceae; genus JAGRPD01. Next base: position 15,537 of record CANETF010000064.1, read on the forward strand.
CATCCCCCAAATCTTCCCCGTCCCCCAGTCCGCGCAAAAATACACACCATCCAAACTCGGATACGCCTCACCCCGATACACCCCCACATTGATCACACAGATCCCCTGATCCACGTGGCTGTACTCCGCAATCGGCAAAATCCCCACCCGCGCCGTCCCCTCACCATCCTTGTAAGTCGTCGTCCCATCCGCATTCTTCACCTCGATCTGCGGGAACACCTTGCTGCCGCACATGAACTTCCACCCATAGTTCTCCCCGCCCTTGCTGGAAGCAGGCTGCATGTTGATCTCCTCCCAGTGGTTCTGACCAATGTCCGCGATGAACATGTCCCCCGTCTTCGAATCAAACGAAAACGTCCACGGATTCCGCAAACCATACGCCCAAATCTCCGGCTTCGCCTTCGGATGCGTCTGCGAGAACTGCAACTCCGACACCCCGAACAGCGTCATCTGCTGCAACGGCGTGATGAACGGATTGTCCTTCGGAATCGAATACGCCCGATCCGGCGTCGTGTTCTCCACATCAATCCGCAGCATCTTGCCCAGATGCGTGTGCAAATCCTGCCCCGCACTGATCACATCCCCTTCCCAGCCCCCGTCACCCACCCCAATATACAGATACCCGTCCGGCCCGAACGCAATCTGGCCCCCGTGGTGATTGCAATACGGAAAATCAATCTGCATGATCACCTTTGCACTGTCCGGATCCGCCCGATTCGGATCCTTCTTCGAAACCGTGTACTCCGTGATCATCGACGCCCCGTTGAACCACAGATCGGAGTAGCACACATAAAACTTCCCGTTCTCCTTGAACTTCGGGTGGAACGTCATGCTCAACAAGCCTTCCTCCAGGAACGAGCTCAGCGTCTTGTCCTTGATGTCCAAAAACGGCCGCTTCCCCTTCTTCCCGTCCGCCCCAATCACCTGCACCACCCCCGGCCGCTCGCACACAAACAACCGCCCCGTCCCATCGGGCGAGGCCGCCACCGCCACCGGATCCACCAGATCATCCGCCACCTTCACCAACTGAATCGCCACCTTCCCCGGCAACTTCCCACCGGGTTGCGCCGGAGCCGGTTGTTCCGCCAAAGCGGAGTGAGACAGGGCCAAAGCCAACAGCAAAAAAGCAGCGTTTCGTTTCATGGTAAAAATCAATCCAGGTCAGGTTGGAACCACCCAATACGGCACAAACCGCAAGGATTTATCCAAGCTACCGAATCCCCCCCCAAACAAGCAAGCCCGAAATCCCGCACGGAACAAAAGACTCCCCAATCCCTCTCTCCCAAAAACTCCGTAATCACCCCAAATCACGCCCCGATCAGGCGACACCAACGGACATGGCATGGCAAACACGACCCAAAAAATTGAGCCTGCTGCGCATCACTTCTTTTCCACCACAGTGAGCCACGGATGGGAGTCGGACATGATGAGCAAATCGCCTCTCGGCTCAGCGAAGGGAATCACATAGCTCGCTAACACACGCGGTATCGAATCAGGGACTTCACTGGCACCGATCTCCACCGCAAAGGGTGCTTGGCTGGCGGCGGCATCTACCTCAGCTTTTAGCTTGAGTTTCACTTCACCACCTTTCATCGGGACATCAACAGGCTCGGCGGTAACGCCTGCGGGCAGGTTCACCGCGCGTGCTTGAACCTTGCTCGTCAGCGTTCCACTCACTTTCAAGGTCAGTCTGACTTCAACGATTTTACCGGCCTCCAAACGATAGGCATGGGTGTCGAGTGTCCCCGTCAGCGAAGGGACAAAAGGCTTCACTGAAAACTCATAGAGGTGATCAGCACTCCCCTGATGAGAGCGATCAGCGATCACAAACTTGAACTCTCCATCCTTGGGCGCTTTCCAGCGCAGTGCCGGGTCGAGGTTTTCTTTATCCCCATCGTCTGCCTGCTGCAGCGTCTTGCCGTCAGTGTCTTCAATACGCAGTATGGCATCCAGCGGGCTGCGGAGGGCCTGGGCGCGAACCGTGATTTGTAAATCGTCACCTTTTTTTGCGGTGAAGCTAAACACATCCTCTTCACGAGCCTTGGCAATGCTGCCGGTTAGGACAGTCGGGACGGTGATCGTCTTGGGCTCATTCAACCGCGGCATTTTTTTTGGCTCGTCGGTCAGTGTGAGCCGATAAACATGATGGACGCTTCCCTTGAAGGCCACATCAGCGGCTGGAGGATGTGAGAAGGCAAAAACTTGAAGGAACAAGGTGCCATCAGCTGCGGCCGTGTGTTCGATGCGTGGATCAAGGTTATGGGTGTCGTGCCCACTCGCGATTTCCACCCCCTGCTCGTTCAACAGCCGCATGGCTGGATCCATCGCCGATCCGATGCCGTAACCATGCAACTCGAGAATGATTCTTTGCCCCTTCTTTGCAGGAAACGCATGCGTGTCAACATCGCCTGCTTTTTCTAGCACGCCGTTGAGGGTCACATTCATTTTCGCTGGATTGGCTTTAGCCGTTACGAGTGTGTCGTTCGGTTCTGTTTCAATCAGCTCTTCGAATTGTCCGACTTCGATGATGCGTGGAGCGGTGGCGCCTTCACTGGTAAAAAAACGCATCAAGCGTGGACCCGGTGCTGCATCAGCTGAAATTCCGAGCTGAAAAAGATTCGGTTTTTTACCGGTGACGATGGTTAGCTTAGGATCACTCGACCACGCTTGCGGTGAACCATTCTCCAGGCCTTTCCCAGCCACCTTGACCTCGATTTGGGTGCCCACTTGTCCACCTGCTGGGAAGATGGATTCAAAATTAGGAGGGGCTGCCTGCGCGGCACCACAGCACCCTAGCAGCATGATGCAGAGCGCACGCATCACGCAAACAGCTCGCGAATAGGCTTGCCCCCGTTGATGAGCTGCACGGGACGACCAGAGCTGGTATTCAGGACTTGATGCGGATCGATGCCAAGCTTCGTGTAAAGTGTGGTGGCAAAATCCTCCGGTGAATAGATGTTTTCACTGGCGTAGTAACCTTTGGGATCGGTGGCACCGACGATGCCGCCGCGTGGCACTCCCGCGCCTGCGAAGAGAATATTCATCGCTCCCGGCCAGTGATCACGACCACCGTCCTTATTGATTTTAGGCGTGCGGCCAAATTCTCCGAGCCCGACGACGAGTGTGCTTTCCAATAGACCCCGACGGTCGAGGTCCGTGATTAGTCCGGCCATGCCTTGATCAAACTTCTGCATGAACTCGCCTTTGCAGGTCTTGAATAGTTCACGGTGATGATCCCAGCCACCGTAATTCACGGTCACAAACGGTACGCCTACTTCCACAAGACGACGCGCCAGCAGCATGCGCTGGCCCACATCATTGCGACCGTAAAGATCGCGGGTCTTGTCATCTTCACGCGAAATATCAAAAGCTTCCTGGGCTGGCTTCGAGGCGATTAGATCGACTGCCTGACCGTAGAAAGTATCGAAACTTACTGCTGGGTCTTCTGCCACCGCATCGTTGAGTCGTTTCATCCGATCCAGCGAGTGGCGTAACTCGCGACGGGCTAGACCACGGGCATCGGATATATCGGAAGGCAGCACCACGTCACGCACTTTGAAGCCTTTGGAATTCGGATCGCCACCAGCGACGAAAGGGGCATGCTCTGCGCCGAGGAAATTAGGTCCGCCACTGCGGGTGATGCTTGGCAGCGTCATGTAGGCGGGCAGACCGTTTTGAACACCGCGCTTGTAACTCACCACGCTGCCGAAGGATGGATGAAAGGTCACAAATGCGCCGCAGCCCACTGGCACGGGCGTTGGCGCGCCGGTCATCATGTAATGATTGCCGCCGCCGTGGTTTGGATCCTTGTGTGTCACACTGCGCAGCACAGTGAACTTGTCTGCCGCTTTGGCGAGATGGGGTACGCATTCACTGAAACGCACGCCTGGCACGCTGGTCGGGATCGTGCCGAATTCACCGCGAATCTCGCTGGGTGCATCCGGTTTCGGATCAAACATCTCGTAGTGCGAAGGTCCGCCATCCAGCCACACCAGGATGCAGTTCACAGGCCGCCCCAGAGAAGGCTGCGGAGCCGTGGCTGCCATCGCGCGTGCGCGCAACAGATCCGTGAAGCCAAGACCACCACCTGCGGCGGTGAGACCAAGCTTCAAAAAATCGCGGCGCATGTGGCCGGCGCAGTTGTGGGAAAAACGAGACATTCGTTGCGGAAACAGATGGGCAAATTACGGGGACAGAAACGCGTTCTTTCGAAAGCGCAGCAAAAGCAGGTTCAACCTGAATTCCGAAGTTCGAGGTGCTTGAGAGGCGCAGAGGCTTGGTTGCTCAAGGCTTTCGGGTCCGCAGTGGCTGCATCTTATACGATGCCGCCCAAGGAGCAGGAAGCCTTGAGCAGCCAATGCTCAAGCCTATCAGGTGCCTCCAA
>CANETF010000065.1 GCA_947440575.1 Verrucomicrobiaceae bacterium
CTCACCACGATCGTTTTGCGCTCCGCCTCCATCACCAACTCGTCAATCCGCCACGGCTTGGTGATTCCCAACAGGTCTTCAATCAACTTCTTCTCAAACATCCACCCTCTTTACCCCATTCCACATCCCACGGAAATCACCGAATAACCAAAAAGTTTCCATAAAAGTCGCATAGCACAAACTTGTAGTTCGCACGATTCAATTGCGGAAAGTTCACATACAAATCCCGATGCACCCCAGACCGCAACAAGCGATTTGCTGCGACATCAAAAGTGGTATCCGTGATCACTTGTTTATCGAGTCGTCCTAACTCATCACCAGAAAGACGAATCGAAAATTGCGCCGTGTTTCGCAGTAAGGTATCACCCATCAACATCACCGGTGCGGGCTTATACTCACTGCCTTGCACATTCATCACATGCGCATTGTAAACCCCAAGATCAAACCCTGCACGATAGAGACGATCCGGACCCGTTCTCGGCGCCTTCTTGAACCACGTTGTCGAGCCCGAAACCAAATTTAAAGTCGGAGACGCCTGATCATTGATTTCCAGCCAGCCTTGAACCGACTCTCTATTCCCAGCAAACATCCGATGAAGCGGCACCCTGTGACCAGTAGTGACCACGACCGCTTTGGTCTCCCCCCTGAAGGGTGGCAACGACATCGCAAGGCTCACAATCCCCGTCCCGTTCCGATTCAGCGTGACATGCCCGCAGAACGCTCCCTGCGGCGCTTCCGCCGAACTCGCCAAACTCGCCGGCACTTCCATCCAGTAATTGTGCCGCCCCTCAATCCCAAGCCCCGGCCGAGTCGCCGAATACGCGTTCCGATACGCCAGCACTCCCGTCCTCCACGCCTCCCCTTCAGACAAACTCCCCGTCAAACTTGTGTCGGAGACCCGCAGGGTAAAGTTAAAGCTCACATCCGGCTTCCCGGCCCGGCTTAGAATCACCGTCGCGATCGGATCCACAATCGGCGAGTTCAAAATTCGCCCCGCAATCGAATAGCTCACCCCCATCAAACTCACTCGCCCCGTGAAAAACCCGCTCGGCGTCAGCAGCAAATTCGTCACCTCACCTCCCAAATCCGCATTCGCCCGCTCATGCGGATGCCGATCCACCAGTCCCCAATACGTCCCCAGCAAATCCGGATGAATCGGACGAATCGTGATATTGATCACCCGCGTCGCAACCCCCTGCGAATTGCGCGCCTCAATCGTCACCGGATGATTGGTCACCGCCACATTTGGCGTCCCAAAAATCCGACCCGTCACCGGATCATGCCTCAACCCAGACGGCAGCCCAGTGATCCGATACGACGTCGCCCCATTATCCCTGTGCATCCGAATCTCAGCCGGTCCGCTCACCACCAACACATCCGGCGGCGTCTCCGGGTCTAGCTCCACCCGCGGTGGCTGACTCACACTCAAGTCCGTTGTCCCCGCACTGATCGTCGGACTCCCACCCACCGTCACATCACATGCATACAGCCCCGCCGTGTCACTGTCATCCAGCACCGTCAAATCCGTGATCGACAAAGTCGCACTCGTCGCCCCACTGATCCGTCCTCCATTCAAAATCGGCTGCCCATTCCGCTTCCACTGATACGACAAATCCGGTCCCGCCGCATTCACCGTCAGCGTAAACGTCCCTCCCACCACTCCCGTCGCCGTCGGCGGAAGCGGTTGCACCACCGCCAAATGCGCGCTCGCCGGTGTGCTCCCCGCCCCGTTCGTCATCACCACCGTGTAAGTCGCCGCATCCGCCAAAACCGCGCCCGACCTCCCATAAGTCGCTGCCGTCGCATTCGCGATGTTCACCCCCGTCTTCTGCCAAACATACGTCACCCCGTTTGCATCCACCAACACCGGCACAAAACTGAAACTCTGCCCCGTCCTCACGATCAAATTCCCCATCGGAGCTGTCAACGCCGGCGGACTCAACACCCGCGCATTCGTCTGCCCCGCACTCCGTCCCGCCGCCCCCGGCACCGTCACAATGCACTCGTAGGGCCCTGCCGTCGAACTCTCGTCCGAGGTCCCAAAATTCGTGATCACCAAGGTCGGACTCGTCGTCCCGCTCACTCGCCCGCCGTCCACCAACGGATTCCCGTTACGCCTCCACTGGTACGTCGTCCCCACCGGCGCCACCGCTGTCAACGGCAGCGTGAACGTGCTGTTCAGATTCACCGTCACCGTCGGCGGCAGCGGCTGAATCACCGCCAGCCCCGCAGAAGCCGTATTGCTCCCGGCAATGTTCGTCAACACCACCGACCACGCGCCCCCATCCGTCAAGGCCGCCGCCGCTTTGCTATACACCGCATTCGTCGCCGTCGGAACCGCCACGTCGTTCTTTTGCCACTGATACGTGATCGGCGTCGCTCCACCCGCGACCACCTGAAACTGAAACGCCTCGCCCACAAACCTCACCAAACTCTCCGGTGCCCCCAAAATCGTCGGCCTCTCACGCACAATCACCGTGCTCTGCCCCGCCGTTAACGACACCCCGCCAACCGTCACGATGCACTCATACGGTCCCGCCACCTCCGTCCGGTCACCCATCACAATCCCGCTGATCACCAACTGATTGGTCCCCGCTCCGGAAACCCGTCCCCCATCCACCAACGGCACCCCGTTCAACCTCCATTGATAACTCAACCCCGGTCCCGCCCCGTTCGCCGTCAACGTCAGCGCCGCTCCCTGATTCACCTCCACCGTCACCGGCGCCCGCTGCACCACCCCTAACACCGCACTCGCAGGCGTCGCTCCCGCCGAGTTCGTCGCGGTCACGGTGTATGTCCCCGCATGCGCCAACGTCGCGCTCGACCTCGTGAACGTCGCGGTCGCTACCCCCGAAATCGGACTCGCATTAAACTGCCAGCCAAACGTCACCGCCAACGCACTCGTCACCGCCGGCGCAAACGTCGTGTTGTCACCCGCATAAATCACCCGATTCGCCATCGACGCAGGATCAATCAACGGAGCCGTCGCCACCGTCACCACAATCGCTCCCGCACTCAACGACCCCACTCCCGCCATCGTCACCAAGCAATCGTAGTTGCCCGCCACACCACTGTCATCCGACGTCTGAACATTCGTGATCGTGAGACTCGATGTCCCCGCGCCACTCACTCGCCCCCCATTGCTCAACGGCGTCCCATTGCGCCGCCACTGATAACTCAACCCCGCTCCAGCCGCGGTCGTCGTAAGATTCAGCGTCCCACCCACAAACGTCGCTGCGGTCGGCGACGCCGGTTGCACCACCGCCAATGGCATCGTCGCCGTCACATTGCCTGCAATGTTCGTCAACAAAGCGGTATAAGTCCCCGCATCTGCCACAGCCACATTCGGCCGCGAATACGTCGGTCCCCCTGCCGACCCAATGATCGTGCTGTTGCGCGCCCACTGATAACTGATCGGCTGATACCCCGTCGCATTCACCGCAAAAGAAGCCGTCGTCCCCGCCATCACAATCTGCCCCCCGGGAGGCGCCCCCACAAACGCTGGCGGCTGCGCCACCGTCAAAGCCACTGGCCCAGCCAAAACCGGCGGCGTACCCGGCAAAATCAAGCATAGCTCATAGTTGCCCCCCACACTGCTGTCATCCCCCGCCACCAAATTGTTCACCGTCAATGACGGACTCACAACCCCCACATACTTCGCCCCCGCCACCAGATCCGACCCATTGCGCTTCCACTGATATGTCAAACCCGGTCCCGCTGTCGTCACAGGGATCGTCACCGGCCCTCCCAACGGACCCACCGCCAGCGGATCTGGCGTCTGATACACTCCCAAACTCGCCTGCGCTGTCACACTGCTGTACCCGTTGCTGATCACCACCGAATACGTACCCGCTTCCGCCAGCACCGCCGACAAATCACTATACGTGCTGCTCGTCGCCCCTGGAATGTTCTCTCCATCCTTGCGCCACTGATACGTGTACTCCGGTGTCCCGCTCGCCGTCACACTGAACGAGAACGGCTGCCCCTCCCGCACAATCATGTTCACCGGTGGCGTGCTCGCCGTCACCGCCGTCACTTCCGTCCCATGCAGCCTCACTTCCACCGACTGCACCGCCCCGGTCGTCCCCGTCGCCAAATCCCTCACCACCACATTCCACGTTCCCGTCGACCCCTCACCCCAATGTCTCACACTCGAAAACGTCCACGCCGAATAGCCCCGACTCCCCAATCCCACTGTCGCACCGCTAGGCCACATCAGCGACCCGTCATCCAACGGCTCCGGCGTCGCCAAAGCACTCACCACCCCTGTCGGCGAAACCAAACTCACCTCCAAATCACCCCGCCGATCATGCGTCAAACTCACCATCACTTCCACATGCTCCACCCGCATCACCGGACTCGCACTGAACGTCAAAGGCAGCGTCACCCCCGTCGTCGAGTTGTCCGCCACCGCCTGATTCCCTGTCCACGTCTGTGCCCGACTCGTCAAAGTCCCCAAACTCGTCCACGTCTGCGCCATCGCCACCGCCGCTTCCGCATCCACCAATCCCCCGCCAAAGTGCTGATGATGTTTGATCGCAGCGATCGAAGGCCTCCCACCAGCGCGACTCGTCCACCCACTGTCCCCCGGACTCAACTGCCGCCCACTCCGCAGCAAAATCTCCTTCACATCCCGCCAGTTCAAATTCGGGTTCGCCTCCAGCATCAACGCAATCACCCCGGACACCAATGGCGCCGCCGCCGACGTCCCCTCCAACCCCATCACCGTATGGTCCCCATCCGCCAAATCCCCCGGTGACCCGCCCGCATTGAATCCCACCGCACCCACCCGGTCCGACGCCAACACCTTCGGCGCCCCGGTCGCTCCCGCTGAAGGCGCCGTCGCCACCACGTGCGACCCAAACTGACTGTACGGCGCCAGCACCCCGCTCGCATTCACCGCACTCACCGCCGTCACATAAATCTGGTTCGCATACCCGTTCTTGTTCCCCTGCATGCCGTTCGCCCGCCCGTTGCCCGCCGGAAACACATAAATCACCCCTCTCCCCGCGCGCCCCGTCTCCGTTCCCGTCTTGATCGACAACCGAGGAGACACCCCTGGTTCCGCCAGCGCGTTCGGCAGATTCGCCGGCGGCCCCCAACTGTTCACCTTGATCGCAAACGAACTGTTGTTCCAGTTCATCGCACTCGCCACATGCCCCGCATCCAACGGCGAATTCAACAGCCGAATCCCCGCCCACGATGCCCTCGGTGCCACCCCGCTGATCCCGTAACTGTTGTTCTCCCGCGCCACCGCCAACCCCGCCACCGCCGTACCATGATTGTCATCCCGCGGTGTCACAAACGGATCGCCATCCGCATTGTAGGGACTCGGATCAAAATCTCCCCCCACATAGTCCCGGCTCAACGACGACACATACCCCGCAGACAAATCCGGATGCGTGATCTCGATCCCATCGTCCACGATCGCCACCGTCACCCCCGTCCCCTTCCGCGTGTCCCACACATTCACTGTGTTCAAATCAATCCCCGCCACTGACGGCAAAATCGTCCCCTGATTCCTCAAATACCACTGCTGCGAAAACAGCGGATCCGTCGGCGCCGCCGCCTTGTGCAACTCAGACCCAAACAAAACCTCCACCTGTCCCAAATTCCCCACCCGCTCACTGATCTCCGCCACCGCCGAAAGCGCCCCGCCCAGCACCCCAGGCCGGCTCGCAATCACAAAACCCGCCGCCCCCTCCACCGTCTCCGCCTTCGCCACCCCGCTCCCCTGAATCGCACCCACCAACGCCACCGCATGCTCCGGCGCCGTTTGAATCATCACCCGTCCTGTCAGAACCCGCCGATTCACCGCCGTCCTCGTCACCCCAGCCGGATAAAACACAAACATCGCCTCACGCCCAGTCGCCTTCTGCAACGCCTCCGCCTTCGCCACCAACTCCGCCCCTGTCCTCACCGCCTCAAAACGCTGCGTCGACGCCTGTGTCCCCCCTGGATGCGCCACATGCAACTCATCCTTCGCCGCCTCCACCCGAATCACCGCCGAACCATCCTTCACCGAAATCGGCCCCTCCAAAAGCCTCGCCACCCGCTCCGTCGGAGCCAGTCGCTCCCAATCCGAAATCCCCCTCCATGGCTCACCGTCCACCCTCGCCTCCAACACCGATACCACTTTCAAATCTCCCATCCCCTCGGCCCGCTCCACTTCCTCCAGGTTTCCAATCATCGGCCCAGCAGCCCTTTGTCCGCCTCTCACCGCGCCCACAGACGCGTTATCCCCGATTCCAAACCCCTTTTCCTTAACGTCCTTTCCGAAAAAAACCCAGAGTGCAAACACCAACGAAACCCCTATAACGCCAAGCCATTTGAGGTACAACAAATTAGATTTTTTCATGCGCATCGAGAATATTTCCGTAAGCCATAATAATTAATATATCCAAATTGTAAATTTAACTTACACTTTCCGAGCCCCCTATAAATACAAGACCTGGCGCGTTACTAAAGCCACCTCTGTTCCGACCCCGCTTTCCCTGCGTAATTCCCTCAGCCCCAGTCTTTTCCGCCCTTCTAGAGCACTTTAAGAAAAGAGGTGGCCGTTGATTTGGGAGCGCCAGAGGCGGATCTGGGCCGTTGCCAGCGCCGGGGCATATGAGAACAGACGTCCCAAGCTGACAACGGCTCAGATCCACTTCCGCCGCCCCAAAGAAGCGGCTACAGTTTTGCTCAAACGGCTCTAAATCCCTCATGCTCCCTAACCTCCTCCCCCAAGACGGTACCGTCCAAGCCCTCGGCCCCCTCCTCCCCGAGCCCGACGCCTCCGCCGCCTTCCACGCCCTCCTCACCGAACTCCCCTGGCAGCACGACGAAGTCCGCCTCTTCGGCAAACGCATTGTCACCGCCCGCAAAGTCTCCTGGCACGGCGACCAGCCCTTCTCCTACACCTACTCCGGCATCCCCCGCACCGCCCAACCCTGGTCCCCCACTCTCGCCGCCCTCAAAGCCCAAATCGAAGCCGCCACCGGCACCACCTACAACTCCTGCCTCGCCAACCTCTACCACTCCGGCACCGAAGGCATGGCCTGGCACAGCGACGACGAACCCATGCTCCTCCGCCACGCCCCCATCGCCTCCCTCAGCCTAGGCGCCCCTCGCCGCTTCGACTTCAAACACAAAAAAGACCCCTCCCTCCGCGCCTCCATCCTCCTCGAACACGGCCACCTCCTCCTCATGCTCAACGAAACCCAAACCCACTGGCTCCACGCCCTCCCCAAAACCAAAAAAGCCACCTCCCCCCGCATCAACCTCACCTTCCGCACCATCGCCAAAGTACCTCGACTCTCCGAGGCGAGAGCCCAACCCCACTGAATTCCGACACTCGACCCATGTTAGACCGGTTCTCGAAAAGATGGTCATTTTGATCCGGCGAGCGCAGCGACCTCAGTGGCAAGGAAGTCGCGCAGCCCGCTATTCAATCAATAGCGGGCAAGCGGCTGACGCCGCCAATGAGGCCGCTCCGCCGCTGGGCAAGGTGACAAGGATTTCGAGAACCGGTCTAAAATAAAAGGCGCTGAGACTTGGTCGCTCAAGCCGATCGAGGTCTTGCCTCACAATGCATGCCACCTAATCCAATGCCTCTGCCTCCGGAATCGAAATACTAGACCAAAACAACCAAAGATCCGAAAAATCCGTAACCCCACCGCCTTTCTGCCGAAGTACAGTTCGAGTTTCACCATCCAATCCCACCCATCATGCCTCCAGATCACGTCAAAAAAGCCCAGCAGCAAGCCATTCAAACCGACACCTCCCTCGCCAGCACCAAGCCTCTATCTCCCCTGACCCAACCGCAAACCTCACTCGACCAGCTTCTCAACGACCCCCAGGCCCAATGGCAGTTTTCGAGCGGCGGCGGCGGCGGGGCCAGCCTCGTCACCTCCCCCTCCTCCACCGGTGGCGGTGCGGCGATCAAGATCGAGTCCAACCAAAACATCGACAACGCCGAACGCAGCGCGAAGTTCATGGAGGAATTCTTCTCCCGCGTCGCTACCAAGGACCCAAACGCACAAGCCCCCTTCCTCACACCTCGTGTCCGCCTTTACCGGCAGGACGAGTTCACCAAAAATCCCGGACTCCAAACCGAGCTGGATAGCCGCTTGGATGAACAAAAAACGCCCACCCTCGACCGCTCCTATCGCATCGACGACCACAAGCAAAATCTCACCTCCATGATGACCAAAGACGACTGCTCCGTCTTCGTCATGGAGTACGGTCAGGGCCAGGCGCTCCATACCCTCGCCACTGAGGACAAGGAAGCCCTCATCCGAAGCCGCACCTTCCCGGAAGCAGTCGGCAAATCCATGGCCTTGTGTATCGCACTCGGCATGAAGGATCACCTCGGCGACCCCTCAAACCCTTCCAACGTCCTCTACGACAAAACCACCGGCACCCTCTCCCTCATTGACTACGATGCCGGCAGCCACGGCATAACAAACGGGCATCCAGTGGTTGGCGGCAACAACGACAATCCAGCCGTCCTGGCAAGAATGCGAGCCTTCTTAGAGCAGGCCACTAGCAGCCCCGATAACTTCCAGAAGGCACTCGATCAGATGATGCATCCAGTCGGTGACCACCCCTTTCACAGTGTCATGCAAACCATGATGAAAAGAGGCTCGCACCATGGAGAGTTCTTGTTCACATTCAATGAGGACCCCGCAACCGTTCAGGACATCTCTTTGATCGAGAGACGCGACTTCGCCGCTCATTTGCTCAACGGCGCCATCGAAGGACTCGCCTACCTCCAGACCCACAAGCAATCCCTCAAAGAAGCCGCTCTCAGCACCCATCAAAACCTCAAAGACGGCACAAAAGTCGAACATTTCTACGACCAATCCAAACTCAGTAGCCTGGAGCAGGAAATCGACAAGTTCGACGTCGCCAAACTTCGAAACGGCATGAACAACGTGCTCAAACATCGCGAGCAAAACCTCGGCAGCGAAATCAAGGCGCTCGAAGGCCTGCAGGATCGGGCCTTTCAAATCAAACAGTTGATTGATCGGCGCCGCAACAAGCCCACAGCTTGGGAAAAGGTGAAGGACACGTTCGGCTGGTCGAGTGCAATTTCGCGCCTGAACACCGAATTTAATAAAACTCTGGATCTCCTTCGTGTTCAGAAACTCAGCGACCTCAAACCAGGCGACTACAGCAAAACTGGCGACCTCAAAGAACGGACCGCCTTCCGCCAAGCCGCCAACAACCCCCAAACAAACGCCCCCAGCAATCAAGTCACCGGCACCACAAAACAAACCGTCGCCCAACAAATCAACACCCCCTCCAAAGTCAACGCACCCAACACCACCCAATCCCTCCCACAGGTGCCCTCTCCTACCCCCTCTCAATCTCCAACCCCAGTCACCCCAAACAACACCCCACCAAAACCCAGCACCCGAGACACCCTTTCCTCCTACATCGGACCCAACGCCACCCAATCCCTCCCCCCGCTTCCCCAGGTGCCCTCTCCCAGCCCCTCTCAATCCCCAACCCCTGTCACCCAAGACAACGACCCAAACACCAAAACCCCAAAAGTCCGCGATGTCGTCCGCCAGGATCAGACCGACACCCCAAACAAAATAGGGCCCCGCCAAAAACTGTAATCACCTCTGCAATCGTCTCATCGCTCCCCTTGCACTTTTACCGTCACTTTGTAAGTGCTTCGGCGTCCCGATCAGTCCACCTTCCCCCCTCTCTCTCATCCCATGAAACCCTGGTTCTACGTCGACTCCGAAAATCAACGCCACCAAGTCACCGAGGAACAATTGCAGTCCCTCGCTGACTCCGGCATCGTCAAACCCACCTCCCTCGTCTGGACCGAAGGCCAAGCCCAATGGGCCCCCGCCTCCCAAATCCTGCCCGCCCTCTTCCAAAACGCCACCGGCGCCCCGCCCCCGCCCCTCCCCGCAGGCGGCCCTCCCCCCATGCCCATGCGCGCCCACGATGTCGATTACGAGATCCACGGCAACGAAATGCAACTCGTCGAAATCGAACTCGACCCCGGCGAAACCGTCATCGCCGAAGCCGGCGGCATGAACTACATGGACGACGGCATCACCTTCGAAACCAAAATGGGCGACGGCTCCAACCCCAACGAAGGCGGCATCATGAGTGTCCTCAAAAACGTCGGCAAACGCATGCTCACCGGTGAGTCTCTCTTCATGACCCACTTCACCAATCGCGCTCACGCTTGCAAAAAACGCGTCGCCTTCGCCGCCCCCTACCCAGGCAAAATCATCCCCCTCAAACTCAGCGACTACGGCGGCGAAATCCTCTGCGAAAAAGACGCCTTCCTCTGCGCCGCTTACGGCACCGCCGTCGGCATCGCCTTCCAAAAACGCTTCGGCGCCGGCCTCTTCGGCGGCGAAGGTTTCATCCTCCAAAAACTCCAGGGCGACGGCCTCGCCTTCATCCACGCCGGCGGCACCATCATCAAAAAAGAACTCAAAGGCGAAACCATGCGCGTCGACACCGGCTGCCTCGTCGCCTTCACCAAAGGCGTCAGCTACGACATCCAGCGTGCCGGCAACCTCAAGAGCATGTTCTTCGGCGGCGAAGGCCTCTTCCTCACCACCCTCTCAGGCCACGGCACCGTCTGGCTCCAAAGCCTCCCCTTCTCCCGCCTCGCCGACCGCATCCTCGCCAACGCCCCCTCCGCAGGCGGCAAATCCACCGGCGAAGGCTCCCTCCTCGGCGGCATCGGCCGCATGCTCGACGGCAACTAAACCGAGAACCGAGAACCGAGAACCGAGAACACCGAACAGTTACCCCCCCGGCATCCAAGCCTCCATCCCGCTCACCGCCTCCTTCGCACTCGCACTCACCGGTATCCCCCAATACTCAAAAAACGGCCCCAGATTCTTCTTCGTGATCTTCGAATAACGAATCAAAAACTGGTCCCGCGTCTCGTCATCCGTTTTCGGCTTCGCCCCAAACGCCGGATCCGCAAAACTGTGCAGATACGCCCGCCAGCTCTCCCATCCAAACCCCTGAATCAGCTGAATGTAAGTCGTCAAAGCCACGAACGGATTCCCCTTCCACACCGCCCACTTCTCCGCCGCACCCTTCGCGCTGACGATCTTCTCCACATGCTCCTTGCGCGCCTCCACACTGATCGCCGGATGCCCTAGCAGCGGATCCCGTTTCATCACTGACTGATACACCCACATCCCGATCACATTGTTGGTCACCTCGCCCGTGCCGTCAAAAGTGAACTCCCCCCGCTGGTGATTGTGCCCCACCTCGTGGTGATACCCCCACCCAGGCATCTTCAACCGGCTCACCGTCACCATCTCCAGCGCCTCCGGCACGTGCAGCATGATCGGATACCCGCTGTGCATGAACCCCGCACTGATCTGCACATCCGCCACCATCCGCTCCGGCCGCCGCCGCTCCGCCGCTTGGTTCGTGATCTCATCCTGCGCCTCCACCGCCATCTTCCAAAACGTCATCACCATCGTCGGATTCTTCACCTCTCGCGCCACACTCGTCGGCACCGTCACAATCATCTTGTCGCAAGCCAGCTCTGCCCACGGCCCCGGCCGCAACTTGATCTCACTGTTCCACTGCTCATCCGTGTCCTTCCCCAGCACAAACAAAGGCGCCGTCACCGCCCCGGCAATCCCTACCTGCAGCATCCCGTCCACCCCTTGATCCCGCGCCGGCACCTCAATGTAAACCAACCCCCCAAACGCACTCGCCACCTTCGTCACCGCCGCCGCAATCGGCACGCTCTTCGTGATGTCCGGCGCCCTCGACCACGATGGCAAATCATAAAGCACATCCGAGTGACACCCAATCCGCACCGCAAACCCCTTGCCCGCCATCCCCTCCGGAACCGTCACCTCAATCGTCTCCACCGCCGCCGCATAAAACCCCGTGCTCGCCCACCCCGGCACCGTCGCATCCACCGCCACCACCCCTTTTCCTCTCGGCACATTCGCCGCCACCTTCCCCGGAAAAACCTCATGCGCCGGATGCGCCGCCACCGTCTCCGCCCGATCCAACCGCAGCATCCGCGTCTCCATGCTCAACCGCATCCGCTCCGCATTCTCCTTCTCCTCAGTGAACGGCTTCTCCTTCGTAGGCACCGCCCTCGACCCGCCCGCAGCCCCTAACACCAAACTCACCGCCTCCCGAAACGGACTCTTCTCCGGCGGCTGCGCCGCCAGCGCGATCTGAATCGCATTCGACGCCTGCCGCACCTCCCCCTCGCTCAGACCCGCCTTCTTCATCCCCCCAATCGCCTCCGACGCATTCATCAACCGCGGCAACTCCACCCTCGCCGCAAACGCCTGCACCCCCTCAAACCCGCTCATCTCCGTAAAACCAATCCCCGCCGGCTGCAGCGCCCGATTCAGCCCATGCGCCAGCGCCAACTCCTTCCCACCCCTCGTCTGATCAAACGCCCACCCCGTCATCCCCGCCACCAAGCCCCCACCCGCCTTCACCCACTCCACCACCGCCAACCCATCCGCCTCATCCGTCACCCCCTGCGCATTCATCACCACCACATCCACCTTCCCCAGTTCCGCCTTCCCCAACGCCTTCACCACCTCCACCTCAAACCCCGCCCGCTCCAGCACCTCATGCTCATCCATCTTCCACGTCCCCACCCGCGGCTTCTTCTTCCCCCCCGAACTCCAGCTCACCACGTTCTCCAAAAACTTCGCATGATCCCCGCCCGCCTTGCCAGACAAATACCCGTTCTGCCCAAACAAAACCACCCGCCCCTTCCCATACCCCGCCACCGCCGCCACCGCCTGCTCGTTCCCCTGCCTGTCCGCCGCACCCAAAACCGGAAACGCCAACTGCCCCCAAATCGCCACCGGCCCCGGCACACCGATCTTCGCCACCGACTCCACCCCCTCCAACACCTTCGCCCGCTCCCGCTTCACCACCTCCTCCGGAATCTGCCCAAACAAACGCCCCACCCAAACCATCCCAATCAACACATGAACCCAAAACGATTTCATAAAGCAATCCATCAAAACGCACAACTCCGCCCACCCATAGTGCCTTTCTCCTACCCCCCCAAGCTTGCGCTCGCACCCATTCAAGCGTTTCTTACCGCTCTCCCATGAAACTTCGCGACGCCCTCATGAACCTCGCCATCACCGCCGTCCTGGTGCTGGTCATCGTTCTCGTCGCCCTCGTCCTCAAAAAAAGCAAAGCCGCCGTCCCCAAAGCCATCCCCGTCAATCCCGCCAACCTCACCATCACCGACCAAAACGCCCGCCCCGTCCGCGAAACCTTCGAACTCCTCGACAAAACCACCCTCGTCGAAACCCGCGCCAACGAAGCCGACACCCTCCGCTTCCGCACCGGCGCCGACGAAAACATCTTCGTCCTCTACTTCGTCGACGCCATCGAAGCCTCCTCCTCCCACCCCCAGCGCATCAACGAACAAGCCCGCTGGTTCGGCAACGTCAACGACCGCCTCCTCGTCGAAACCGGCGTCGAAGCCCTCAACTACGTCCGCGACCTCCTCAAATCCCGCCCCTACCAGGTCCTCACCCGCTGGGAGCAAGTCCCCAACTCCACCCGCTACTACGCCCTCATCCGCGTCGAAATCCAGCCCGGCAAAGGCGTCTACCTCGCCGACCTCCTCATGCAAGCCGGCTACGCCCGCGTCCAAGGCGTCACCACCCCCCTCCCCAACGACGCTCGCGACGAAGTCGCCTACATGCTCGAACTCAAAAAACACGGCGAACGTGCCCGCACCAACAAAGCCGGCATCTGGCGCCACGTGAAGTAAGCCCGTCCTCAACAAGCCCCTTCCGTGTCATCCGTGCTTTCCGTGGGCCCCATCCCCCGATCACGCAAACACCTGCTTCACCACCTTCGGGTTCTCCACCCCCGTCAGCTTCTGGTCCAGCCCCTGAAACTTAAACGTCAGCCGCTCGTGATCCAACCCCGCCGCGGCCAGAATCGTCGCATGAAAATCATGCACACTCACCTTGTCTACCGCCGCCTTGAACCCCAGTTCATCACTCTCCCCGTGATGATATCCCCCCTTCACCCCGCCACCCGCCATCCACACCGTGAACGCATGCGGATTGTGATCCCGCCCCGGCTTCGCCGCCTTCTGTGAGATCGGCAACCGCCCAAACTCACCCCCCCAGATCACCAGCGTCTGATCCAGCAGCCCCCGCTGCTCCAGATCCGAAAGCAACGCCGCCACCGGCTGGTCGCTCTCCGCCGCAAACCCGCTGTGATTCCCGATCAAATCGTTGTGCCCATCCCAGCTCTGCTGGTTCTCCATCCCGCCCGAATACACCTGAATGAATCGCACCCCGCGCTCCACCATCCGCCGCGCCGTCAAACACTGCGCCGCAAAGTGCCCGCAATGCTTCTCATCCACCCCATACATCTTCCGAATGTGCTCCGGCTCCTTCGACACATCAAACGCCTCCGGTGCCGCCGTCTGCATCCGATACGCCAACTCAAAACTCTCCACCCGCGCGTTCAACTCACTCTCAATCGGCGACCCCGCCAACCCTTCCCGATTCAACCGCGCCAGCAGATCCAACTGCGCCCGCTGCCGCCCCGGTTTCAACGACGCCGGCACCGCCAGATTATCAATCGGCTGCCCCGTCGGCTTCAACCACGTCCCCTGATACACACTCGGCAAAAACCCCGCCCCCCAGTTCGCCGCGCTCCCCTTCGGCAACCCCCGATTCAGCGGATCACTCATCACCATGAACGACGGCAGCGAGTCACTCTCACTCCCCAGACCATACGTCACCCACGACCCCACACACGGATTCCCCATCCGCGTCACCCCCGTGTTCATCATGAACAACGCCGGCGAGTGATTGTTCGAACTCGTCCAGCACGAATGAATGAAGCACATCTTGTCCACGTGCATCGCCGTCTTCGGAAACAGATCGCTCGCCCACGTCCCGCTCTGCCCATGCTGCTTCCACTTGAACGGCGACGCCATTAGCGGCCCCACCGACCCCGGAAAGAAACCCGTCTTCGGATCAAACCCATCCAAAGGCTTCCCATCCCGCTTCTGCAACTCCGGCTTGTAATCCCACGTGTCCACCTGCGACGGCCCCCCGTTCGCAAAGATCCAAATGATCGACTTCGCCTTCCCAAAATGCCCCGGCAACTTCGGCGCAAACGGATTGCTCGCCGCCCCCGCCTCCCGCTCCAGCATCGCCGCCAAAGCCAATCCCCCAAACCCACCCCCAGCCCGGGCCAACATATCACGACGAGAAAACAAAGACGTGTTCATATCAATTCACATAAACCAGTTCATTCAACCCCAGCAGCACCTGACAATATTCCGCCAGTGTCCCACCCTGACTCACAAAATCCCGTCCCGCCGCCACCTCATCCCCGCCCGGCTCCCGGCTGAAACAAATCGCATACGCCGCCGCAATCTGCTTGTCCACCTCCCCCGCCCCGGCCACCTGCTTCGCCAACCCCTCCGCCCACGCCAGCGCCTGCGGACTGTTCATCAGCAGCAACGCCTGCGGCGCCACCGTCGTCGTCGGCCGCTCCCCCTGACTCACCAGCGGCTCCGGCGCGTCAAACGCCACCATGCTCCCAATCAACTGACTCCGCTTCACCGTGAAGTAAAGACTCCGCCGCCGACTGTTCTCATCTTTTGTCCCCGGACCAAACATCGTCTCATCCAGCATCCCGCTCACCGCCAGCATCGTGTCCCGAATCGCCTCTGCCTCCAGCCGCTGCGGCACCCGCCGCATGAACAACCCGTTGTTCGGATCCGCCTTCTCCTTCACCGCATCCCGCCCGCTGCTCTGCTGATACGCCCGACTCGCCAAAATCAACCGGTGCATCGGCTTCAACCTCCACCCGTTCGCAATCAACTGCTCCGCCAGCCAGTCCAGCAACTCCGGCTGGGTCGGCAGCGCCCCCGTCTTGCCAAAATCATTCGTCGTCGGCACCAGCCCCGTCCCAAAATGATGCTGCCACAACCGGTTCACCATCACCCGCGCCAGCAGCGCCCCCGCCCCATGCTCCACGTCCGTGATCCAGTTCGACAACGTCCTCCGCCGCCCCGAACTCTTCGCTCCCTCCGGCGCCTTCCACTCCCACTTCGCCTCACTCCCCGGCTTCGACAGCACCTGTAAAAACCCCTGCGCCGCCTCCCCGTCCTTCAAGTCCGGATTGCCCCGCTTCAACACATACGTCTTATCAAAAAACGGTCCCCCCTGCGTGTGCATCACTATCGGTTCATACCCCTCCCCGCAGATCATCATCCGCGTCGCCCCCGGAATCGGCGGCGTGTCCTTGTCCTTCCCCTTCTTCGTCGTGATCGCCGACGTGATCTTCCCATCCGGATGAATGTCCACATTGCTCCGCGTCGTCGTCGTGAACGTGCTCAGCATCCGATAATAATCCTTCGTCGGAAACGGATCAAACTTGTGGTCATGACACCGCGCACACCCCACCGTCAAACCCAGCATCGCACTGCTCGTCGTGCTCAGCATGTCGTCCATCGCATCATACCGCGTCCGTTCCACCTCGTTCTCCGTGATCTGCGACGGAAACACCCCCGCTCCTAAAAAACCCGTCGCCGCCAGCGCCAGTGGATTCGTCGGCTCATACTCGTCCCCCGCCAACTGCCACTTCACAAACTGATCATACGGCATGTCCATGTTCAGCGCCTGGATCACAAAATCCCGAAAGTGATACGCATGCGGCCGGTCATAGTCCTGCTCAAACCCAGTGCTCTCCGCATACCGCGCCACATCCAGCCAATGCCGCGCCCACCGCTCCCCATAGCGCGGCGACTCCAACAATCGCTCAACCACCTTCCCCGGTTCCGCCATCCCCGCCTTCAACTCCTCCGGCGTCGGCGGCATGCCCGTCAGATCCAAATAAACCCTCCTCACCAGTGTCGCCGCATCCGCAGGCGCATTGAACGTCATCCCCTTCGCCTGCTTCAACAGCAACTCATCAATCGATTTCCCCGCCACCTTCTGCAAAGGCCGAAACGCCCACCACTGCCGATCCTCATCGGTCACCACCGACGCATCACGCTTCGGCTTCTTCCCCACCACCAAAGGCGCCGAATACGGTGCCCCGTCATCAATCCACGCCCGCACCTTCGCAATCACCTCCACCGCCAACTTCGGCTTCCCATCCGGCATCATCGGCTCCTTCGCATGCTCGATCAACTCCACCAGCAAACTCTTCCCCGCATCAAACGGCGTCACCACACTCCCGTGCGATCCCCCCTTCAACAAATCCTCCCGCGTCGCCAAATCAAAATCACTCTTCACCTTCTCCCCCCCGTGACACCCCAGGCACTGCTCCTTCAACAGCGGCGCAATATGCTCGTCAAATGCCTTCAACCCACGCTCCATCCGCTGCGCATGATCCGCAGGCAGCCCGGCCCCAACCCCGGCCACCGCCGAAATCCAAACCAAGCCTGACACCATCAAACACATCCGTTGCATCAAACACTAAACGCTCACACCCTGTGCCGTTTCTCGAAAAGTTTGTGTCTGATCATGAGCGACCGCCCCAAATACCTCAACTACACCACCAACCTCGGTGTCGACCTCGCCCGCACCGCCACCGCCAGTTGGACCCCCTTCATTATCCACGACAGCGGCTACCTCAACCCCCTGCAAAACTGGAACCACGAAGGTGTCGATAGCCCCTTCTGGCGCTTCTACTTCAATCCCACCCCAGGCTGCCACATCCAGTTCCAGAACCAAAAAATCCCCCTCCGCTCCGACACCGCCGTCCTCATCCCCGCCAACACCGTCTTCGACTGCTGCTCCCCCCGACCCGCCTCCCACTTCTGGCTGCACTTCACCACCTCCCGTCCCGCTGTGTCCATTCCTGCACATCCCATCACCTTTAGCATCACCCCTCCCCTCCTCGCCCTCCTCACCCGCCTCATCGACACCCACCAGCAACCCGCCTCCGATTCCCGCGACCACACCCTCCTCCACCTCAGCGCCTCCCTGCTCCACCTCGTCTTCGCCGACCTCGAAACCCCCAACCCACCCTCCCTCCCCCAACCCCTCATCGACATCCTCACCCTCATCGCCCGCGCCCCCCACAGCCGCCTCACCAACGACTTCCTCGCCGAACGCGCCGGCCTCTCCCTCGAGTCCTTCATCCGCACCTTCCGCCAGCACATCGGCCAAACCCCCGCCGCCTACGTCCTCACCACCCGCCTCCGCCTCGCCGCCGAAGCCCTCGCGCTCACCCACAAAACCATCGACCAAATCGCCATCGAACACGGCTTCCCCAACCGCCACTACTTCACCCGCATGTTCGCCCGCCAATCCGGCTGCGGCCCCGCCGAATTCCGCCAGCGCCAGCACAACCGCAAAGGTCCCTGATACATCCCCCCCTCCCCCACGTTCCACCATCGTCCTCGTCCTCGTCCTCGTCCTCGTCCTCGTCTCCAGCGCCCCAGCGCCACACT
Organism: Verrucomicrobiaceae bacterium; assembly: GCA_947440575.1. Taxonomy (GTDB): domain Bacteria; phylum Verrucomicrobiota; class Verrucomicrobiia; order Verrucomicrobiales; family Verrucomicrobiaceae; genus JAGRPD01. The sequence goes on from CANETF010000065.1 coordinate 18,431, forward strand.
CCCATCTGATCACTAATTACTCCCCCCAATATCCCATCCCCAGCCCCCCCAATGCGCCACCTCCTGCTCCTCACCACCCTCCTCCTCACTGGTGTCGCCCCCGCCGCCGACACCACCCGCCCCAACATCATCTTCATCATGGCCGATGACATGGGCTGGGGCCAGACCAGCTACAACAAGCACCCCCTCCTCAAAACCCCCAACCTCGACGCCATGGCCGCCAACGGCCTCCGCTTCGACCGCTTCTACGCCGGCAACCCCGTCTGCTCCCCCACCCGCGCCACCGTCCTCACCGGCCGCACCAACGACCGCGCCGGCGTCCTCTCCCACGGCTACGCCCTCCGCCTCCAGGAAAAAACCCTCGCCCAGGCCCTCCAAAAAGTCGGCTACTCCACCGGCCACTTCGGCAAATGGCACCTCAACGGTTACAAAGGCCCCGGCGCCCCCGTCCTCGCCTCAGACCCCCGCAGCCCCGCCGGATTCGGCTTCGACGAATACCTCTCCGCCACCAACTTCATCGACCGCGACCCCTACCTCGGCCGCAACGGCACCCCCGAAAAATTCGAGGGCGATTCCTCCGAAATCATCGTCGCCGAAGCCCTGCAATTCATCACCAAACAACACGCCGCCCAAAAGCCCTTCTTCACCATCCTCTGGTATGGCAGCCCCCACTCCC
>CANETF010000066.1 GCA_947440575.1 Verrucomicrobiaceae bacterium
CCGGATTGCGGGCAGGTGACGGTGTCGCTGGATGGTGGCGAGCCGCGAGTGGTGCCGCGGTTTGATTCGTATTGCACGTCTCACCGGCTATCGTCTTTTTTGATCGGGACGGAGTTGGAGGATAAGGTGCATGAGGTGGTGATCACGATGGATCCGGGGATGCCGGACAAGGGCAAGATTTTGGCGCAACGGAACCAGAAGATCGACAAGCCGGAGCGGTTTACGGGGAGGAATTTTTTTCCGGGGGCGCTTCTGTTAGTGGGCGACCTAGTGAAGGAATGAGGGCGGGTAGCTATGGCACGATGCGGACGGGAGTGCCCAGGCTGACGGCGTGGTAGAATTTCTCGGCCATGTGGCCAGGCAGGCGAATGCAACCGTGGGAGGCCGGGTAGCCGGGGAGGTAGCCCTGGTGCATGCCGACGGCGCCGTAGATGCGGAGGAAGTAGAACATTTTGGCGCCTTCGAAGCGGGTGCCGGGGGGCTTGGGGTCTTTGCGATTGTCGATGTTTTGGCGGATGACGTTGCCGTAGGGGTCCTCGTAATCGCCGTATAGCGAGGATTTGTGGTCGATGTCCTTTTCGATGACGGTGTAGCGACCGGGGCGGGTTTCGTAGCCTTCGGAACCGGAGGAGATGGGGGAGCCGCCAGCGAGTTGGCCGCCTTTGTAGAGGTAGACCATTTGCTGGCCGAGGTGGATGACGATGCTGGGTTTGCCGGGCATGTCGTCGGCATATCAGAAGGATCCGTCATTGCGCATGAGGCTTTTGACTTTGGTAGTCAGGAAGCGGGTGGCGCGGGGGATATCATCAGTGAAGACCTTTTTGCCGTAGCGGAAGGTGGAGTCGCTGGCGGACTGGATCTGGACGGTGGAACAACTGGGGAAGAACGCGATCGCGCAGGCTGCCAGCAGGACGAGCGGCGAAGGGAAGGGGCGATGATTCATTAGAGCAGTTTAAGCAAAACTGTAGCCGCTCCTTTGGGGCGGCGGAAGTGGATCTGAGCCGTCGTCAGCTTGGGACGTATGCATTCATATGCCCCGGCGCTGCCAACGGCCCATCTCCACCTCCGGCGCTCCCAAATCAACGGCCACATCTTTTCTTAAAGTGCTCTAGCGGAGGTGTTTTGTTGGAACATCCGCCATGAGGACCGAATCAGATGACGCCGACCTGCTTGAGGGTGGCGCGGAGTTCTTCGACTTTGGCGGGTTCCATGGGGGACATGGGGAGGCGGAGTTCGGGGTCGATTTTGCCGGCGAGGCCCATCGCGGTTTTGATCGGGATGGGGTTGGTCGAGAGTTTGAGGAAGGCGGCGAGGAGGGGGTAGTAGCGCTCGTGGATGGCGCGGGCTTCGAGGAAGCGGCCTTCGAGGGCGAGTTGGACGATTTGGGAGACGGGTCCGGGGATGATGTTGGAGGCGACGGAGACGACACCGACGGCGCCGACGGCCATGAAGGGGAGAGTGAGGGAGTCGTCGCCGGAGAGGATTTCGAAGCTGTGGGGGAGGGCGAGGCGCATCTGGTTGACGCGTTCGGGAGTGCCGCCGGCTTCTTTCATGGCGCAGATGTTGGGGCAGGCTTCGACGAGGCGGGCGACGACGTCGACGCCGATTTCGATGCCACTGCGGCCGGGGATGCTGTAGAGCATGATGGGCAGTTTGGTGGCTTGAGCGACGGCTTTGAAGTGCTGGAAGAGGCCTTCGGGTGTGGGCTTGTTGTAGTAGGGAGCGACCTGGAGGATGGCGGTGGCGCCTGCGGCTTCGGCTTCCTCGGTCATTTGGACGGCTTCGCGGGTGGAGTTGGATCCGGTGCCGGCCATGCCGATACCGCGTCCGGCGGCGAACTCGACCGTGAGTTTGACAACGCGCTCATGTTCTTCGTAATCGAGGGTGGGGGACTCGCCGGTGGTGCCGCAGGGTACGACACCGGTGACGCCGCCGGCGAATTGGTCGTCGATGAGTTGTTTCAGGGCGGCTTCGTCGATCTGGCCGTTTTTGAAAGGGGTGACGATAGCGGTGTGGGTGCCTGCGAACATGAGGGTGTGGGGGGAGTGATCAGTGATCAGCTGTCGGAGTTGAGGAAAGAGGGATTAGATTTCGACGGAACCGGTGAAGGCGAAGTCAGCGGGACCGAAGAGGGTGACGTTGGCGTATTGATGCGGGGCGGTTTCTTCGAAGCCGACAGCGAGGGTGTCGCCGCCCTGGACTTTGACCTGGATGGGGGAGGGAGCGCCGGTGAGTTCGTGATGGATGAGGGCGCAGGCGACCATACCGGTGCCGCAGGCGAGGGTTTCATCTTCGACGCCGCGCTCGTAGGTGCGGATGCGGATGCTATCGGGAGCGAGGGTTTGGACGAAGTTGGCGTTGGTGCCCTTGGGGGCGAAGGCCTCGTGGTAGCGGAGACCGGCGCCGAGCTTTCGGACATCGACGGGATTGACGTCGTCAAAGAAGACAACGGCGTGGGGGACGCCGGTGTTGATGCTGTGAACGGTGAGGGATTCGCCGGCGACAGGGAGGGTTTGGTTGAGTTTGAGGTCGAAGGGAGCGCTCATGTTGATGCGCACCTGGCCGTTTTCGAACTCCGCGGAGATCATGCCGGCGAGGGTTTCGAAGCGGATGAATTCGAGGGTGTCGCCATGGAGGTGATTGACGAAGCGACCGAAGCAGCGAGCGCCGTTACCGCACATTTCGGCTTCACCGCCGTCAGCGTTGTAGTAACGCATTTTGAAGTCACCGCCCTCGGTGGCGGGTTCGACGAGGAGGAGGCCATCGGCACCGACGCCGCGGTGGCGGTCGCAGAGGCGGGCGATTTGGTCTCCTGAGAGGGAGAGGCTGAGGTCACGATTGTCGAGCATGACGAAGTCATTCCCGGCACCGTTCATTTTGACGAACTGCAGTTGCATGGCTGAAAAGGAGGCTAGGTGACTACACCGCCTTGACGGCGTCGACAAGGGGTTTCACGAAGGCTAGGAGGCGGTCGGCAAGGTCAGGGGAGGAACCGTTTTGTTCGATGAGACGGACGATGGCGCTGCCGACGACGACGCCGTCGGCTTTGGAGGCGATTTCGGCGGCTTGGTCTGGATTGGAGACGCCGAAGCCGACGCAGACGGGGACGTTGGAGGCGGCTTTGATGACGGCGACTTGTTCGGCGATGCCGGTGGCGACGCTAGTTTGGGTGCCAGTGACGCCGAGGCGTGAGACGTAGTAAATGAAGCCTTCGGCACTGGCGGCGATTTGTTTGATGCGCTCTGGAGAGGAGGTGGGGGCGATGAGTTGGATGTGGCGGAGGTCAGGCGCGGGTTTGAGTTCGGCGTTTTGAGAGGCTTCATCCGGCGGGAGGTCGAGGACGAGGATGCCATCGGCACCGGCGGCGGCGGCTTCGTGGTGGAAGCGTTCGTAGCCGAAAGCGTAAACGGGGTTGAGGTAGGTGAAGAGGACGAGGGGGATTTGGGTGTGCTCGCGGAGTTTGCGAATCATGTCGAGGACGCCCTGGGTGGATGCGCCGGCACGGAGGGCGCGGTCGGCGGCGAGCTGGTTGACGACGCCGTCGGCGAGGGGATCGGAGAAGGGGAGGCCGAGCTCGATGATGTCGGCACCGGCTTTTTCGAGGGCGAGGACGACGTCGATGGTTCGGTCGAGGGTAGGGTCGCCTGCGCAGACGTAGGCGACGAAGGCGCGTTTGCTGTCAGCGTGGAGTTGCTGGAAGCGGGTGTCGATGCGGTTGGCGGTTTGGGGGGCGGACATGGGAGGGGTATTTACTAGAGGCGAGAGGGGATTGCAAATGGTGGGTGGGGGGCGCTGGCGCGTCGGAGATGGGAGATGGAGATTGGTGAAGGAGGGGTGGGGGATGGGGCGTTTGAGGGGGATGCGCGTTTTGATTTTTTGTTTGGGTTTGTGGGCTGCGGTGTTGCCGACGATTGCGGCACCGAATGTGATTTTGTTTTTGGCGGATGATTTGGGGTATGGGGATCTGGGGTGTTTTGGGCATCCGATCATTCAATCGCCGAACCTGGATGCGTTTGCGAAGGAGGGGGTGCGGTTGACGCAGTGTTACTCTGGGAGCGCGGTTTGCAGTCCGTCGAGATCGGCCTTGCTGACGGGGCGGACGCCGCATCGGAACGGCGTTTACACGTGGATTGCGGAGGGGGCGGAGGTGCATTTGAGGACGAGTGAGGTGACGCTGCCGAAGTTGTTGAAGGGAGTGGGGTATGGGACGTGCCATGTTGGGAAGTGGCATTTGAACGGGCTGTTCAATGAGTCGGCGCAGCCGCAGCCGGGGGATCATGGGTATGACTGGTGGCTGGCGACGCAGAACAATGCGGGACCGAGTCATGAGAACCCGGACAACTTTGTGCGCAACGGGCAACCGGTGGGGCTGATGCAGGGGTATTCGGCGCTGTTGGTGGTGGAGGAGGCGATTGCGTGGTTGAAGGAGAAGCGGGATCCGGCAAAGCCGTTTTTTCTGGCGGTGTGGACGCATGAGCCGCATTACCCGATCAAGTCGGACCCAAAGTTTAAGGCGCTGTATCCCGGCATAACGGATGATGTGCAGGCGGAGCACCATGCGAATGTGACGCAGATGGATCATGCGTTCGGAAATTTGATGGCGGCGCTGAAGGAGCAGCAGTTGGCGGACGATACGATGGTCTTTTTCACTTCGGACAATGGGCCGGAAGGGGATGGGGTGAAGTCGCCCGGGCGGGGATCGAGCGGTGGGTTGCGGGGCCGGAAGCGGGATTTGCATGAAGGCGGGATTCGGGTGCCAGGGATCGCCAGGTGGCCGGGGCAGATTCCAGCGGGGACGACGTGTGATGTGCCGGTGATTGGGAGCGATGTGTTTCCGACGATGTTGGGTGTGGCTGGGGTGGCGGTGCCGGGGGATCGGGTAATCGACGGGGTGGATGTGTTGAAGGTGCTGAAGGGGGAGGCGGAGCAGGTGGAGAGACCACAGCCATTGTTTTGGAGGCTGCACATGGCGCCGAATGCGAAGATTGCGATGCGCGTGGGGGACTGGAAGATCCTAGCGGATGAAACGCTTTCGGAGTTTGAGCTTTATGATTTGAAGGCGGATCCGAAGGAGGCGACCGACATGAAGGAGAAGGAGGCGGCGCGGTTTGAGGCGATGAAGAAGCAGTTGGTGGCGCACAATGCGGCGATTGACGAGGAAGGACCGGACTGGTGGAAGCGGCTGAGTCCGAACGGGGGGAAGCCGAAGACGGCGAAGGAGAGCAAGAAGGATCGAAAAGGCCAGTAGAGGCTGGAAGCGCCTGACCGCGGGCGTTGTTTGGACTGGATGCGCCAGAAGGGCGTGCTACCATTTTGGTTATCGACACGAGGCTCAACTCTTTTTATTTCGGTCAGGAGGGACTTGTTCTCATTCCTATTGAGCACCTTTCCGAAGAGGGAATCGGGATCGAGTTTCAGCGTGTCCTGGCGGAGAACACGGTTCTAGACCAGGAATGGATCGACTTTTTCAACCGGTCCTTTGCGCTCTACTGGAAACGTTCTCTGAGACTGCACGCGCAGGCGCCTGACTGTTGGATGCCTCCCCGAGTTCAGCATGTTTGCATCATCACCGAGAGGGAAAAGGTCAATCCATTCGCTCAGTTATTCCATCGCAGTTCCTGGTCAATCGAAGCTTGCGACTTCAGGAAAGAGTCTTCTTCGATCGAATACGCCACCTTCCAATTTTTTCAGGCGGAACGGCTTGGGCTGCTACGTCAGATTCTTCCTTCGTTGGTTTCGAACTTGAGTTATTTCGTCACCTTGTCTTCAGCTCAACTCCGCTATTTTTATGACGGTTGTCAGGTTTCCCAGCGAGGTGATGCCGCTGGATTTCGAGCGTTAGCGGAAGCGACGAAATGGATCTCGAAGTGTTATCATCAAAGACTGCGCGTTCCGAATCTGCACCTGTCCGGTTACATTGTCATTCCCGGGGGCCTGATCATGCCTTCAACTGAACAGGGGAAGTTGGCGGCCCTACAGCAATCCTGGCAGGAGGCATCGAAGTCGGTGATTGACGCGCATTATGATTCGCATGCGAAGCCTTCCCCTTCAAAGGGCAGGGCGATTTGTGATTGGCTGGCGGAGTTCAGACCGCCGTTGCTGGTGGTTGGCAAGGAGGGACGTACCCTTTGGGAGCCCGAGAGCCCTGAAACATTTGCAGACCTCTTGATTCATCTTGAGCGGGTAACCGAGGAGGCTGAGGGGCGAGTCATCGATGATCTGAAAGTGGTAGCCCATCATTCGCAGCGATTTTTAGCGTCGTTGCGTGATCTCGGTGGGTTGGTCGATCCGCCGCACTACATCACGCCCGGTGGTTTGAGTTACATTCATCCGAAGAAGAAACTCGTGGCTTACAGTATCGACGATGAACGGAATCATCTGCGTTTGGTGGAGCCGAGTCCGCCGTTTGAGCGGCTTCTTCTGGGTGCCCGAACCATGCATGAGTGGGGGCATCTGGCTGCTGAATCCGGCTGGATCGGGGTAATGGAGGAGACAGGGGGACGGTATGAGGAGCTTCGGGCGGAACTGGCCAAACTGATGGAGGCCTTTTATTTGGAGGCGTCCGGACCCGTGCGGGCGGCTACCGCTGCCGAATTCGAACATCTTCGAGCGACTTCAAAAACGGGTAGTCCCGGCGAATCTCTGGTGAAGAAAATGATCGTCCGCTCGGAAGATTTTCAGGCCAATCTCTTGGCCAAGCGCTACCTGAGCACAGCGGAAATGGAGACCTACATTCGCAATAATGTCTATAGCCTGGCGACTGAGAGTGAAACGAACGGGGTCTATGCACGTCTGCTGCGCTATGCCTACCAGTATCAGTATTTGCGTTTGAGTTTGGTCGCCGATCCGGTGGCATTTTTCGTGAAAAGCTCCTGGTTTGCCGAACAGTATCTTCAGACTGGAGTGGTGAGTGAAGGGCAGATGGAGCAGTTACTCAATCTGGTCGGGGAGATCTGCGATTGTTATGTTATCGACGAATCGAAGTTCGACTTTTCGATGCTCGAACCTTCTGAATATCGGGTGTTTTAGAGATCTTCGTCTTTGTCGGAGTCACCGGCTTTTTGGCCGCGGAGTTTGGCTTCCATGAAGGAGTCGATGTCGCCATCCATGACGTCCTGGACGCCGGAGGTTTTGTAACCGGTGCGGTGGTCTTTGACCATTTGGTAGGGTTGGAAGACGTAGCTCCTAATCTGGCTGCCCCAGGCGACGTCGTCTTTGCCTCCGTAGGCTTTGTCGATTTCGGCACGGCGTTTGTCCTCCTCGATCTGGTAGAGTTTGGCTTTCAGCATGCCGATGGCTTTGGCCCGGTTTTTGGGCTGGGAGCGTTCGACCTGGCAGGCGACGATGACGCCGGAGGGGATGTGGGTGATGCGGACGGCGGTTTCGACTTTGTTGACGTTCTGGCCGCCTTTGCCGCCGGAGCGGTAGGTGTCGACTTTGAGGTCGTCATCGCGGATTTCGATTTCGATGTCCTCTTCGGCGTCGGGTGTGACGTCGACGGAGGCGAAGGAGGTGTGGCGCTTTTTGGCGGCGTCGAAGGGAGAGATGCGGACGAGGCGGTGAACGCCGCGCTCGGCCTGGAGGAAGCCGTAGGCGTTTTCGCCCATGATTTCGAGGGTGGCGGAGCGGATACCGACTTCGTCGCCCTCCATGTAGTCGATGATTTGGACTTTGCAGCCGTGGCGTTCGGCCCAACGCTGGTACATGCGTAGGAGCATGTTGGCCCAGTCGCAGGATTCGGTGCCGCCGGCGCCGGAGTGGACGGTGAGGTAGGCGTTGCCGCGGTCGAGGGGACCTGAGAGCATGAGGTCGAGCTCGTATTTGGCGATGGCGTCCTGGATGTCGTCGTATTCCTTGGCGACTTCCTGGAAGGCGGAGGTGACGCCCTCTTCTTTGGCCATTTCGATGAGGACCTCGAAGTCTTCGGCGCGGGCGTCGAGGGTGGTCAGGGGTTCGATGCGGCGTTTGATGCCGTTGATCTGGTCAATGACTTTACGGGCGTTGTTTTGGCTATCCCAGAAGCCGGGGGCGGAGACGCGTTCTTCGAGTTCTTCGAGTTGTCGGGTTTGGGCCGGGACGTCAAAGATACCTCCGGAGTTCGCTCAAGCGGCCTTTGAGGGCGGCGGTGTCGTAGGCTTGGAGGTCGGTGAGAATGGCTTTGTTGCGATTGTCCATGGATGGGTTTAGATAGCGCAGGGTGGCGGTGCTGCAACCGGGAATCCCCGGCGCGGATGGTCACTGGAGAGACTGAAACATGGAGCAGACGGATGCGATATTGGTGGGGCGCACGCGCTTTGGGGAGTCGAGTCTCATTGTGCAATGGTGCGCGCCGGAGGTGGGGTTGTTTCGGACGATGGCGAAGGGGGCGTTGAGGCCGAAGTCGCCGCTGGGGCAGAGGCTGGATCTTTTTGTGACGGCGGATTTGAGGTGGGTGCGGAGTCGGCGGTCGGATTTGCATACGCTGGCGGAGGTGACGTGGAAGAATCCGAGGCTGGGGCTGAGGTCGAGTTATGGTCGGGTGCTGGCGGCGACGTATCTGGTGAAGTTGGTGGAGCGGGTGGTGGAGCCGGAGGCGGCGGTGCCGGGGTTGTATGATTTGCTGACGAAGGCGCTGGACTATTTGGCGGAGAAAGAGCCGACGATGGCACTGGTGGAGCGGTTTGAACTGCGGTTAGCGGAGGATTTGGGGATCGCGACGGAGGTGGATTCGGGGCAGTCGGCGTATTTGATTGAGGAGGCTTTTCACCGGAAGTTGCCGGTGCAGAGGCGACAGTTGGTGGAGTGGCTGGCGGGAAAAAAGGGGGCGATGGAGTGAGAAGAATTGGTATTTTCGCTTGCTGCCCTCTGGAAATGTCCCTGATAGTACAGGGTTACGCCTTTTTGAGCCATGATTCCTGACGCTGATTCGAATGAGACCCTGACGGAAGATCCCGCGATGATCATGATCCGGGAGGGGCGTGGGGACGAAGCGATGCAGTGGGCGATCGCTCAGGTATCGGAGGCGAGGCAGGCGGAGGAGGACGGGGATGGGACGTTGTTGCAGTTGGCGGTTGCGTTGGAGCGATTGGGGACGGTGGCCAAGGAGTTGGGGGATGTGGATGGGGCTGAGGCGGCTCTAAGGGAGGCGTTGGAGGCGGCGCTGAAGGCGGAGGGGTCGCTGAGCTTGTTGGCGGGTCTGAGGACGAATTTGGCGACCTTGCTGGATTTCAGTCAGAGGGAGGCGGATGCGGTTCCGCTTTATGAGCAGGCGATTGCGGACTACGAAGCGATGGATCCGGCTGAGGTGGAGGTGGCGGCGCAGTTGCGGAATAATCTGGCGATGATTTACAAAGGGTTGGGCAAGTTTGCGCTGGCGGAGCAGCATTACTTGCGGGCGCTGGAGGTGTTGGAGGGGAAACAGGGGGCGGCTTCGGAACCTGTGGCGGCGGTGTATAACAATCTGGGAGGGCTTTATTACACAGCGGGGTTTGCTGAGCAGGCGAAGGAGATGTTCACCCAGGGAATGAACACGCGGGTCGAGCTCCTTGGAGAGGATCATCCGGATGTGGCGCAGTCACACTGCAATTTGGCGACTGTGTTTCATGAGTTGGGAGACAACGAGACTGCAGTGGAGCATTTTGAACGCAGTTTGGATATCCTGGAGAAGCATGTTCAGGATGAGGCGGCGAGTTTCGAGGCGGTGGGAGGGGATTATGTTTCCCTGCTCGAGCTGATGGGGGAGGAGAAGAAGATGCTGGCGGTGCGGAAGCGCCTTCAGAAGGCGTTGGCCTGAGGTTAAGATAATGAGGATGGAACAGGTGCTGTTCGGACCTCAGGGCAGCGTGAACGTGTGCTAGGCAGCAGCGGTTTCTGTGAGGGGAAGGAGTTCGTTTTGGGCGGGGGGGTCGATGGGTGTGAGAGGGAGCGAGGAGGGGACTTCGATGGTGAAGATGGTTTCGATGCCGGGGGTGCTGCGGAGGTCGATGGTGCCGCTGTGGGCTTCGATGGCGCGGCGGACGATGGAGAGGCCGAGGCCGGTGCCTTTGATGGTTTGGCCGTGGTGTTTGTGGCCACGGAAGAAGCGTTTGAAGACGAAGGGGATGTCGTGCGAGGGGATGCCGACGCCGTCGTCGCTGAGGGTGAGGGTGCATTGGTCCCCGGACCAGCGGCCCGAGAGGCGAATGGTCAGGGCGCGACCGGGGTTTTCTTTGATGGCGTTTTCGAGGAGGTTGGTGAAAATTTGGTCCCAATAAAAACGATCACCGTGGATCGTGCCGCCAGAGGGTGGGAAATCGAAGTCGAAGTGGACTTGTCGATTTTCGAGCATGGGGGTGAGGTGGTCGATGGCGTCCTGGATGCAACCACGGACGTTGAAGGGCTCGATGTTGAGGGTGGAACCAACCGCTTCAAGGCGGGAGATGGTGAGCATGTCCTCGATGATGCGAATGAGGCGTTGACCATGTTTTTCCATGACGGCGAGGCAGTGACGGGCGGTAGCGGGGTCGTCGATGAGACCGTCTTTGAGGGTTTCGATGTAGCCCTGGATGATGGTCAAGGGGGTGCGAAGCTCATGGGAGGCGTTGGCGACGAAGTCTTTGCGGATCTGTTCCGTGAGGATTTGTTCGGTGATGTCGTGAACCATTAGCCAGGCGCCACGTTCAGCCTCTGCGGGTAACGGTGCGGCTTCGATGAGGTAGTGACGCGTGCCGGAGCGATTGGCGTTATTGCCACTGACGAAACGGATTTGACGAACGTTGCGGCGGCCTTCTGTGAGGGCGATTCGGACGGTCTCGACGACTTGATGGTCGTGGATTTCATCGAGCAAGGGGTGGTTTCGCTGGATGGTGGGTCGTTGAAAGAGTTGGGCGATGTTGCGATTGGCGAATCGGACTTTGAGGTCGCGATCGACAATGAGAACGCCCTGGCGGATCTCGCTGAGGAGGGATTCGAAGAGGCGGCGAAGATAAGTTTCGCGGCTGAGATCGGTGAGGTCGGCGGCGAGTTTTTCGACGAGGCGCGGAGTTTCGTCCGGGGTGACGGTTTGGCCGAGAGCACGAGAGAGGGCGAGGTGTCGCTGCTGCCATTGACCTTCCCTGTGCCAGGACCAAACGGCGATAGCGCCGAGAAGTATGGCAAGGGCGATGCAAAGGGTGAGCATGGAAGTCAACTATCCGGTAGAGTGACACAGAACTGATAGCCGGTGCCTCTTACTGTGACGATGTGACGGCCCGCGTCACCGAGTTTTTCACGGAGACGTTTGACGTGGGTATCGAGGGTGCGGGTGGCGACTTCGTCACTGTAGCCCCAGACTTCCCGAAGGAGTTCGGAACGGGTGTGGACGGCTTTGTCGTTTTCCATGAGGGTGGCTAGAAGCTTGAACTCGGTGGTGGTGAGGTCGACGGGGGTGTCGTCGAGGAAGAGTTTCATGTTTTTGCGGTCAAGGAGGAAGCGACCGGTTTTGACTTCTGAAACGGCCTGGACGCGCTGGGTGCGGCGGAGAACGGCGGAGATCCGGAGGGCGAGTTCTCTGGGACTGAAGGGTTTGGTGAGATAGTCATCGGCACCGAGTTCGAGGCCGGAAATACGATCCGACATTTGAGCACGGGCGGTCAGGATGATGACCGGGGTGGTGCGGGAGCGGCTGTCGGCGCGGAGGCGCTTGAAGACGGTGAGACCGTCCTGGCCTGGCAGCATGAGGTCAAGGACAATGAGGTCGGGTTGGTGGGAGGTGACGTAGGGGAAAACTTCGAGGCCGTTGGTGAGGCAAACACATTCGTGCCCATCCCTAGCCAAGTGAAGGGCTACAAGTTCGGAGATATCCAGTTCATCATCGACGACCAATATTTTACTCATAATGAGGGAATTACTGGATTACGTGTCTAGGGGTAAAAGCAGCAAACGCAATTCAGTGACGATGCTGTCACAAGTAAGTGAAGAGGCAAGTGGAGTGTTTGATTGGCCGTTCGCGGCTGTGACGATATTGTCACGAGGTGGACTTTGGTTGAAAGACTGAACGCGGGAAGGGTCGAGATGGGTCCGACCCAACGATGAAACTGCTGCTGGTGACTGACACTTATCCTCCCGACATTAATGGCGTGGCAAGGACGTTGCACATGTGGGTCGGGGCGCTGAGAGGTCGTGGGCATGCGGTGGAGGTCGTGACGACGTTGGCGGGTGAGGGAGGGGAAGAGGCAGGTAGACGGGTGTGTGGATCGCTGCCCTTGCCGGGCTATCCGGGTTTGAGAATCGGTTTGGCGTCGACGAGAGGAATGGTGCAAGCGATTCGGGAGACGGAGGCGGAGGTGCTTTATGTGGCGACGGAGACGCCATTGGGAATTGCGGCGATTCGTGCGGCGAGGAAGTTGGGGGTGCCGGTGGTCTCCGGGTTTCACACGAATTTTCAGACTTACCTGGAAAAGTATCGGGTGCCAGGAATGGAATCGGTAGCCAAGGCGATCTTGCGGTCCTTGCACAATCAAACGTCCCGGACTCTGACGCCTTCCGAAGATACGGCGATGGTCCTGCGATCGTGGGGCATTCGGAATGTGGGGGTGCTCGGACGGGGAGTGGACACGACGTTGTTTGATCCAGCAAAGCGGGATGAGGGCTTGAGGCGGACCTGGGGGGCGGGACCGGAGACGGTGGTGGCGATTTCGGTGGGGCGGTTGGCGGCTGAGAAGAATTTGCCGCTGACGGCACGAGTGTTTGAAGCGATGCGTGTGGCCCGTGCGGGGACAGCGGGCGTGTTTGTGGGAGACGGGCCGCGGGCGAAGGTGTTGGAAGAAGAGCACCCGTCTTTTGTTTTTGCGGGGTCGAGAGTGGGTGAGGATTTAGCGCGGCACTATGCATCAGCTGACGTGTTTATTTTTCCGAGTGAAACGGAGACGTTCGGCAATGTGGTGCTTGAGGCGATGGCGAGTGGATTGGCTGTGGTGGCTTATGATTATGCGGGACCCAGGTTATTGATTCGGAATGGGGTGAACGGATGGCGGGTACCGTTTGGAGATGGGGAAGCGTTTTTGAAGCAATCCGTGGAGGCGTGTGTTGGGTCGATTCCTGAGGGCCTGCGTGTTCGGGCGAGGGAGACCGCGATGGAGCATTCCTGGGAGAGGGTGGTGAATCAGTTCGAGGGGGAGTTATTGGCGGCTTGTGGCGTGAAAACAGCTGTTGAAGATCAAGTGAAACAACCGATTCCAGACGCATGAGTGAAGAGATTGCCGCACCCGAAGCGAAAAAGGCCAAGCTATCAGTGAAGACACTGTTTATTTCCGATGTTCACCTGGGGGTGCCTGAATGCAAGGCGGCGCAGGCCTCGCACTTTTTGCGCAACACGCTGTGTGAGAAGCTGGTGATGAATGGAGACATCATTGATGCATGGCATTTGAGGAGGTCGGGTGGATGGAACAAGGGGCACACGCATTTTGTTCGGACCGTGCTGCGAAAGATGGAGAAGGAGGGCACGGAGGTGCTTTATTTAAGGGGCAACCACGACGATATCCTGGATCGGTTTCTGCCGCTGAAACTGGAGAATTTTCATCTCACGGATGAGTACATTCATCGGGGGCGGGGCGGTGACTATTTGGTGGTGCATGGTGACGGGTTTGATGCTGTGACAACCCGGCATCCCTGGATGGCGAAGGCGGGGGCGATTGGCTACAACCTGCTGTTGAAGGTGAACCGGCTTTACAACGGGTGGAGACATTGGCGAGGGAAGGAGAATTTCTCATTGAGTCGGTGGGTGAAGTTGAAGGTCAAATCGGCGGTGAGTTTTGTGGGGCGTTACGAGGAACAACTGCAGCAATTGGCGGAATGGAAGAAGTGCCGTGGCATCATCTGCGGGCACATTCACCAACCGGCCAACAAGATGATCGGGACAGTGCACTATTTGAATTCGGGGGACTGGGTGGAGTCGATGACGGCGATTTTGGAGCACCATGACGGCCATTTTGAGGTGATCACGTATGATGATTTTTGTCTACGGACAAACCGGCAGCGCAAGGGAGATGCGGTTTCGACGGGGGTAGCAGACCAGGTTAAAATGCCGCTGGAGAACTTGGAGAATGTGGCTTAAATGTCACTAAGATTTGCTTGACCAAGCGAGCGTCACCGACCATGCACGATCATATTCTTTCAAGTTTCGACAAAGCCCTGCGTTCCATGCGAGAAATGGTGCTGACGATGATCAGCATCACCCGGAAGAACGTTGATGTGGCGCGGCGAGGGCTTTTGGAACGGGATACGGACCTTTGCAATGAGGCGATTGCTTCCGATCATGAAGTGAATCAGTTGGAGAAGGATGTCGATCAAATGGGGATGGAGATGCTGTTGAAGTTTCAACCGGCGGCGTTGGATTTGCGGCAGATCATGGGGACGTTGCGAGTGGCGAACAACATGGAGCGGATCGCGGATCAGGCTGCTGGGATTGCCAAGAGGGCCCGGATCATCAATCAGTTGCCCGAGATGACGGAGTTGAATCTGATTCAGCCGTTGTTTGAGTTGTGTTTGGCCAACTTTGAGGCGGCGGTGGCGGCGTTTGTGGAGGGTGATGTCGAGGCGGCAGCGACAGCCCGGGCGGCGGATAAGGTGTTGGATGCGGCGGAGAAGGAGTTTGACCGGGAAATGCTGAGGGTGATGGAGAATCACTCCAGTCCGCTAGAGGGCTATTTGCATTTGATCTTTGTGGCGCGGTTTTTGGAGCGGGTGGGGGATCATGCGAAGAATATCTGTGAAGACACGATTTTTATCGCGGAGGCCAAGGACATTCGGTTTCTGAAGAACAAGCGGACTGGGGAGGATGGGGCGGCCGGGTTTTAGAGGGGTTTGAGCCGAGGGGTGGTTGATGGTCTTGGATCAAGGCATTGCCTGGTGTCGAAAAGCTCTGACGTGTGCATCAGGTCAGGGGCCAACGGCGAGCCAGGTGACATCTGCGGAGTAGACGAGGGTGTTCTGCCAAGTGGTCAGGACGATAGTGAAGCCTTCAGAGGTGATGTTGGCGACTGATGTCGATAACCGAGGGCTGGTGTTTTGGTCGATATCGAAGCCGGTCAGGCCGATGTGGATGACCGGGGGGTACGAGAAGGGTGAAGCGAATGCAATCTCGAGTGTGAATTGGCGGCAAGTTTCAGGGTCACTGGGTGATTCGGAGAGGTTCCAACCTTCGGTGAGGAGGCCTACTTGGGCGGTTGCGGAGAGAATTTTCCAGGGGATGTAGTCCGAGTTCATTGAGCTCGGGGTAGCAAGAAGCGGGCCGGATTATCCCGACCTTTGAAATGCTTGTCACCTTGCCCAGCGGCGCAGCGGCCCTATTGGCGGCGTCAGCCACTTGCCTGCTATTGATTTGATAGCGGGCTGCGCGACTTCCTTGCCACTAAGGTCGCTGCGCTCGCCGGATCTAAATGACAATCGTTTCGAGAACCGGTCTAGGTGTCACCTTGGGAGCTTCGCGAAGTCAAACTGGCAGCAACCGAGGTCGAGGACGTTTTTGTTTTCGGCGAGGTGTTCGGCGAAGGCGGAGGCTAGGGCGTAGAGGCGTTGTTGGCCGTATTTTTCGAGTTCGATGAGTTCGGCTTCGCGCAGAACCCGGAGGTGCTTGGAGACGTTGTATTGCGGGAGGTTTAGGGCCTCGGCGATTTCGTTCACGCTGCATTGCTTCTTCATCAGCATGCGGATGATGCGCAGGCGGCTCTCCTCGCCGAGCGCCTTCATGGCGATGATGCAGTCGAATTTTTTCACCGCTGTCGTTTAATCGAATGTGAAGAGGCGATCAAGCGAGCATCAGCAGCAATCCGCAGTGGGAGTGCAGCCGCCTTTGATTTCGACAGGCTCGGAGTCACGATGGGTGGGGACGGGTTTGCCGGGTCGGAAGTGTTCTTCGTGGTCGAGGGAGGCGGACAGGCCCGTCATGGCGGTGGTGACGGAATCGAGGGCGGAGCGAACGGTCTTGAGCAGATTTTCGGGATCAGTCTCGGCGCGCAGGTTCAGGATGAGTTGGCCCCCGGTGCTGGGCTCATCGAGAGACATGCCACTTTCTGGGATGTTGTCGTTGCGCACCAGGTTCACGGAGGCGATCTCGCCGGCGATGCCGTCGTCCGGGCTGTAGGTCATTTTCAAGTGAGCGACCTCGGCGTGTTGGGCTTGGAGGCCGGATTGGATATGGCCTGCGAGGTCTTTGAGGAAGGCATTGGCATCGAATTCATCCTCTGCTTTGAGGGTCACTGTGGCGTTGAGCCAGCCGAGCAGGGCTTCGCCATCGGCATAGACTTCGTAGTCCACTTCCATGGTGGGATGGATGCCTTGGGTTTCCCGAGAGAGAATTTCGAACCATTCGGAGAGGCCTTGTTGTTCGCGGGCAGAGGCACTGAGGACGAAGGCATTGGGGAAGGCGATTTCCAGGGCGTCAACGAGTTGGGTGAGTTGATCCGGCGTGAGCAACTCCTGTTTGTTGATGACGATGACATCCGCCTCTTCGAGCTGCTTTTTGTAAATGTAGGCGACTTTGCTGGAGAAGTTTCCACCGTCATCGAGGCCAAGAATGCGGCGGGCGCGGATGGGGTCGACGAGGACGCTTAGAGGGGCGACGGTGAATTCTGCGCCATAGATGCGGCGAAGCGGGTAGGTGACGGTGGCGACGAGGTCGGTGCAACTGCCGACGGGTTCGGCGATGAAGACATCGGGTTTGGTGGCGTCGGTGAGTTTCGCGGCGGCATCGATGAGGGTGTTGAAGCGGCAACAGAAGCAGCCACCGGCGATTTCCTCGGTGGCGAAGCCCTGGTTGCGCATGAGCTTGGTGTCCACGAGGCCACCTGCCTGATCGTTGGTGATGAGGCCGACACGAAGGCCTTGGTCGGTGAGGTGGCGCGCGAGTCTGCCCATGGCAGTGGTTTTGCCGGCGCCGAGGAAGCCGCCGATCATGATGTAACGTGCTGGGGAGGGAGGAGTAGCGCTCATGGGACGAGAGGGTGAAGCGAATATATGCGCAATCAAGCAAATATATTTGGAATGAGCTGCGGTAGAGGTGATTAGAAGAGCTCGGATTGCTGCCAGTGGGGGGTGGTGTGCGGTTTTTCCGGGGTAGGTTTGCGGGTGAGGGGATTGGGGGCGGGGGATTCGAGATTGAGGAGGGTGGGGGAGGGGGCGAAGGATTGGAGGTGGCCGTTTAGGTAGGCGTCGAGTTGATCGGGATGGAGGAGGGCGGGCATGCGGTCGTGGACGGGTTCGACGAGGGCGTTGGGGGAGCAGGTGATCATGCTGAAGCAGTGACCGTGTTCTTTGGACTCCTCCCAGATGCCAGCGGCCCAGAAGTGATCGGCGTTGTTGGGGGTGAAGCGGTGGGTGACTTTTTTTCCGGGATCGCCTGACCATTCGTAGTAGGCGACCATGGGGATGAGGCAGCGGCGGAGTTCGAAGGCGGTGCTCCAGACACGGGTGGAGAGTTTGTCATCGCGACTGTTGACGATGGCTTTGCTCCAGGGTCGGGCGAAGCCCCAGCGCATGGAGACGACTTCGTCGGCGTCGAGGAGGACGGGGGCTTGGTTGGTGGGGCGGAGGAGGCGGAAGGAATTTTCGAGGCCGATGAGTTTGGAGGCGTAGCGCCTGCTGGTGGCGGTGGGGCCGAACTGGTAGGCTGTGCACATAGGGGAATGTTGAACCTTGTTGGAACTCATTCAACTGGGGTTTGGAGGTGGAGAGATTTGGCTGATAGGGTTACACCCCATTGGATCGGTTTGGTGGGTGTCACAGGGTCGTGGTATGAGTCCAAACTCGAAGTGTTATCTCATCGGTGGTGGTATCGGATCCATGGCGGCGGCGGCTTTTTTGATTCGCGATGGTGATGTGTCTGGGGAGAATATTTTCATCCTCGAAGCCAATCCGCTGATGGGGGGGAGTCTGGATGGGGCGGGTGATGCGGAGAGTGGGTACTCACTGCGCGGGGGACGGATGCTGACGACTGACAACTACGAGTGCACCTGGGATCTGTTCAAGACCATTCCATCCCTCACATCACCGCGTGTGTCGGTGTTCGAGGAGACGGTGGCGTTTAATGAGAAGCATCAAGCGCACTCGATGGCGCGTCTGGTGGATCGTCGCCGTGGGAAGGTGCCAGTGACGTCGATGGGATTCTCGATGCAGGATCGAGTGGAACTGCTTTACCTGAGTCGGGCGGATGAAGGGGCGCTGGGTGCCAGTGCCATCACGGATCATCTCTCCCCGGAGTTTTTCGAGACGGAGTTTTGGTTCATGTGGTCCACCACGTTCGCCTTCCAACCGTGGCACAGTGCGATTGAATTCAAGCGCTACCTCCTTCGTTTCATGAAGGAGTTTACGCGAATCGAGACGCTCGCGGGTGTGAAGCGGACCATCTACAATCAATATGATTCGCTGGTGCTTCCTTTGCAGCAGTGGCTCAAGGATCAAGACGTTCAGTTGATGACTGACTGCAAGGTCGTGAACCTCACCCATCCGGCTGCCGAGAGTGCCTATGTCGTCAGCAGCATTGAATTCCAGCGAGCAGGCAAGAGTGAGGTGATCACGGTGGATGATGGCGATCTGGTGTTTTTCCAGAATGGCTCTATGACGGATGCTTCAAGTTTGGGCTCCATGACCTGTGCGCCAACGCGGCTGACCAAGTCTGACAGCGGTGGTTGGACACTCTGGGAGAAGATCGCTGCGGAGAGGCCGGAGTTTGGCCACCCTGCGGCGTTCAACAGCTGCATTGCGCAATCCGTTTGGGAATCGTTTACGGTGACGCTGAAGAATCCGGCCTTCTTCCATTTGATGAATCA
>CANETF010000067.1 GCA_947440575.1 Verrucomicrobiaceae bacterium
CCCGCCACCTCCACCCGCATCCAGTTCCACTCCGGCAACGCCTTCACCACCTACTGGCTCTTCCTCGCTAGCGGCAGCCCCTACTGGGCCACCGTCGGTGACAACACCGCCGCCAACGTCAACTCACTCCTCGTCCCTCCCGCCGCTGGCCAGTTCGTCCGCATCAAATCCGGCACCCCCACCGCCACCTTCAGCGGCCTCGTCCGCTCCAACCCCATGGCCGCTCCTCTCATCGCAGGCTCCAACCTCGTCGCTGGCGGCTGGCCCATCGACCAATCCCCGAACACCCGCGCCATGACCCCCGCCAACGGCTTCGGCGGCAGCAACGACCCCGCCAAGGCCGACAAACTCCAAATCTGGAAAGGTGACACCACTCCGAACCTCTCCGGCTACAACGGCTTCTTCCTCCTCCAAACCGGCCCCTTCAACCAGTGGAGCCCCGAGCAAAACGCCAGCCTCTCCAACGAAAACACCTCCCTCTTAATGCCCTCCCTGCGCGCCGCCTTCATCCGCTCCCGCTCCGGCAACGCCAGCTACATCATGCCCAACCCCTGGACCCCCTAACCCCGCCCGTTAGCCCCTCCCATTGAAAACACTTCTTGTTAATCAAGACTTCTGTATTAAATTATCATAATTATAGCTTTCGCTGCAATGAAACACCTCCTCTCATTCCTCACGCTCCTCCTCGGCGTCGGGTTCCTGCTTGCCCCCTCCTCCGCCTCCGCCCAGACCATCTACTGGGGCAGCGCCGCCAACGACGCCCTCTTCGACAGCACTGGCAACCCCCTCGACAACTCCTACGCCTTCGAAATCGGCACCTTCGGCTCGTTCATCCCCGACGACACCAACATGCCCCTCTGGCTAGCCAACTGGAAAACCCTCGATCGCGTCAACGCCCCGGCCGCCAGCGGATGGGACTCCACCCAGGGGTTCTTCTCCTCCAGCTTCACCCTCCTCTCAGACGGCACCTCCTCCCGCGGCGCCGCCCTCGGCACCGGCTTCGTGTTCTCCGCCAATGAGCAAGCCTACATCTGGGCCTACAACAGCCAGACCATGAACATCGGCACCGAGTGGGCCCTCATCACCAACAACTCCTCTGACGGCAACGCTGCCGACAACTGGCTCATCCCACCCCTTCCGGATCCCTGCAACTGCATCTCCGGAGCCGAGTCCCTCGAATGGCGCCTCTCCACCGCCTCCCAGCCCGACTTCGGCGGTCTCAACGACGAATACGGCCCCGGCAACGTCAGCAGCACCCCACCCACCTACTCCCTGCAAACCGCCGTGCTCCCCGAGCCCGGCAGCTCCCTGCTCGTCCTCACCGGCGCCCTCCTCCTCACCCACCGCCGCCGCAGCACCCCCAAGGCCGCATAGGCCCAGGAGCCCAAAAGCGTAACGATACAACCAACACAACATCGTTACAGACACTCAAGGCCTCCCAAAAAGGCCTGCCCCATCACAGTCCCAGCGTGATGCCCCTCCCGCCCCACCCGCTACCCCCCAAAAAATCCTCCCCCTCAGTCTCACCTCCCCGCCTTCTTCCCTTTCCCCTTCGCCTTCCCAACCTCCTTTCCCAAAGCCACCCCACGGTCCGCCGGCATAGACCCATGCCACGCCATCACCGCCCGCCTCATCCGCTCCACCACTTCCCCATTCTGTTCCGCCACATTCCGAGCCTCGCCTGCATCCTCAGCCAAATCATACAACTGCGCCCGCCCCCCGTCATACTCGCAAAGCAGTTTCCAGTTCCCCTCCCGCATCGCCAAATCTGGCAACCGCTCCGGTTGACTCGGCGACACCGTCTTCCGATCTGGCGGCCGCCTCCAAAAAATAGGTGCCTTCCGCGACCCCTCACTCTTCCCCAGCAAGACCCCCGCCAAGCTCTCCCCATCAAACACCACCCCCTCCGGTTTCGATACCCCCACAATCTCCAAAAGCGAAGGCACCAAATCAAACGCCGCAAACACCGACTCCCCATTCACCTTGCCCGCCGCCCCGCTCTCCATCAACCCCGGCCCCCAAACCACCAAAGGCGATCTCGTCCCACCCTCATAAAGCGTCGCCTTCGTCCCACGAAACGGCCCCGCACTCCCCGCCCCCGACTCCGGCCCATTATCCGAGCAAACCAAAATCAAAGTGTTCTCCCGCAACTCCGGCCGGCTTCTCACAAACTCAAAAAGCCTCCCCAACTGCCGATCCATCTCCTCCAGCACCGATAAATACAAACCCCGCTTCCCCTCCGCCCACTTGTCCACCGGCGGCCACCACGGCCCATGCACATCATCCGGCCAAAGGTTCACATAAAACGGCTTCTTCGCCGCCACCGCCCGCTCCATAAACGGAATCGCCGCCTCGATAAACCCACCCGTGATCGTTGACCGCTGCCGCCACTCCACCGGCCCGCCCAATCGCTCCGCATCCCCCCAAATCTTCCCCGGTTCACTTTCACCAGGCTTCATCGTCATCGGCAGCAACTTCGGCCCCATCCCCTCAAAATTCGTCAGCGACTCGTCAAAGCCATACGCCGTGATCGGCGGCGCATCATCCACATCCCGCTGCCCGCCCAAATGCCACTTCCCAAAGTGCCCCGTCGCATACCCCGCCCCCTTCAATAACCTCGCCAACGTCGGCGCCTTCGGATCCAGCCAATCCGCCACCCCGCGCCTCTCATTATCCGCCCGATTGTTCAAATACGACGTGATCCGCCACCGATGCGGATACTGCCCTGTCGTCAGCGCACACCGCGAAGGCGAGCAAATCGGCGAGTTCACATAAAACTGCTCAAACCGAATCCCCTCCGCCGCCAACCGATCCACATTCGGCGTCTTCGCCTCCCCGTTCCCAAAGCACGAAAAATCCCCCCAACCCATGTCATCAATGAACACCATGATGATGTTCGGTCCACCCTCCGCACCCCTCAGCACAGAATCCCAAGCCACCACGCACCACACCGCCAAAGCAACAAAAACACGCATCACCCATTCACGACAGGCACCCAGTCCAACTTGCGTCGAAACCTCCACCACACGCTATCGAATCTCAACCCGCCCTGCGGAATCAGACCGTCTCTCGAAAGGAGGGTCATTTTGATCCGGCGAGCGCAGCGGCTTCAGTGGCAAGGAAGTCGCGCAGCCCGCAATTAAATCAATAGCGGGCAAGCGGCTGACGCCGCCAATGAGGCCGCTCCGCCGCTGGGCAAGGTGACAAGCCTTTCGAGAGTCGGTCTAGATCGCATACGCCCCTGCCGCATCGGGGTCATCCGCCCCATCCAGCGTGCGCACGATCATCCCGGCCGCCACCGTGTTGTTCGTCTGCTCGTCCACCAGCACAAAGCTTCCCGTGATCCGGTTCACCGAATACGCATCACAAAAAATCGGCGTCGCCAACCTCAAGCGAATGCACCCAATGTCATTCATCGAAAACTCCGTCTGCTCCGCCACCTTGTCCAAAGTCGTGATGTCCACCTTGTAAACCACCTCCTGCACCACCGCCCGCACCTCACGCGTCGTGTGCCGCAAGTAATACCTCCCCCGCGTCTTCATCTTCTTCTCAGAAAACCAGCAGATCATCGCATCCAGATTCTGCGTCACATGTGGCGGATTCTCAGGCTTCGCCAGCAGATCCCCGCGACTGATGTCAATCTCATCAGCCAACTCGATCGAATACGACAACGCCGGCTCCGTCTCCTCGCAATCCCCGTTGAACGTGTGAATCCCCGTGATCTTCGACGTCAATCCCGCCGGATACGCGATCACCTCGTCTCCCACCTTGAAACTCCCACTCGCCACCCGTCCCGCATACCCCCGATAATCATGATGCTCGTCCGACATCGGCCGGATCACCCACTGCACCGGA
The DNA here is from genome assembly GCA_947440575.1 of Verrucomicrobiaceae bacterium. Lineage (GTDB taxonomy): Bacteria > Verrucomicrobiota > Verrucomicrobiia > Verrucomicrobiales > Verrucomicrobiaceae > JAGRPD01. The sequence goes on from CANETF010000067.1 coordinate 3,856, forward strand.
TACCGCGACTCCACATGCGCCTCTCCCAGATGCACCTTCACCGTCTCCAAATGCTCCAACAACGTCGGCCCTGAATACCAGGACATCTTCTCAGAAGCATCCACCACATTGTCCCCATTCAGCGCGCTCATCGGAATCGGCATGATCGCCACCGGATTCTCCAAGTCCGCCGCAAACCTCATGAAATCAGCGCAAATGGAATCAAACACCTTCTGGTCGTAGTCCACCAAATCCATCTTGTTCACTGCCAGCACCACCTGCTGAATCCGCAGCAACCCCGCCAAAAACGCATGCCTCCGCGTCTGCTCCACCACCCCCTGCCGCGCATCAATCAAAATGATCGCCAAGTCCGCTGTCGAAGCCCCCGTCACCATGTTCCGCGTGTACTGCACATGCCCCGGCGTATCCGCGATGATGAACTTCCGCTTCGGAGTCGCAAAATACCGGTAAGCCACATCAATCGTGATCCCCTGCTCCCGCTCCGCCCGCAGCCCATCCGTCAGCAACGCCAAATTGACATGCTCATCCCCCCGCCGCTTCGACGACTCCTCCACCGCCGCCAACTGATCCTCAAAAATGCTCTTGCAGTCATAAAGCAACCGCCCAATCAGCGTGCTCTTGCCATCATCAACAGAGCCCGCCGTCGTAAAGCGCAGCAAACTGGATTCTTCCGGATTAAGTTGAACGTCCATGTAAAAAGGGTCTTCGAAAAGTCAGTAATCTTGTTCGTCTTAGCACTATCGGGTTTTAGAAATACCCTTCTTTTTTGCGGTCCTCCATCGCCGTCTCCGACCGCCGATCATCCGCCCGCGTCCCACGCTCCGTCTGCCGCGCCGCCGCCACCTCCGCCACAATATCATCCAGCGTCGCCGCCTCCGAAAGCACCGCTCCCGTGCAGGTCACATCGCCCACCGTCCGGAACCGAATCGTCATCTCCTGGATCTTCGCCTTCTCCTCCTCCAGCAGATTCACAAACCCCGTCTCAGTGTCCAACAGTTGCCCGTGCCGATTGATCACCTTCCTCTGGTGCGAGAAATACAAACTCGGCAGCGGAATCTTCTCCTGCCGAATGTATTGCCACACATCCATCTCAGTCCAGTTCGACAGCGGAAACACCCGGAAATGCTCCCCAAAGTGCTTCCTGCCATTGAAAATGTTCCAAAGCTCAGGCCGCTGATTCTTCGGGTCCCACTGTCCAAACGAGTCGCGATGCGAAAAAAACCGCTCCTTCGCCCGCGCCTTCTCCTCATCCCGACGCCCGCCACCCAAACACGCGTCAAACTCATTCTCCTCGATCGTGTCCAGCAGCGTCACCGTCTGCAGCTTGTTCCGGCTCGCATTCGGCCCCTTTTCCTCCACCACGCGACCCTCATCAATGCTCTTCTGCACCAACCCCACCACCAGGTTCGCCCGAATCTCCTTCACAAACTCATCCCGATACGTCATCGCCTCCGGGAAGTTGTGCCCCGTGTCCACATGCAGTAAAGGAAACGGAATCCGCGCCGGATAAAACGCCTTCCGCGCCAACCAGGCCATCACAATCGAATCCTTGCCGCCCGAAAACAGCAGCGCCGGTTTCTGAAATTGAGCCGCCGTTTCGCGAAGCACATAAATCGCTTCGCTCTCCAAGTATTGCAGGTGTGTCAGTGACATGAACGAAATCTAAATAGGGTTCTCGGTTACTTCGCCGCATCAGTCGTCAACGCCGCATGCAAACCGCACTCATGCTTCTCGTCCCCTTTGGCCGGGTCATAGTAGGTGTTCTCGTTCGGCAACCCATTCGCAGCCACATAAGCGTCCAGCTCCACCCGCGTCCAATCCAGCAACGGATTCACCTTCAACGTCTGAAACTTCTCATCCCACATCACCGTCTTCAGCGTCGCCGCCCGCTGCGGATTCTGCTCCCGCCGCAACGCCGTGATCCACACCGCCGGTGCCATCTCCTTCATCCCCCGCTCAAACGGCTCCAGCTTCATGATCCGGCTAAAGGACTCCACCTTCTCCACCTCATCCGGCATCGGCAATAGCCCCCCATTGATCGCCTTCCAATGCTCCGCCGTCATCTTCGGCAAATACGGATAAACCGTCATCGCCACCCGCTTCATCGTCGCGTCCGCAAACCGATACGTCTCCGGCAGGTTCGCTCCATGATCCACCCACAAAACATCGATCCCCGGCTGAACCTCCGCTGCCAAATGCAAAATCACCGCCTCATAAGGCCGAAAATTCGTCGTCACCACCGCCCGCCCCAATCCCGCCCCCAAGACCCCACGAATCACCTCTCCCGCCGACTTCCCCCGGAGCTCCTCATCAAGTTTTTCTGCCAATGCTGCGTTCATCTGCCGACTATTCACCTCATTCCCCATGTGTAAAGTAGGAAATTCAAAGATGTCACTCCCCGTCCAGATTTAGACGAGTCAATCCCCCGCCACACCACGCCACTAACAATCCCCTCGCTGGAGTGCTCTCACACCCAGCTAATCAATGGCACGACCACTGATTCCCAAACTCAACCCTGCGCTTGCGCCCAGTCGATCGCTGCTTTGCAGATCTCCCAGAAACTTGCGCTCTCCAAACTCGCGCCACCCACCAGTGCTCCATCCACATCAGTCTGACTGATCAGTTCCGCCATGTTGTTAGGCTTCACACTGCCACCGTATTGGATCCGAATCTTCTGGGCCGTGTCCACATCAAAAATGTCGCCCAGCACCTTCCGGATGAACGCATGCGCCTCTTGCGCCTGCTCCGGACTCGCCGTCCGCCCCGTCCCAATCGCCCACACCGGTTCGTAAGCGATCACGCACTCCAGCATCTTGTGCGCTCCGACCTCCGCCAAACCACCACGCAACTGCGTCTCCAACACTTTCTCAATCAATCCCCCATCCCGCTCCTCCAAGGTCTCTCCCACGCAAAGAATCGGGTGCAACCGCGCTTCCAGCGCCGCAATCACCTTCGCATTGATCACCGCATCGGTCTCACCAAAAATCGCGCGCCGCTCGCTGTGACCCAAAATCACCTGCGTGCAACCGCACTCCTTGATCATCCGTGCGCTGATCTCAGCCGTGTAAGCTCCTGCCGGATGCTGCGACATGTTCTGCGCCGCCAACTCAATCCCCTTCTCGCGCCCATTCTTCAGCACACTGCTCGCCCGCTCCAGACTCACAAACGGCGGCGCCACCACCACCTGCACCGGGCACTTCTCTGGCACAAGGCGGGCAAAACTCCGCAAAAACTCCTCAGTCTCCTGAGGCGTCATGTGCATTTTCCAGTTGGCTGCGATGATGGGTTTACGAAAGGTTGCCATGTAGATGTCGATTTGAGGGGGGCCGTTTCTTTAGGGTCAAAAATGTCACTTGTCCAGCAACACAGCGACCCCTGGCAGCACTTTTCCTTCCAGCAACTCCAGCGACGCCCCTCCCCCGGTCGAAATAAAGGTCATCTTGTCCGCCAACTTGGCCTTCTTCACCGCTTTCACACTGTCCCCACCCCCAATGATCGTGGTCGCCCCGCTGTTCGCAGCCACCACCTCAGCGATGTCAAACGTCCCCTTGGCAGCCTCCTTGATCTCAAACACCCCCATCGGCCCGTTCCAAATCACCGTCTTCGCCCCGGCCACCGCCTCAGCAAAAAGCTTCACCGACTCAGGCCCGATATCCACCCCTTCCCAACCCTCCGGAATATCCTCATTCACCCCCGTATACCGCGTCACACCCAGCTGCTTCGTGTCAAAATCAAACGAGTCCGTGATCAACGCATCCACCGGGATCAACAAGTTCACCCCGCGCTCCTTCGCCTTGTCCAAAGCCGCCTGCGCGATTGGCTCCCACTCCGGCTTGTACAAACTCTTACCCAGCGTGATGCCCTGCACCAGCTTCCGGAACGTGTACGCCATCCCTCCCCCAATGATAATCGTGTCCGCCTTTTCCAGCAGCCGATTGATCACCTCAATCTTGTCACTCACCTTCGCGCCACCCAGAATCACCACAAACGGCCGCGCCGGATTCTCCAGTTCGTCATGCAGATAGGCCAGTTCCTTCTCCATCAGCAAACCCGAAACCGCTGGCAAATACGAGGCCACCCCTGCCGTCGAAGAGTGCGCCCGGTGCGCCGATCCAAAAGCATCGTTCACAAACACCTCAGCCAACTCAGCAAACTGCTTCGCCAGTTCGGCATCGTTTTTCTCCTCACCCGCCTCAAAACGCACGTTCTCCAGCAGCAACACCTCCCCATTCTGCAAAGCCTCCGCCGCCGCCTTCGTCTCCGCTCCCACACAACTCTCCGCAAATCCCACCGTCTTGCCAATCAACGCCCCAAGCGCCGCCGCCACCGGCTTCAAACTTTGCTTTGGATCACGCTGACCCTTCGGCCGCCCCAAGTGACTGCACAAAATGATCCTCGCCCCCTTCTCCATCAGCGCCTGAATCGTCGGCAGTGTCATCCGAATCCGCGTGTCATCCGTGATCACCATCTCCCCGTCCTTCTCCTCAAGCGGCACATTGAAATCCACACGCACCAACACTCGCTTGCCACTCAGTTCCAGGTCATGAATCGTTTTTTTAGCCATAATCAGTCGGGGTCTTGAAATTAAAAGATCGGGGTTCGTATCAGCCCACCCAAATACAGTCAAAAGCAGATTGTATTCCAGGCCGGAGAGCCAAGACGCTAGCACACTGTCCACTTCCCGCTCCAAAAAACTGCGATTTTCTCTCCGCAAAACATCGTAACTCTCCACGACAGAACCTTGCATCCACCCCGCATCTCGCCATCATCCCGCCCACACCATGGCCTACATCAACGAAAACTACCTCAAGCTGAAAGCCGGATACCTCTTCCCGGAAATCGCCCGTCGCGTCAAAGTCTTCAATGAATCCAACCCCGAGGGTGCCAAACGCCTCATCCGCTGCGGCATCGGCGACGTCACCGAACCCCTCCCCGAAGCCGTCCGCTACGCCATGCACGACGCCGTCGACGAACAAGGCGTTCCCGAAACCTTCAAAGGCTACGGCCCTGAGCAAGGTTACGACTTCCTCCGCAACGCCATCGCCGACCACGACTTCAAGGCCCGCGGCCTCAATGTCGAACCCGACGAAATCTTCATCTCCGACGGCTCCAAGTGCGACACCGGCAACATCCTCGACATCTTCGGTGCCGGCAATAAAATCGCCATTACCGACCCCGTCTACCCCGTTTACGTCGACACCAATGTCATGATCGGCAATACCGGCGACGCCAATGAAAACGGTGCCTACGAAGGCCTCGTCTACCTCAAGTGCAACGCCGAAAACGGCTTCGTCCCCGAGATTCCCGCCGAACCCGTCGATCTCATCTACCTCTGCTACCCCAACAACCCCACCGGCGCCACCGCCACCCGCGCCCAACTCGAAGCCTGGGTCGCCTACGCCCTCAAAAACAAAGCCATCCTGCTCTACGACGCCGCCTACGAGGCCTTCATCCAGGACCCCGCCATCCCCCGCTCCATCTACGAAATCGAAGGCGCCCGCGACTGCGCCATCGAGTTCCGCAGCTTTTCCAAAAACGGCGGCTTCACCGGCGTTCGTTGCGCCTTCATCGTCATCCCCAAAACCCTCATGGGCCGCAAAAAAGACGGCACCCCCCAGGCAATCCACCCGCTCTGGAGCCGCCGCCACAGCACCAAGTTCAACGGCGCCAGCTACATCGTCCAACGCGGTGCCGCCGCCCTCTACACTGATGAAGGGAAATCCCAAGTCCGCGCCCTCATCGAACACTACATGGGCAACGCCGCCCTCCTCGTCCAAGCCTGCAAAGAAGCCGGTCTGAGCGTCTTCGGCGGCATCAACGCTCCCTACGTCTGGGTCGGCTGCCCCGCCGGGGTCACCAGTTGGCAAATGTTCGACAAAATGCTCAATGAAGCCAACGTCGTCATCACCCCCGGCGCCGGATTCGGCTCCGCTGGCGAAGGCTACTTCCGCATCAGCGCCTTCAACACCCGCGCCAACGTCGAGGAAGTCTGCCGCCGCATCAAAGCCCTCCAGTAGTCGGGCACTTCAAGAATCGATCTGATCAAAAAAGAGGCGGATGGTCACCCATCCGCCTCTTCGCGTTTCAAATCCATTCAGCTCAAACTCAAGCGTACGAACTCTCCACCCGCGTCGCCACGTCACGATACCCATAATCCGCGTTGTAGATCTCCTTCAACGCTTCCAGGTAACCCTCGCGGTCACTCAGCTTCTCACACACCATCGCCAGTTCGTAGAGCACCTCTTTCTTGGTCCCATCCATGATCGCCAACTCCTTGAGCGCATCGGAAAACGAACTCTTCGCCAAGTCATTCATGTTCTTCCGCTCAAAGCAGCGCCCCAACATCAACATCGCCTTCGTCCGAATGTGCGGATTCGATTTCGCCTGCTGCAACTCCGGAATCGCCTCCGTATACATCCCCGCATTGAAATACGCCTGGCCCAAGTCATAGCGCAATTGCTTGTCCGTCGGATTCCGATCCACCCGCGCCTTCGATTCATTGATCACCACCGCGCTGCGCTCCATCCGAATCTCGGCAATCCGCGCCCGCTTCTCCTCAATGTCCGGAGCACTTGGATCCGCCTCAATCTCCGACTCCATCCGCTCAATCTCACGATCCTTCACCACATCCCGCAGCAACTCCGTCTTCCGCTGCAGGGCCACATCCCCTGGGTTCAGCGTCAGCGCATAATCAAAGAACATCTGCGCGCTCTCCAATTGCCCCATTTTCTCATACAGATCCGCCATCCGCTTCACCGTATTGATGTTCGTTTGATCCGCATTGTACTGCTCAATCGTCTTCGCCAGCAGAGCCTCCATTTGCTCCTGAGTCATCCCCTGCTTGTTCATCATCTCAAGCTCCGCCGCCTCATCCGCATTCTTCATCGACTTGCGGAAATCCCCATCCGAACCCCAGCCCTGCCGACTGATCGACATCCGCGCCGCCGCATCCTTCTCACCCTTGATCGCATTCATGTCCCGCGGATCCGTCTTCAGAATTGCCCGATACGTGTCCCCCGCCTTCTCCGGATTGTCGTGCGACATGTAGTGCTCAGCCAGCTTGTACATGTTCTTCGTGTTCGTCGGATGCCCCATCATTACCGTCTCCAGCGCCAGCGCAGCCAAATCCGGGAAGTGAATACGCATCGCCAAATCGTACAGCTGCGAATTCCCATTCAAACTGAACGGATCATTCTGAAACACGTTCTCCTCCAGATCCGCGATCTGATCCAAAGGCTCCTTCTTGCCACCGCCCTTAAACAAACCCCCACCACCGCCGCCAAAGCTGAACATCTTCTTCGTCCCAGCCTTCGCTTTCTCCCCCTCCGCCCTCCGCAACAAACGCCGGCCATCCAAAAACCCCGGCACCGCCTTCACTATCGGCAAGGTCAAACTCACCACGTAATCCCAGTTGCGCTGCTCAAACGACAGCATCGCCTTCTTCCAGAGGTTTTGAAATTTCGGTTCGAGTTCGGATTCTTGGACGATCATAGCAGATGAATGAGGATGAGTGAGATCAGTTGGTTTGGATAAAATGAAATTGGATTGCCCCAGGTCAAGCCCCAGGCTTCTTGGCAGCAGGAGCTTCAGGCGTCACCACAGGTTCGACAGCTGGCGATTCAACCGCCGTTCCCCCCGTCACCTTCGCCGTCATCTCCTTCAACTCCTCGCTCACCCCACGGGTGAAGCTTTCCACGCTAAAACCGTGCTCGAAGAGCACCATCCAGCAGAATGTGGCCACCAAAAAGGCAAGGAACCACAGGATTTTTGACAGCAAACGCATGAATTTGGGGGGGAGAGGAAGACTAATGACAAAAGCAGTGGCACGTCCAGCCTGGAATTCACTCTTTTGAGCAAAAATTCGCCCATTCACTGTCAAATCGGCACCTCATAGTACTCCAGCGCCCACTCCCGCATGTACCTCACCCTCAGCGCTTTCATCCGGTACACGATCAGTTCCGAATTCTCCGGCGTCCTCAAATACGCCCTCAGCAAAGGGTTCCCTTCCCAGATTTCCCCCAACAATCCTGCCTCCGTCACAACCTCCGCCTCCGCCGTGATCCTCACCTGATTGTGTTCTTCATCCGTGTAACACAACTCCACCTTCGGATTGGCCGCAATCTCCGCCGTCTTGCCATACCGCCGCAAATTCGCCACATACACCGTAAAGCCATCCGTCCTCACGGGTGAAACCGGCCTCACCCGCGGCTGATCTCCCTCCACCGTCGCTAACACCGGAAACTTCGCAGCCTTCATCGTCGCCTGCGCCAAAACAGGCAACGCACTCACATCAATCGGCGTCGGTTGTGGCTGGCCCATCTCAAATCTCCGGTCGATACACCACAATGCTCCCCAGCAAGGTCTCCTGCTCCACCTGCAAATGGTTCAGCTTGATCAACTCCAGCATCGCCAAAAACGTCACAATCACCTCCCCACGACTCGCCGCCCCCTGAAACAGCGACTCAAACGGCACCCGCTCTCCCGCCACCAGCGTGTCCAGCAAATGCTCAATCTTGTCCGCCACCGTGAACCGATCATCCACGATCTCCCGAATATCCGTCGTGTTCTCAAACCGCTTCAACACCCGCTGAAACGCCCGAATCAAATCAAACACCCCCACCTGCGCCACCGCCACCGGCGCGCTCAAATCAGGCAGCTCCGGCGTCGTCGCAAAGAATTCCTCCGCCTTCACCTCCTGCGTGCCCAAAAACTGCGCCGCATCCTTGAACTTCTTGTATTCCACCAACTGCCGGATCAATTCCCACCGCGGGTCATCCTCATCCGCCTCCTCATCCGGCGGCTGCTGCAGCTTCGGCAGCAACTCCCGGCTCTTGATGTACATCAAGTTCGCCGCCATCACGATGAACTCGCTCGCCAGCTCAATGTTCAACATCTTGAACGTGTCCACGTAGTCCAGATACTGCTTCGTGATCCGCTCCAGCGACACGTCATAAATGTCGATCTCATCCTTCTTGATGAGATACAGCAGCAGGTCCAACGGCCCCTCGAAAATCTCCAGTTTTACTTTGTAGTCAGCTTCATCCACCCGCCCAACTAAGCCAGCCCCCCCCCGCTTGCCACAGAAAAAACCAGCCTCCTCCCACGATCCACCAATTCCCATCAATCCTGACCAAATCGCACCCAGGTCACCGCCGTCCAAGGCCCTTCTTCCGGATGCCTCAACGCCCTCCAATACCAGGCCGACACATCCGTGAACAAATCCCCACCGGCACTCCGAATCTGTTCGCAAACCAACAGCTCCCGCTCCTCCCCTCGCTTCGCTTTCCAAACCTGCCAAAGCCCGTCCCCCGCCTCAGCCTGACCCCATTGCCGCTTCATCTCAAATCCCGCCGCCTTGAAGCAATCCTCAGCCGAATGCAGCATCCTCGTCGCCCGATCCACCCGCCTGAAGATCACCTCCCCCTCACCACACCGAAACCGCCCCAACGCCCCGGGAAAACCCGCCGCAAAATGCTCCTCCCTCACCGACAGCGGCATCGGCTCCAACGGCATCCCCCGAAACGACTCTGGCCACACGACCTGCAGCCCTTCCACCGGCGCCACAGGAGCTTTCCCCTGCCCCCCCCACGTCATCGCCACCCCCACACAAACCACCCCAAACGCCACCATCCACCCACGCCCCACCTGCCTCCCAACTCCCCCCGATTGAGACCTCCGCTCCCACCGCCCCGCCAACCCCATCAACAATCCCAGACACGGCAAAAACAACACCACCCCTGTCCCCTCATGCGTCCAGTGCGGCCACTCGGCCAATCCCGCCTCCGGAAAAAACAACACCGTCGCCCGCACCCCGTTCGCCACCAAAGCCAACCCGCCAGCCACCAGCATCAACAAGACGGTCCGCCCCCACCGTAACCCAAAGCGAGCCGCCAAAAACGCCGCTGCAAACAGCAAAAACCAGAGCATCCGGATCCCACTGCACGGCGCATCCACCCCCACTGCCACCCCTTCATACCAAAGATCCGTCCCCTCCCGTGTCACCAGCACCCCCATCAATCGCAACACCTTCTCCGCTCCCATCGCTACCACCACTCGCAGCGGATACCCCGCCACAAACTGCAACGTCGCCACCCAAGGCAGTGCCAAACTCAAAAGCATCACCAACCCCGGCAGCACCCACAACCTCAACCCCACCACCAAGACCGCCACAAACCCCATTCCCCGAACCAGCATCGGCACCTCTCCCGAAACCATTCGAATCTCCACCATCAAAACCATCCCCACACCCAGCGCCCAACGCGTCACCGACACCCGCCGACGCTCCCTCCAGACAAATCCTATCGCACAAATCAACGCCAGCACCCCCAGCGGCTCATCCGAATCATCCCCCACTCGCCGCCACCACCACCCCAGCACCGGCCAAAACGCCACAAAAATGCCCACCATCACCATCAATACCCGCACCCTCACAGCCTCCACCTCCCGCACCCCTGCCGCCTCCCTCGCCTCAATCATCGTCCACCCTCGCCATCACACCCACCGTCCCCAGCAACACCCGAAACCCCACATCCGGCTCCCGCGCCTGCACCGCCAACGGCCGCCGATACGACGCCAGCAATTCCTTCCGCTCAAACGTCCTAAACGACCCCCCGCGCACCACCCCATCGCCATCGTCCTTCCCCGACCACGGATCCATCACCCACTCCCACACATTCCCCGACAAATCCGACAATCCCCGCCCGTCCGGCCTCAACGACCCCACTCCCGCCAACCCCGCATACCCATCGTTGTACTTCGGCACCACCTTCGCTCCATCCGCCTTCGTGCTTTCATCCGCAAAATTCCCCTGCTTCGTCAGTGGAGGCCACGTGAACCCCCACGGATAAATCCCCTCCACCCTCAAATTCCGCTCCGCCGGCGTCGCCCCCCGCTCTCTCGGCAAATACGCCGCCATGCTCCACTCATCATCGGTCGGTAACCGATACTCCTGATCTTCCTGCAACAATCCCTGCCCACGCTCCCGATCCGTCAGCCACCGACAAAACAAATTCGCCTCAACTCGTGTCACTTGCGTTACCGGATCGTTACCGTTTCGCCCCTTATCAAACTCCGCAGACCGTTTCATTCCCGTTGACCGAACAAACTGCGCAAAATCCTCCACCCGCGTCTCCGTCACTGCCAGCATCGACAATCCTAACGGCACCATCTTCATTCCCAAACTGTTCTTCCACGGCTTGCCAAACACCACCGCCCCATTCGCTCGCAACCTCACATTCAAAGCCAGCACCTCCTTCTCCTTCAAATTCCCCTCCGCCTTCATCTCCGCATACCCGGGCAGCAACAACTCATAGCTGAACTTCCCCACCGGCACGCTCGTCAGTTCCAGCGGCGTTACCCCCAGCCACCTTTCACCCTTCCTCACCTCCGCTCCTGGAGGCACCGAAGCCAGCCTCACCGTTCCCACCGCAACCTTCAGCACCTGCATCTTCACCGCCACCAGTCCCTTCCGATTCGAACTCCCCGAGGACTCCGTCTTGATCGTCATCGGCACCCAGCGCACCTCCTGACTCGCATCCAGGTAACGACTCTTCCGCGCCGCCTCCGTTGCCCAGACGCAATACGCATCCGCATCCTTCGGATTCACCAGCACCACATTCAGCTTCTTTTTGTCCGGCCCGGTATACCCCACCACCTCACCCTCAAACGACATCGTCGTCGCCTCCATGTAACGATAAAACAACTCGTATTCCAAAGGCAGATCCGCCTCATGCTTGTCCTTTTGAAACGAAAACCACCGCCCCTGTTGGCTCTTCCAGGGCCGACCCTTCACCGGCATTTCAGGCGCCGCTTCCGCCACCTTCGCCGGCCGCTCCGGCACCGGCACCCGATAACTCCAGTCCATCTGCTGTCGCCCCATCACCACCGCTCCCCCGGCCAACGCCGATCCCGCCACCAAAACCACCATCGCCCGCACCAACCGACGCCCCAATGGCTCCGGCTTCCGCATCCCCAACCCCTGCAACGCCTGCATCATCTGCCCCGCCGTCGCGTAACGCTCCTTCAAATCCGGCGCGCACGCCCGGCAAATCACCCGATTCAAATCCACCCAAAATTCCCACTCATCATCCCGCAAACTCGCCGGCACCTCCGGAAACTCCATCCGGTCATTCCCCGAACTCATCTCATACAGCACCTTGCCCAAGCTATAAAGATCCGCCTGCGGTGTCCCCGGCCCCTCCGGCGGCACAAAACCCTCTGTCCCCACAAACGTCCGCTCTCCCGTCGCCGCCACCAAACCAATGTCCGCCAGCTTGCACATCCCCCCCACGAAAATGATGTTCGACGGTTTGATGTCCCGATGCGTCAACCCATGGTCGTGCATGTAACCCAGCGCATCCGCCAAATACATCCCCGCCTCCCGGCAAAAATGCAGGTCCAACCGACCCTGCGCCTTCATGTCCGACGTCACCGTCCTCGCCGTGTAAGCCGCCAAATCATCAATCTGCGCCCCCTTCTCCGCATCATCCGCCAGCTCCATCACATAGTAATAGAACCCCCGATGCTCATTCCACCCCACATGCAAAATATGCACCAAGCAAGGATGCCCGCGCGAGATCGGTTCAAACTGCTGAATTCCCTCAAACTCCCGATGAAACGTCTTCGTTAACTCAAAATCCTCCCGCCAAACGATCTTCACCGCCCGCAGCGCCCCCGTCACACTCTGCGCCAGCCACACCTCCCCATACGCCCCCGACCCGATCCGCTTCAGCAGCGTGTAATCCGGAATCACCAAATCGTCCCGATGCGAAACCGCCTGCGCCTCACCCGCACGCACCACCTCCCGCCTCCCCACGATCACCGGCATCCTCGCCGAAGCCGTATCCGCCTCACTCCCCCAGCCCTCTTCCGCCTCCACCTCCGGTTCCACCATCGGCCTCGCCGGCACATGCCTTGGCATCATCCCATCAGCCGGAGGCTGGAGATCGCGTGGGTCCTCGAATTCAGACATCACTCACGTTCCATTGACTCATTCGCATCAGGTCCAGCGCCATCGCCCAGCCCATTTCAGCCGAATAATCAGCCTATTCTGCCATCACAGCAGTTGATTCTCAAGCCCCTGGATTTCCTTCCTCACCAAACTCCCCACCCGATGTTTCGCCAGATAAACCTGCGCCGCATTGATTCCCAACGCCTCCGCTGTCTTCTTCACCCCCCAACCCTTCATCACATAACAATCAAAAATCTGAAACTGCCGCGGCGAGACCTTCGCCTTCACCCGCTCCAACGCCGCCGCACTGATGTTGTCCCGCCACTCCCGATCCCAAATCCCTTCCAACAAATTGTCCTTCTCTGACGTCAGCCGCTCCATCGCCAAATTCTGACTGTCCTCACTCTCCGAATTCCCCTGGTTCGATAGCGATGGCTGCCGCTTCCTCGCCCGAAACACATCCAAAATCCGCCACCGGGTCATCTGCAAAAGCCACGCCTTAAACGAACCCGCCCTCGGATCATACTGCCCCTTCTGCACCTGCCGCGCGATCGCAATGATCGTCTCCTGCACCACATCGAACGCCTCCTCCCTCGTCAAACCCGACTTCGTCGCCACACTGTAAACCAGCCGCCAATACGTCTGGTAAAACTCATTCCACGTCCGCTGATCCTCCCAATTATTCAACCGCTCAATCAGGCTCTTGCGCGTCTTCTCCCACAAGACGCGCTCTTTCTTCACCTCCTCAGGCAATTCGGAAATTTCTGCGGGTTCATCCATGGTTCGCCCCACAATCATTCCACTTGCACCCACCTGTCAAACCAACTGTCACAAGAACTTCACCCGCCATCATTCGCCAATCCTTGCAGCTACCTCGCAAAAATTCACTCCGCACCCTCCAAACACCGCCTCAACTCCCCCTCACTCAGCCCCACCGGATTCGCCTTCATGCTGCTCGCCCGCAACGCCAAAGGCACCACCTCATCCCAATCCCCCTCACTCACCCCCAACGCCCTCAACCCCGGCACTTTCAAATCCCGCACCAACTCCCGCAACCACCCCACCCCATCCTCCGCCTTAGCCCCCGCATCCCCCGTCAACCAAACCGCTGCCCGCTCAAACCGCCTCACCTGCTCCCCCGTCCCCCGCTCCCGCACCGCCCGCAAATTCACCTCCCACACCGCCGGCAGCAGCGCCGCACACACCGCCCCGTGCCCCATCCCATACCGCCCTCCCAGCGGTGCCGCAAACCCATGCACCGCTCCTAGCCCCGCATTCGCCAAAGCCATCCCGCTAAACAACGCCGCCAAAGCCATCTCCGACCTTGCCCCCACATCCGCCCCATCCCCCACCACCCGCCTCAACGACCCCACCACCTTCGCCACCCCCTCAGCACACAGCGCATCCGTCATCGGATTCGCCCGCACACAAACAAAAGCCTCCAACAATTGCGTCAACGCATCCATCCCCGTCACCGCCGTCACCCCAGCCGGAACTGACACCGCCAACTCCGGATCAATCAACGCCAACCTCGGCAACATGGACCGATGCCTCAAACTCACCTTCACCCCCGCCTCCGGACAGCACAAAACCGCATTCCGCGTCGCCTCCGCCCCCGTCCCCGCAGTCGTCGGCACCGCCACAAACGGCAGCGGATCCCGCTCCAACACCCGCCCCGTCCCGATCACCTCCACATACTCCCTCACCGATCCCGCATTCGCCACCAACGCCGCAATCGCCTTCCCCGCATCCACCACCGATCCCCCACCCACCGCCAGCACCCACTCACACCCCGCCCCCTTCGCTATCGCCACCCCCGACTCCACCCCCTCAATCGTCGGCTCCCCCGCCACCGCAAACACCACCACCTCCATCCCCGCCGCCTCCAGCAGTGCCACCACCTTCCCCTCGAGCCCCCCGCTCC
>CANETF010000068.1 GCA_947440575.1 Verrucomicrobiaceae bacterium
ACTTGCTGCAAGCCCGCATTGGCGGCGTTGGGCTGGTTTTGAAAGGCATCGAGCATTTACAAATGCACTCAGCCTTTCAAAACTGCACCCGCCTAGCCAATGCGAGCTTTCGCGGCGTCTCGCGACGACTTTCATGAATAGGTCAGGCTAGGATTTCGGCGGCGATTTCTTGCCAGAGCTCTTCGATTTCGGCGATTTTGACGGCAGATTTGCCGGCTTTGGCGAACCAATAGTGGGCATTGCCGACGTCGCCTTCGATGAGGTGGAGGAGGGCGTGGATCCAGGAGCCGTGTCTGGTGTGGATGTCCTGGGCGATGTTGTGGGACTGCTCCCAGTTGCCTTTTTTGGCGTGCCAGAGGGCCTGGGCCTCGGGGCTGAGGCCAGGCGGGAGTGTGGGGGCGGCGGCGAGTTCGGCTGGGGTCATGTGGGTCAATCCTCAGGGAGAGGTTTGCCTTTGGTTTCCGGAGCGAAGGGCAGGACGATGATGCCGATGATGAAGATGACGCACATGGTCATGGCCGCGTAGCGGAGGGGTAGGGCGGGGTCCTGGGCGGCGTAGCTGCCGTAGACACCGGAGGTGAGGGTGGCGGAGAAGAAGCTGCCGCCGGCGGCGGCGAAGCGGCCGAGGTTGTAGCAGAAGCTGGTGCCGGTGCTGCGCAGTTTGTTTGGGAAGAGTTCGGGGAGGTAGATGGCGAAGCCAGCAAAGACGCTGAGTTGGGCCATGCCCATGAGGGGCATCATCCAGTAGGCGTCCATAGGGGAACTCATTTTCCAGTAGACGAGGAAGGTGGTGATGAGGGCGGCGGTGAAGCCAATGAAGAAGGCGAGGCGGCGGCCGAGTTTGGCGATATTGGTGAAGAGAGTCATGCCAACCGCGGCGCCGAGCATGTTCAGGATGTAGGCGTAGGAGATGGCGTCGTTGACCTTGCCAGCGATTTTGTCCGGGGCGGTGCCGGCTTTTTCGTAGAACTGTTTGAAGACCACTTTTTGGAGGTCGACCGCGTATTCGCCGATGGCCCAGAGGCCGACGACGCCGGTGCTGGCGATGATGGCACCGACGATGAGGTTTTTGCGCCAGCGAGCGTTGGCGAGCAGACCGGCGTAGGGGGCGAAGATGTTGCCTTTGGGGATTTGGCCGGAGTCTTTGAGGCGCTGCCAGGATTCGGGTTCTTTGAGGTAGCCTCGGGTGAAGATGATCATGAAGGCTGGGGCGGCGCCGATGAGGAACATCCAGCGCCAACCGGAGCCGGCGGCGATGGTTTGGTTGGCCTCGAGGGAATCGATGCCCATTTTGGCGAGGCCAGCGGTGATGTTGCCGATGGTGGAGAGGATTTGGAGGAGGCCGAGGCACTGGGTGCGGGCGCCGTTGGGGACGGTTTCAGCGATGAGGGCGACGGCGAGGCCGAAGACGCCACCGACGCCGACGCCGGTGAGGAAGCGGAAGATGGTGAAGTCGAGCTGGGTTTGGCTGAAGTAGCTGAGGCCGGTGAAGGCGGAATAGATCAAAATCGTGAGGGTGAGCATCCGGGAGCGGCCGAATTTGTCACCGAGGGCGCCGAAGATGAGGCCGCCGATGCCCCAGCCGACGAGGAAGCAGGCGGTGACGACTTTGCCGAAGGATTGCAGTTCGGGGCTGGTGGGGGGGAGCTTCATGAGCTCGACGAGGGCGGGGACTCGGGCGAGGGAGAAGAGGCGCTGGTCGAGGCAGTCGAAGAACCAGGCGGCGGAGGCGACGATGAGGACGAACCAGTGGTAGCCGGTGAGTTGTTTGTACCAAACGGTGTTGTCTGGAAGGGAGGATGCGGGATGACTCATGGGGCGCTAGGTTGAAACAAGGTGAGGGAGATGACAATGGTGAAGTTGGGGGTCTTTGGAGCAGGCGAAACAGGGTAGCTTTGACAGGATTGCTGCGCTTCGCTTACCTTCGGGCTGCCTTTGGCAGGCTGTCTCCCTTCGGTCGGCTTGCAGGATTGAAAGGGCTTAACAGGATTTGAGTGCGGACTTTTGGAAGGGCCTACGGATTTAAGGAGGCGATGAGGGCTTGGCGCATGACTTCGAGGGGGGCGGGGCGGTTGAACCAGTGTTCGAAGGAGAGGGCGCCCTGGTGGAGGAGGAGGGAGAGGCCGTCGGCGGTTTGGGCCTGGGCGAGTTGGGCATCGGCGATGAGGGGGGTGGGGGTGCCGTTGGCGCGGTAGACCATGTCGAAGACGAGGTGTTGGGAGGTGAGGGATTGCGGGGGGATGAGGGGGGCGTCTTCGGTTTTCATGCCGAGGGAGGTGGCGTTGACGATGAGGTCGATGTGGGGGAGTTCGGCGAGGAGGTGGGCGGGGTCCCAGGGGAGGATGGAGATGGGGAGTTGAGGGGCGATGGATTGGAGTTCGGTGGCGAGATGGGAGGCTTTTTCGGGGGTGCGATTGGCGAGGACGAGGCGTTGGCAACCTTCGAGGGCGCATTGGACGGCGACGGCGCGACCGGCTCCGCCGCCGGCACCGAGCATGAGGATGCGGAGGTCGCGGAGGGAGGTGTGGAAGGCTTCTTGCACGCTGCGGAGGAAGCCTGGGCCATCGGTGTTGTAGCCGTGGAGTTTGCCGTCGCGGATGGCGAGGGTGTTGACGGCGCCGAGGCGCTGGGCGGCGGGGTCGATGTGGTCGACGGCGTCGAGGGCTTCGAACTTGTGCGGGATGGTGATGTTGACGCCGAGGAAGCCGGCGTCTTGGAACAGGGTGAAGGCGTGTTTGACCTGGCCGACGGGGACTTGGACGCGGATGTAGGAGGCGGGGATGTCACAGGCCGCGAGGGCGGGGTTGTGCATCTGAGGGGAGCGGGAGTGGGCGATGGGATCGCCAATGACGGCGAGGCGGGCGGGGGGGGAGAAGAGGGACTGGGTGGTGGGCCAGTTGGTGAGGTCGGGGAGGGTGATGAAGGGGGGCACTGGGAGTAGAGAGTAGAGAGTAGAGAGTAGAGAGTGGATGATTATTGGAGGAGGGGGGTGGCGTCGATTAGGTGGAGTTGGCGGCCGGAGTTGTGGGGGGAGTCGATGCAGATGAGTTTGCCGCTGCGGGAGGAGCGGGGGTGGTTGTCGCAGCGCCATTCGCCGGTGTAGAAGGCGGGGCTGTAGAAGTGGCCGAGGGGGAGTCGGCGGTCGGTGGGGATGTGGTAGAGGTAGGGGTTTTGGAGGCGCTTGGTGTCGGGGTAGGTGTCGTTGAGGACCCACTCGTAGTTGGTGTTGGGGAGGTAGGTGTTGTGGCCGTTGACGGGCATTTTGTCCTTGCCGATGACTTGGACCTCTGTGGTCTTGTCTTTGAAGAGGTAGAAGCGTTCGCCGTGAGAGGGGTGGAAAGCGAAGGCGAAGACGTGGGCGCTGTCCTGCCAGACGAAGTGGGAGGTGCGGCCGAGGGGATCGAGGATGTAGGGGTCGGAGCCGTCGGCGTTGATGGTGAAGAGGCGGGTGACGAAGCCTTTGTCGCCTTCGCCTTTCCAGCGATGGAGGAAGATGAAGCGGGAGCCGTCCGGGGAGAAGAGGAGGTGATTGAACCAGTGTTTGGCGTTTTTGCTGAAGCCGTCGGGTGAGCCGGTGTAGGGGATGGCGGCGGCTTGAGCCATGGTGAAGATGAGTTGTTCTTCGCCAGTTTCGAGGTTGACGCGCCAGAGGCCGGAGTCGGTGGGGGCGAGGATGTCTTTGTTGGGGTCGGGGACGCCGTTGTAACCGTAGCCGGGACGGGTGTCATTGAGGCGGCGGAAGTCGGTGGAGATGCCCCATTTGCCATCGGGACTGAGGGCGTAGAGGGCGCGGGGGAGGGTGCGTTTTTTGCCGGATTTGATGTCGAGGAGGTGGCAGACTAACTGGCCGTCCTGGCGATCGTTCCACATGACGGTGGAGTCGGTGCCGGGGACCCATTGGAGCATGCAGCCCTGCTGCCAGTTCCAGGCGTGAGAGGTGCCGAGTTCGATCCATTTGTCGTTGTCCTGGAGATCGACCATGCCGACTTGGATGACGTCGTCGGGTTTGGGGGAGCGGTGCTCGAAGTGGACTTGATTGGACAGGACGTAGCGGTCGTCGGGGGAGAATTGCAGTTTGTCGTAGTAGCCGAACCAGTGGAAGCCGGGTTGGCGGGTGATTTGGCGGACGGTGGGGAGCGTGGGGGCGGGGTCGGTGTCCTGGCCGAGGAGATGGGCGGCGGGGGTGAGGGCGAGGAGGCTGCCTGTGGTGGAGCGGAAGAAGTGGCGGCGGTTCATGGTTGGGGAAATTGGGAGAAGGGAGGGGGGATGTCGAGGGGTATGTTTGGGGTGTGAGAATGGCTTGACTCTGGGGATGGGGGTGGGCAGGATTTGGGGATGATGAAGATGCGATTTTTGATGGTGCTTGGGCTGGGCGGCTTGTTGGCGGGTGGGTCGGTGTTTGGGGTGACGGCGGAGGGGAAGAAGAAGCTGGTCTTAATCGCGGGGAAGCCATCGCATCCGCCGATGATGCATGAGTTTCGGGCGGGGTCGATTTTGTTAGAGCAGTGTTTGAAGGGGGTGCCGGGATTGGTGGTGGAGAGGCATGAGATGGGGTGGGTGACGGATGAGAAGACGTTTGCGGATGCGGATGCGGTGGTGATTTACTCGGACGGGGGCGGGAAGCATCCGGCGGTGGTGGACGGGCATTTGGAGACGCTGAAGGGATTGATGGCGAAGGGCGTGGGTTTTGGGTGCATGCACTATGGGGTGGAAGTGGTGGCGGATAAGGCGGGGGCGGAGTTTCAGAAGTGGTTGGGCGGGCACTATGAGAATGCGTTTTCGTGCAATCCGATTTGGGAGCCGAAGTTTGAGTCGTTTCCGGAGCATGCGGTGACGCGCGGGGTGAAGCCGTTTCAGATTCAGGACGAGTGGTATTTTAACATGCGGTTCCGGCCGGCTTTTGGCGATGGGATCACGGCGGCGAAAGACGGGGGTGAGGGCTTTGTGCCGATTTTGGTGGCGGTGCCGTCGGATGCGACGCGGGACGGACCGTATGTGGCACCGAAAGGGCCGTATCCGCACATTCAGGCGGAGAAGGGGCAACCGGAGGCGATGATGTGGACGGTGGAGCGCGGGGATGGCGGGCGCGGCTTTGGGTTCACCGGGGGGCACTTCCATTTGAACTGGGGGAATGCGGATTTTCGGAAGGTGGTGCTGAATGCGCTGGTGTGGGTGAGCGGTGCGGAGGTGCCGGAGGGCGGGGTGGTGTCGAGCGTGGCGTCAGGGCAACTGCATGAGAATCTGGATCCGAAACCGGAGAAGAAGAAGGTGTCGGTGGTGGTGCCGAGGGTGTTTGAGCGGCGGGGATGAGAGGGCTCGCTTTGCGAGCGGGGAGGGGGAGACTGGGAGACTGGGAGACTGGGAGATGGGTGCCTTCGGGGTCGAGAGACTTGGTTTGGCGGAATGGTTCGCAAAAAAGGAAGATGATTCAATTGCTCGCTCCAAAAACATGATCATTGAAGAGATGCAGCGCTATTATGGACAGAGGGCACCTGTCTATGATTCTTCCATGGGTTACGACGATGAGGTGACAGTGCGCAGGCTGGGGCCAATCATTGATCGCGTTCGTGAGGCTATGAGCGGAAGGCACGTTTTGGAGATTGCTTGTGGGCCGGGTTTTTGGACTCAGTTTGCATCCGAGACAGCGGCATCGGTCGTCGCCATGGACTATAATCAATCGACGCTTGATGAGGCTCGGAAGAAGAGTCTCCCGTTTGATCGGGTGTCCCTTTTGCAGGCGGATGCCTATCGTTTGGATCTGATTCCAGGGGTTTTTGACGCGATCCTGGCGGTTGACTGGTTGGCGCACGTGCCACTCTCCAAGATAGAGGCATTTCTTTCCGGAGCTATTCGTCGCGTTAGTGCCGGGTCAGTGCTGATGTTCATCGATCAACTGCCCGGGGAGCATTCCAGGAACGGATTTTTCGATCAGGAAGGGAACTTCATTCAGGAGCGGACCCTGCCTGATGTATCGGTTTTCAGGGTGATTAAGCACTTCTTTAGTGATGAGCAAATTGAGGCTCAATTTTCAGGCTTTGGTGGAGAATTGAGGATTCAACGGTTTCCCGAATGCCGACGTTTGATCGTGAGCTTTATGCCAACCCAAAGTGAACAAGGTGTGACTCCTAACGCATAACCCGCCGCCAATTTTAGCCATCATGACCGCTACATTCTCAATCTACAGTCGAATCCGCACCCCTGGTCAGGCTCAGGAGGAGTCGACGTTAGTCGGCCAAAGAAATGTTGGTATTGACATGCCGGAAAGGTATATTTAATATACCATCATGCCATTTGAGTTTGACCCGGAAAAGTCCGAGAAGAACCGATTGAAGCATGGCATTGATTTTCTCACGGCCCAGACTTTATGGCAGGACGAGTCACGACTGATTGTGCCAGCCCGGTCCGAAGACGAACCGAGGGAAGCGATCATTGCACGGATTGGCGAGGCCTATTGGACGGGAATTTACACTATCAGGGCAGAAAAGATCAGACTCATATCGGTAAGGAGATCCAGAGATGAAGAAAAGCAAAACTACAATCAAGGCCAGTGAGTTGGACCGTCTTTTTGATGAAGGTGGCGACATCACGGCCCACCTTGATTATTCTAGCGCGCGGCGGCCCGGGCTTGAGCAAAAGCGAGTGAATGTGGATTTTCCGCAGTGGGTGATCGATTCACTCGACTTTCAGGCATCGCGCATGGGAGTTACCCGGCAATCGATCATCAAGGTCTGGATTGCAGAAAGACTCAAAGAGGAAAGTGAGGTCATCAGCGCCTCTAGCTAGGGCGCTGTCGCGCGGGGTTGATGCGGGCTGGGCCTGCAGAAATATCAGACAACTGCTTGGCCATCATCTGGTTCAATCCGTCTGCATGGGCAAGAGGTCGATCATTCATGGAAGAAGGCGGTGCAGGAGCGGGCGGACTATGTGGAGACGACGACGGGTGGCGACCCTGCCGAGATCCCCATCTCTGGCTTCCAAGTCGCGGCTCCGTCCACGGTGCCCATTGGGCCGCTGCCAGCGCCGGAGAATGTGAAGGCGGTGGCTGGGCCGTTCCCGGGGACGATCAAGATCAGTTGCAAGGCGGTCTATGGCGCGAAGTTCTACCCGGTGGAGGCTCGCTCGCACGGCGATCCTGCGGCGGCGTGGGTGCAGGTGTCTGTGGACAGCAAGTGCCGCCAAACGATCGGCGGGCTGACGCCTGGGGTGGAGTATGCCCTGCGCATGGCCGCCAAAGGGGCTGCGGGGCAGAGTCCGTGGGGGGATGAGACGGTTTGCCGTGCGCCGTGAGGTTCGGGCGGGGTGGGGCATGGTGGGGGAATGGGCGTCTGGCCCGAGAGCCCAGCCATGCTCTACCCTCTTTCACGGTTGCAGCCCTGCCGAACGGGGGCTATGACTAAGCTGATGGCGAGGCCCGGTCCGGATAGCCGCAAAACTCTCGAACGGCGTTTCACCCTCAAGAGTCTCTCTGTGTTTGAATGGTTTAGGCACAAGGCGGCTAATTTTACTGTTAGGCTATAGAATACATGTCTAAAGGGATTACAAGCGTCGAGGGATTCGTCCGAAAGGTTTTCAAAGTCGCGTGCGATCCAGATCGGACGATGTTCTTTCGTGGTCACTCCAACAAAAGGACGTATCGGCTCCAGCCCTCGCTGTATCGGAACGATGGCTGGAAACAGGCTGAGCACTCGATGTTCAGTGAATTGATTGCCTCAAATCCGACAGAGTTTGCGTCCGACGTTTCCGCATTCGAGAAACTCGTCCGGATGCAGCACCACTCTCTGCCTACCCGCCTCCTAGACATCACTTCGAACCCCCTGATGGCCCTATATTTTGCGTGCGATGGATCGCCTGACGTTGATGGTGATGTGATTTTTCTCAAGGTCATAAATGCAGACATCAAGTTTTTCGACAGCGACACCGTTAGCTGTCTTTCAAATCTTGCTCGACTCAGCCCGGCTGACAAATTGGCATTCAACTTTGCGCAAGACATCGCGGCGTTCAATGATGCTGAGCCCTGCCCGCGGCTCCTTCACTTCATTTGCCAGGAGAAGCCGTATTTCCAGGATTGCATGGATCCAGCGGATTTTGCACGAATCTTGTGTGTTAAGACCAAGATGAGCAACAAGAGGATCGCTTTCCAATCGGGTTCATTCTTGCTATTTGGTCATGATGCAGAACTTCCCGAGGTAGGAAGGCCTGAAATCGAAATCGAGCGTGTGGCGGTTTCCGCTTCAAGTAAGCGCAAGATCATGAAAGAGCTCAGTCAGTTGAACATCAATGTTTCGACAGTGTATCCGCTGCTCGACAATTCGTCCAAATTTACCGCCGAGAAATACAAAACCTAATAGATCGTCTCGCTTAACGTCTGACTCGCCGCGAGTGTAATCCGCCATGCCCATTCAACTTTCCAACCATAGTCGAAGGCTCGCACCCGGGGCAGGTGTAAAAGGACTTCGACGTTCGGCCAAAACCCACTGCGACAAATGCAAGAGTTCCTTCCGATAGCCGCGATAGTTGCGATCTGTCTGTTTATCACCAAAGAGACATTTGAGTTTGTTCGTCGCATATTCGAACGTCGTCGGAAGGTCAGAGCAGCTAAACAGCTACTTTGCCGTGAGGTTAGTCACAACTTTCGTGTACTGAACTTTCTATTCGGCTGCATAAATAGGGCGGGCAGAGAGTTCGTGTTTTTAGATGAGAAAAACGCGATTGTGACTAAGCACAGTGGCAGCATTGCTCATGAGGTTCATGCAGATGATGGTATTGTATCCGGGGGCCCATTGCCAGAGATTCGAACCGCAGATCTTACCCGCCTGCTCCCAATTATCGCCGAGTTTGACGCTAAGCTCTTTAAGGCAATTAGAGATGGCTACGACCATATCGATGAGGTCGAGCATTTGCGCACACAGTTCATTGATTTTATCAGTCATCCGCAAGATCGAATGTGGTTAGAGTCTTTCCTCAGCTACGCATCAGAGTGTCATCAGGAACTTGATGCAGGAATAAGGCAATTGTATCGCACGTTGAGCGGCAAAGAGTTGCCGAATAAGAGCATGAAGAAGTATAAAGAACCAGTGTGACTGAGGTTACGTCAAAAAGAAGGCAGGGATTATAAGAATGGTCCGATACAGGTGACGCCCTCCACGTTGATTTTGATGGAGTGGAGGCCGGAGTGGAGGCCGGAGTGGGCGGCGATGTCGAGGTTGCAGCAGGTTGGAATCAACGCCGTGGGTAACGAGTGAGCTTATAAAGTAGGGGAAGAAGGGCTTTGTTGGAGTGAAGGCTTTTGGCCGATTCGTCTCTCTGGAGTCCAAGAGTCAAACGTTCGCTGCTCAAAAAGAGGTTTTCATTCTCCTTCCAAAACCTCCGCAAATGAGCGGCTAAATGCTTGACTCCAACCTGGCTGTCGGTGCCGGCGTTGGGATGGGGCTAGCGGCGGCCGTCGACGTTGAGTTTGACGGTGTAGAGGCTGGTGCGGGCGGTGATGTAGAGGGTTTGGGAGCCGGTGGGGCCGAAGGTGCAGTTGGTGGGGCGTTCGGGGACGTCAATGATGCCGAGGGGTTTGCCTTCTTTGTCGAAGATGTGGATGCCTTTGGCGGCGATGTAGAGGTTGCCGAAGGCGTCGCTGGTGAGGCCGTCGCCGCCTTTGGTTTCGGTGGGGTCGAAGGTGGCGAGTTTGCGGGGGTCTTTGACGGTGCCGTCGGGCTGGATGGTGTAGGCGATGAGGGCATTCGCGCCGTTGTCGACGACGTAGAGGGTGGACTTGTTGTTGGAGACTAGGACGCCGTTGGGGCGGATGAGGTCGTCTATAATGCGGATGACGTTGGCGGGTTTGCTGCGGTCTTTGTTGGGGGTGGCGTAGTAGACGCCTTCCTTGCCGATGGGCATGTCGTCGGGTTTGCGGCCGTAGGCGGGGTCGGTGAAGTAGATTCCGCCTTTGCCGTCGATGTCGAGGTCATTGGGGGAGTTATAGGGGTGCTTGTCGAAGGTGTCTGAGAGGGTGGTGAGGGTGCCGGTGCCGGCTTCCTGGCGGGAGAGACGGCGGGCGCCGCCTTCGCAGGCGAGGAGGGCGGCGGCGGGGGTGAACATGAGGCCGTTGGCCTTGCCGGTGTTTTCGCGGTGGAGGGTGACCTCTTTGGTTTTGGGGTCGAAGAGGTGGATGCGTTCGTTGGGGATGTCTGAGAAGGCGATGCGGCCATCCGGGGCGAGGGCGGGGCCTTCGGTGAATTTGAAGCCTTCGGCGACTTTGATGACTTCGACTTTTTCCGGCAGGACGCTTTCGGGTGGGGCGATGGGGGAGCGTTCCGGGGAGCCGAATTCGGGGTTTTCCTGGATGCGGATGTTTTTCCAGCGGACTTCGAGGCCGACGAAGGCGTCGGGGACGCCGTGAACTTGCAGGGCGATGAATCCTTCCGGGGTGAGGTCGTCTTTGAAGTCGGCGGCGGGGACGCGGTTGAGGAAGGTGCGGAGGCGATTGCCGATGGCTTCGATGCGGACGAGGTTCCAGTCGCCGGGTTTGAAGGCGAAGCGGGCGCGGTCGTTGTGGGCGAGGTTGTTCAACCAGCCGCGGCGGCCTTCGTCATAAATGCCGGTGGTCCAACCGCGGTCACTGGGGTCGATCTCGCATTGGTAGCCGTGGACCTGGCCGTTTTTGTAGTCGGGGAGGCTTTGGCTGCGGAACTGGACGCCGGAGTTGAGGTTGGGGTCGACTTTGAATTCGAATTCGAGGATGAAGTCTTTGTAGTTTTTGTTGGTGCAGAGGAAGGAGTTGGGGGTCTTGGGGACGGAGACGCCGATGATCTCGCCGTTTTGCACGCGGTATTCGGCTTTGCCACCGCGCTGGGTCCAGCCGTCGAGGTTTTGGCCGTTGAAGAGGGGGGTCCAGTCGGCGGCGGAGGTGGAGAGGGTGGTGAGGGCGAGGAGGATGAGGGGGCGCATGGTGGGTGAGGAGGAGAACGGTGGGGGAGTGGGGGTGTTTCAGTCGGGGTGGTTTTCGTTTTGATCGGTGCAAGGAATGGGGTTAGGTGGAAGGATGAGAAGACAGTTTTTGCAGGGATTGATGGGGGTGGCGGCGAGTCGCTTGCTGACGGGGTGTCAGACGGGTGGTGGGATGGGGGCGCCGACGACGGGTGGGCCGTTTCTGCTGGGGATTGATTTTTTGGCGGGGCGTCAGTTTGATTTGCTGAGGGGGAAGCGGGTGGGGTTGATCACGAATCACACGAGCATGACGGGGCGTGGGGAGATGACGCGGGTGGCGATGCAGCGGGCGCTGGGGGGGCAGTTTCGGGCGTTGTATGCGCCGGAGCATGGGATCGATGGGACGGTGGGGGCGGGGATTCATGTGAGCACGCGGAAGGATGGGGTGACGGGGCTGACGGTGTATTCGCTGTATGGGCCGACGCGGAAGCCAACGGCGGCGATGCTGGCGCCGATCGATGTGCTGGTGTTTGATTTGCAGGACATCGGGTGCCGGAGCTACACGTACATCAGCACGATGGCGGTGGCTATGGAGGCGGCGGCGGAGAACGGGAAGGAATTCGTGGTGTTGGATCGGCCGAATCCGCTGGGCGGGGTGCGGGTGGAGGGGCCGCCGTTGGAGCCGAGGTGGAAGTCCTTTGTGGGGCAGATTCCGGTGCCGTATGTGCATGGGATGACGGTGGGGGAGCTGGCGATGATGACGGCGGGGCAGCGATGGATTTCCGGGGTGCCGAGGTTGCGGGTGGTGAAGATGCAGGGGTGGAACCGGCAGATGAGCTGGCAGGATACGGGGTTGAGGTGGTACCGGACGTCACCGAACATTCCGCATGCGACTTCGCCGGCGTATTATGTGGCGACGGGCATGCTGGGGGGGGCGTCGGCGGTGGATGTGGGGATCGGGACGGAGAATCCGTTCGGGTATGCGGGGGGACGGGGGGTGAATCCGGGGGCGTTTGTGGCGGCGTGCCAGCGATGGAACATGCCTGGGGTGGGCTTTTCTCCGTATTCGCGGAATGGGTTCGGGGGGGCGCGTTTGTCGATTCACCCGAAGGCGGGGGCGGATCTGACGGCGCTGGATGTGTATTTGATTGCGGAGCTGAATCGGCAATCGGGCGGGAAGGTGCTGGCGAACATGAAGGGGGACAAGCTCAGTCTCTTCAACAAGGTGTATGGGAGTGAGGGGCTTTACACGCAGTTGAAGCGGGGGGTGTCGCCGGGGAGCATCGTGTCGGGGTGGAGGCGGTCGGTGGACGCGTTTCGGGGGCAGCGGCAGAGGTACTTGCTTTATCCGTAAGAATGCGGGAGGGGTAAGGGACAAACTACCATGGCGACTACTGCAAAATCGAAAAAGACACCGAAGCTTGAGGGCCTCGAACTGGCACGGATGTGCGCGCATTATGCGGGGGAGAAGAAGGGGGAGGACATCGCCATCCTGGATGTGAGCGGTTTGTCGCCGATCACGGATTACCTGGTGGTGTGCACGGCGACGTCGTCACCGCACCTGCGGGCCTTGCGCGATGAGGTGTCGGAGCGGTTGAAGGAGGATCACGGGAAACCGGCGCTGGTGAGCGATGGGAGTTTGGAGAGTCAGTGGCTAGTGCTGGGGTATCCGAATGTGATTGTGCATTTGTTCACGGATGAGAAGCGTGAGTTTTACGCGATGGAGACGCTGTGGAATGATGCGCCTCGGGTGGATTTGAAGTAAGGGGGGGGCGATGGCGGAAGAGCGATCCATTCGAGGGCGATTGATGGATTGGTGGAAGGAGGAGCCGTGGAGGAACGGGGTGCTACGGTGGCGGGCACGGGGCATGGGGCTGTATGATCCGGAGGTGATGGGGAGGCGGATGGACAATCGGGAGCTGGGGCGGTTTGGCGAGTTTTTGGCGGCGGAATGGTTGAGGCGGAAGGGGAGGAAGGTGCTGTATTGCAACTATCTGGGGCAGCATCGGGGAGAGGTGGATCTGGTGTGCCGGGCGGGCCGGGTGCTGACGTTTGTGGAGGTGAAGACGCGGAGTGGGACGGTGAAGGGGCGTCCGGCGGATGCGGTGAATGCGGAGAAACGGCGCTTGATTCAGCGGGGGGCGCAGGATTGGCTGAGGCGGCTGGGGCACCCGCCGATTGCGATCCGGTTTGATATTGTGGAGGTGGTGCTGGCGGTGGGGATGCCGCCGCATGTGAATGTGATCGAGGATGCGTTTCAGTTGCCGGCGTCGTCGATGGAGGGGCGGACGAAGTGAGGAATCAGGGAGTCTTGGCGGCGGCGGCTTTTTTGGCGATGGCGGCGTCGAGGTTTTGGATGAAGTCGCGATCGGGTTGGGAGAGGCGTTCGAGGGGGAGTTCGAAGGCTTTTTGCTGGACGAGGAGGCGGACGTTGCCCTGGCGGATGAGGGTGGGGCGGGCGGGGAAGACGGGGGTGGTGGTGTTTGAGGTGGATTGACCGGTGGGGAGGACTTGTTCGGATTGTTCGAAGGCGATGAGTTTGCCGACGAGGGCTTTGCCGTCGGAACTGGTCCATTGGCGGGCGTCGCTGAGGGCGATGTAGCTGATTTCGCGGACGGTGGGTTTGGGTTGGGTGGTGTTGGGGGAGAGGCCGATGTTGGCGGAGCCGCCGGAGTCGGACATGTTGCCGACATTGCGTTTGGTGAATTTGGTCGGGGTGGTGGGGACGACCTGGGCGTGGAGGGTCTGGAGGGAGAGTGCTGCCAGAGTGGTCAGAGAGAGGAGGAGTGGAGTCGCACGCATGGAGGGAGGATATCATGTGAGTGAAGGAGGTGGCAAGATTCGGATTGCGGAAGAATTGTGACTTTCTGCTTGCGCGAAGGTGAAAAATTGCCACAGTTCGCGTCCAATCATCGCGGGTGTAGCTCAGTGGTAGAGCACTTCCTTGCCAAGGAAGATGTCGCGCGTTCGAATCGCGTCACCCGCTCCATTTTTTGGAGCCAGAGGCCGGATGATTAAGAGGTGGAGATGAGTTTTGATCCTGGGTTTGCGGGTGCTCGTGATGATGGTGAGATTTGCGCAAGGGCCGTGAGGTATGTTCTGTGCTTTGATTTCATCGAAACGGGCCAGGAATGGCCCGGGTACTGGTGCGATTTTCGAATTTGGTGGAACTGATGGGAGATGTGTGGAGGTTGGGGGATGTTGTATGTTTGGTCGAAGTTGTCGTCGCAGAAGTGGGCTGATGCCTGGGAAGAGCGGTTTTCGGGAGGGGCGCAGGGGGCGTTGGTGATCACGACGGTGCCGGGGCGGACGATGATTCGGGTGGAGTTGTATTGTGAGAAGGAGAAGGTGGCGCTGGAGGTGCAGAAGGAATTTGGCGGGAGTGTGAGGAAGGTGAAGCAGCAGAACTGGGCGGCGATTTCGGCGGAGCCTCCACCGCCGGTGAAGGTGCGGGATGCGCTGGTGATTTGTGCGGCGCGGACGAAGGCGGAGATGGCGGCGGCGAGGAAGGCGCATCCGGGGCGGGAGGTGATCGGGGTGCCGCCGGACATGGCGTTTGGGACGGGGCATCATGCGACGACGGCGACGGTGTTGCGTTTGTTGGTGGATGAGGCGGTCGGGTTTGCGGCGGCGGGGAAGGCGTGGAGGATGGGGGACTTGGGATGTGGCAGCGGGATCCTGGCGATTGCGGCGCGGAAGTTGGGCGCGGAGTCGGCGTGGGGATGTGATTTTGATCCGAAGGCGGTGCTGGTATCGCGGGAGAACGGGACGAGGAATGGGGTGCCTGAGGTGGGGTTTGATGAGGTGGATGTGTTGAAGTGGAAGCCGACGAAGGCGCAGTGTTGGGAGGTGGTGGCGGCGAATTTGTTTGCCGATATTTTGGAGAATGCGTTTCCGACGATTGTGAAGGTGATGAAGCCGGGCGGGGTGGTGTTTTTGTCGGGGATCCTGCATACGCAGGCGGATGAGTGCTTGAAGGCGGGGGAGGCGGCGGGGTTGGTGATTGAGCGGCGGTTGAAGGTTGGGAAGTGGGTGACGGCGAAGGCTCGGAAGGTGGTGGGGTGAGGGTGTTGGGCGGGCGGCGTGAGCTTTGACAGGATTGCTACGCTGCGCTTCCCTTCGGGCTGCCTTTAGCAGGCTGTTTGCCTTCGGCTATCTCCGCTTCGCTTCGGTTCCCTTCGGTCGGCTGACGGGATTTTTTGGGGTTAACAGGATTTTGGGAGAGTGGGAATGGGAGATGGGGATTGCAAAAGTGGGAGTTTGAGTTGAGGCTCCATGCTTCCTCAATTTTCCATGAAGATTCTTGTGACCGGCGGTGCCGGATTTATTGGTTCCCATACCGTTGAACGTTTGCTCAAGGAGCAGGCGGGTGAGATTGCGATTCTGGACAGCTTCAACGATTACTACAACCCGGAGATCAAGCGGTCAAATGTGCGGGGGTTTGCGGATCGGGTGACGGTTTTGGAGGGGGAGCTGAGTGATGCGGCGTTTGTGTCGGCAGCGATGGAGTCCTTCAAGCCGGATGCGGTGATTCACCTGGCTGGAAGGGCGGGGGTGAGGCCTTCGATTGAGCAGCCGGAGCTTTATATTGATGTGAACATTAAGGGGACGTTTTACTTGCTGGAGGCGGCGCGGAAGGTGGGGACGAAGCACTTTGTGTTTGCGAGCAGTTCATCGGTTTACGGGGTGAACAAGAAGGTGCCGTTCAGTGAGGAGGATGCGATTTTACAGACGATCAGTCCGTATGCGATGACGAAGATGGCGGGGGAGCAGATGTGCTCCAACTACTCGCAGTTGTATGGGATGAAGACGGTGTGTTTGCGGTTTTTTACGGTGTATGGACCGAGGCAACGGCCGGATTTGGCGATCTCGAAGTTCACGCGTCGGATTGAGGATGGTCAGTCGATCGACAAGTATGGGGCGGGGCACACGGCGCGGGATTACACCTTTGTGACGGACATTGTGGACGGGATTCTGGGGGCGCTGCGGTATAACGAGGGGCCGACTTGTGACATCTTCAACTTGGGTGGCTCGCAGACGGTGACGTTGAATGAGATGATCGCGACGATTGAAGAGGCGGTGGGGAAAAAGGCGATTGTGAATGAGTTGCCGGAGCAGCCGGGGGATGTGCCGTTGACATCGGCGGATGTGAGTAAGGCGACGCGGTTGCTGAACTTCAAGCCGACGACGCACATTCATGAGGGGATTCCACGGTTTGTGGAGTGGTTCCGGCAGATGCGGGCGGATGGGGTGGCTTGCTGAGGGGGGAAGGAAGGGTTTAGCACGGAGGATGCTGGGGGCGCTGGAGCTTTGGGCTGGCTACTTGGTCCAAGGGTTCACGTGCCTAATGGGAGGCTCATTTGCCGGACCATACAGCCAGGGGTTTCAGCAAGGCGGGGCGGGGAGCGCTCTTGTCGGGGCGGGGGCGATCTGTAAGGCAGTCTGGAGGATGGTAGGATGCCAGCGAATCAGCAGATGCCTCTTCGCGTGGATGAAGGCGAGAACGTAAGAGCAGTTTAAGTATAACTGTAGCCACTTCTTTGGGGTGGCGGGGGCGGATCTGGGCCGTTGTCAGCTTTGGACGTATGCTCTCATATGCCCCGACGCTGCCAAATCAACGACCACATCTTTTCTTAAAATGCTCTAAGGCTGCAGATGGGGTTGTGATTGCAGAAACCTCGCGATGAAATCTGATGGCAGGATCGGTTGTGGTTTGTAGCCAGAACCAATCATGGGTCTAAAGTGACGGTCCTCCGTGATGATGAAGTCTGCATGAACACTGATCGCGCAGTCGGCAAATTTATCGTCATCGCGATCGGAAGGAACGGTGAGGAATTGAAAGAAGGTCGCGATGCGTAGCAGCGAGCCGTCAGTGGCATCAATCAAATCCATGAATCGGACGAACTTATGCCAGCGAGCCGCACCGAGCATGCGAGTCATCACCTCTTCGTATTCGAGCAGGATGTCTGTCGAGACAGCCCACAAAAACTTGCCTTGAACCCAGCCATCGACAATTCGCGAGAAAGAGTGAGAACCGTCGGAGGCTTGAATCACGACGTTGGTATCAATGACAACAGTCATGGATTGGAGGCTGCCATCTCCGCCCTCACTTCGGCGATCACTTCATTGAGGCGATCATACTTACCCTCGGCACGATCACGAGCACCAGCTGCCTTGATCTCCTCCCAAAGCTGCTGAGCCTCGAGTTTCTGCATCACCCGGTGGAGCTTGGTTACTTGTTCGTCGGACATTTGGCCGATCTTGCTCTGTAAAAGCGGGCGAATCTCGGTGGGATTGAGCGTGGCAGTCAGAGTCATGTCGGAGTGTGCCATAGGATACGGGGAATTCAACCCGAACTCCGAAGTTGGAGGCACCGCATTCGCCGCCATCATTGGCAGCACAAGCCGTCGGGAGATCTTGGGCGGTACCGATTGGCTACAGTCGCTGTGATCTCCTATGTCTTGTGCTGCCAAGCATGGCACCGTCTACGGCCCCTCGAACTTCGGAATTCGAGCTAGACCGGTTCTCGAAATCCTTGTCACATTGCCCAGCGGCGGAGCGGCCTCATTGGCAGCGTCAGCCGCTTGCCTGCTATTGATTTAATAGCGGGCTGCGCGACTTCCTTGCCACTGAGGCCGCTGCGCTCGCCGGATCAAAATGACAATCTTTTCGAGAACCGGTCTAAGGGGTGAGGAAGGTGAGGGTGGGGTGGCGGGAGCAGAGGGACTGGGCTTCGGGGTCGGTCATGACGGCGAAGGCGGTGGAGAGGCCGTCGGCGAGGGCGGCGGTGGGGGCGAGGGTGTAGCGGCGGCGGGTGGTGAAGGGGACGGGCTGGAGGGTGCGGGGGTCCATGATGTGCTGGCCTTGTTCGGCCTGGCCAGTGGCGCTGAGGGCCTGCTCGACGAGGGGGATTTCGCGGTGGCCGTGTTCGGCGTCGAGGCGGACGGTCCAGGCGGGTTCGTCCGGGGGTTTGCCGAGGGCGAGGAGGGTGCTGTCGCCGGCATTGAGGAGGGCGTTTTGGATGCCCCAGTCATTGAGGACGGAGACGGCTTGATCGAGGGCGTACCCTTTGCCGATGGCGCCGAGGTCGAGGGTCAAGGGGGAGGTGTGGACGGTGATGGAGAGGTCTTCTTCATGGAGATCGAAGAGGTGGCAGCCGATGAGGGGTTTGATTTCTTCGAGTTCGGCCTCCTGAGGGGTGCGCGGGGTGCCGTCGGGGTTGCGCCAGAGGCGCATGAGTGGGGCGATGGTGATGTCGAGGGCGCCGGAGGTTTCCTGGTGGAGGGCTTTGGCGAGGGAGAGGCAGTCCCAGGTGGCGAGGGTGATGCGGGAGCGCTGACCGGGTTTGAGGTTGCCGAGGCGCCAGATTTCGCTGGTGGGGCGGAAGCGGCTGAGTTCTTCTTCGAGGCGTTCGACTTCGAGGCGGATGGCGTTGGTGACTTGAGAGGCGTAGGTGGCGTCGATGTCGGGCTGGGCGATGACCACGGAGAAGGTGGTGGCCATGGCGTCGAAGTGATTGGTGTAATGGGTGTCTGACGTCATGGGGGTGACGCGGGGACGGGGATGGCGGTCGCGGGCGGGCCTTGCAGGGGGCTGGGAATGGGGAAGGGAGG
>CANETF010000069.1 GCA_947440575.1 Verrucomicrobiaceae bacterium
GAGGGCTTTCATCGCAAATTCGATTCGTTGGTCCATTTTTTGGGTCTCCTTCCATGGCATCGACAAGGTTCGCATTCGCAAACCCCGATGGCCATGATGTCACCCATGTTCTGAACCTGTTTTGTTAACGATGTATTGAACCTGCACCGAGACGAGGACGAGGACGAGGACGAGGAGGCTTGACTTTTTTGGGGATTTTTGGTGGAATGGTGGGGAAATGATTGGTGGTCTTGGTGGCTGCTGATGAACCTTGCTGAATGCGATGAATACGAATGCTGTGTTTGGATGCGTGGTGAAGGGGAAGGGATTGATTGCCGGGGTGGCGGCGATTTTGATGGGGGGCTTTTGGGCTCCGGTTTCAGTGGATGCGAATGAGATGCAGGTGGTGTTTGAACAGGGGCGGGCGTTGTTTTTCCAGGGGAAGTTTCGGGAGGCGAAGCCGCTGCTGCAACAGGTGGCGGCGGCGGATCCGCGACATGTGGAGACTCAGGCGATGCTGGCGCGAATCAAGTTGCAAGAGAAGCAGGGGCCGACGCTGATGGACAAGCTGGCGACGGTGACACTGGAGACGGTGGATTTTTCGGATGTGACGGTGCCGGAGGCGCTGGAGGGGCTGAGGGAGCTGGCAAAGGCGGCGTCGGGTGGGAAGGTGGTGCCGAATTTCATTGTGCGAGGGGAGTCGGACATGCCGCAGCGGATCAATCTGAATTTGAAGAATATTCCACTGACGGATGCGATCAAGTATGTGGCGGGGGTTTCGAAGACGGTGTGTCGGTATGAGGCGAATGCGGTGGTGTTTTCGGGGTCGTGAAGGTGGGTGAAATTTCGGGATGCAAAGATATCAGGCCCGTCTAGGGTGAGGGAGTGATCGCCGTAGCAACTGCAAGTCAAAAGGGCGGCGTGGGCAAAACCACGCTGTGCATCAATCTGGCGTATTCGCTGGCCCGGCGGGGGTGGAACACGTTGCTGGTGGATACGGATCCGCAGGGGGCGGTGGGGTTGTCTTTGGCGAAGTCGAGCCGGACGAAGGTGGGGTTTTATGATTTTTTGACGGGGACGGCGTCGCTGGAGAAGGGGGTGATTCAGAGTCGGCTGCCGGAGTTGAGCATTTTGCCGGCGGGACAGTATGATGAGTGCGCGCGGCGTGGGATGGCACTGCATGATGCGCCGAGGCGGTTGGGGGATTTGATGCGGGAGGCGGAGTTGCGCGGGGTGGAAGTGCTCTTGATTGATACGGCGGCGGGTTTGACGGGATTGAGTGAGGCGGTGGTGAAGGCGTCGGATTTTGTGATTGTGCCGCAGCAGGCGGAGCCGTTGGCGGTGCGAAGTTTGCCGCATTTGCTGGAGACGCTGGCGCGGTTTCGGGCGGAGGGTGCGGGGGTGAAGCTGGCGGGGATTTTGCTGAGCATGGTGATGGAGGGGCAGGAGATGAGTCTGCAGGTGGCGCGGGAGTTGCGGCAGATGCTGCCGCCGGAGCTGCTGTTTAAGCAGAGCATCCCGAGGTCGGCGAGTTTTTTGGAGGCGAGTGCGCACGGGGTGCCGGTGGCGTTGCTGAGGCGGAATCCGCCGCCAGAGGCGCTGCTGTTTGACCAAGTGGCGGCGGAGTTGGAGGAACACACGGGTCTGAAGAAGGAACGTGAGCCATTACATCGACATGCAAGTCTCCTGGATTGATTCGGACCAATTGAAGGGGCTGCTGGAGCGGCTCGGTGACAGTGTGCCGCAGGCGAAGTCCGGGACACAGGCCTGGGAGACGCATACGATGCCGGAGGCGGCGGTGGAGCCGGTGTTAGTGGAAGAGGAGGCGGAGGTGAGTGAGGAGGTGGGGCATGCTTGGGGAGTGGCGGAAGTGGAGGTGCGGGAGGAAGTGGAAGCGAGCGAGGCTGAGGCTGAGGAAGAGGTGGAGTTGGGGGTGGTTGAGGGAGTGAAGCATGAGGAGGTGGCGCCTGAGGTGGCGCGGATTCGGGATCGGCTGAGGGAGGTGAGGGAGCGGGCGGAGGCGGCGGGGTTGTTGAAGCGGCCGGTGCCGCCGTTGGCGGCGGTGGTGGCGCCGGTGGTGGTGGAAGTTGCTGCGACGATGGGGACGAAGGACGAGGACGAGGACGAGGACGAGAGTGGGGTGGGTGTGACTGGCGCGGGGGTTGTGGAGGAGAGTGGGTATTTTGAGGTGCCGGTGGGTTCGGTGGTGGAGCGGGTGGAGGCGTTTTCGCAGTGGGCGCATCGTCGGTTGAATCCCGGGGAGTTGGTGTTGCTGGATGAACACGGGGATGTGCTTTGGGGGGCGCAGGCGAAGGGGGCGCTTATTTTGTCGGCGATGATGGCGGCGAATGCGTTGAGTCGATCCAGTGCGGTGGGAGCGTGTCAATTGGAGCGGGAGGTGGTGCGGCAGGTGCTGAGTTCAGGGGGGCAACTGGCGGTGTTGTCCTGCGACACGCAAGCGGGGCTGATTCATTTGGCGGTGGAGCATCCCACGTTGCGGATTCGCGATGAGGAGATGCGGCTGTTGGGGCAGGCGTTGATGTCGGCGATCGCGGCTGGGGCGTGAACATGAGGGGGGTGTGACATGGAACTGGTGCATCTTTATTTGTCGTCGCAGCACAACTACTATGGACATCATGGTCAGCCACCGGGTGAGGCGCCGATGGTGGAGGTGGAGCGGGCGAAGTGTGTGGCGGGCAAGGGACTGGAGGGGGATCGATTTTTTGATTGGAAGCCGGACTACAAGGGGCAGGTGACGTTTTTTGAGTTGGAGACGTTGGAGTGGTTGGAGAAAGCGCTGAGGGTGACGGGGAAGCCGGCTTGGGTGTTTCGGCGGAATGTGGTGACGCGGGGGATGCGATTGAAGGCCTTGATAGGGAAAGAATTTGAGGTGCAGGGCGTGCGTTTTTTGGGGACGGAGGAGGCGGCGCCTTGTTACTGGATGGACACTGCGTTTGGAGAGGGAGCGCAGGCGGCGCTAAAGGGGCGTGGGGGGCTGAGGGTGAAGGTGCTGAGCGATGGCTGGCTGACGAGAGGTGGGGTGGAATGAAGGGGTTGCGAACAGGGGTGTTGCTGGCGGGTGGGCGGTCGGTGAGGATGGGGCTGGACAAGGCTTTTTTGGTGTGGCGTGAGAAGCCGTTGTGGTTGTGGCAGGGGGAGTTGATGCGGGCAGTGGGGGTGGAGCGGATGGTGCTGAGTTGCCGGCGGGAGCAGGGATTGGAGGGGGAGGTGAGGGAATGGGCGGAGGCGAATGAGATGGCATTGGAGGTGGTGTTTGATCCTGAGCGGGCGGAGGGAGGGATGGTTGAGGCGCTTGAGTTGGCGGTGAGAGCGGCGGGGGAGAGAGCGTTGGTTTTGAGTGTGGATATGCCTGAGGTGACGAGTGAATTGATTGGGGTATTGGATGACGTCGAAGGAGGGTGTTTGCTTGAGGGGAGTCATGGGCCCGAGCCTTTTCCCGGGATCTATACTGGGGCGATGATGGAGGTGATAGCGGCGGTGGGCGGGGCGTTGCGGAGGGGTTTGGAGGAGTGTGTTGAAGGAGGGTTGGCAAGAGCGGTCGGCGTTCCGGAAGCGCTGCGGGCAGGATTGGCGAATTGGAATCGCCCGGGGGATGTGAAGTAAGCCCGATCAATGAGGATGGAGGAGGTTCAGGAATTGGGGGCAAATCGGGATTGGCAAATGGGTTGGCTTGTGTTCGTGTAGGGGTTGCTGATTTTAGTGTGCCATGTCTTTTTTGTCTGACCCCGATTCCAACGAGGAAAACCGACCCTGGTGGGCGGGGAGTCGGCCTAGGTGGCGTTCGCCTTGGAGTTTGGATGAAGAGGAAGAACCGGTGGCGGCTCCTGTTTTGAGGGAGGAGGCGGCGAAACCCCGTGTGGAGGCACCAAAAGACGAGGTGCCCACGAGTCGTCACCTGTCCAATGGGTTGGAAAAAGGTTTGGAGGTGGAGCGTGTGGTGGTGCCGAAGGTGCGACCCCCAGAGAGGGTGGTGGAGAAAGTGGTCGCGCAGGTTTCCGAAGAGAAGATCGTAGTGGAGGCAGTGAGCGAGCCGCTTGAAGTGGAGCGAGCTGAGGCGCCGCCGGTGACGGTCAAGCAAGAGCCTAGGCGCGAGACGGAGGAGAATGATGAGGAGGGAGGTGAGGAGGCGGATTGGACTGGAGAGGAGATTCGGAGTCAGTATCGGCGAAGGGTGAAGCGGAGGAGCAGGGGAGTGAAGCGGGTGGGGACGTCGTGGACGAGTTTGGTGCTGATGGCGATGGCGGTATTGAGTTTGACGTTTTTGGCATGGTTGTATGTGACGGATGCGGAAGAGGTGGAGGACAAGGACTTGATGATTGCAACGCCGTCTGATTTGACGCCGACGATCACTGCGCCAGGGCGGTTGGCGGTGTTTCTGGGGAGTGTGACGGCGGTGCCGAACGCGGATTTGATTGGGAGGCCGGCTTGGGAATGGGACACGGGGTCGATGGTCAACTGGCTGGTGGAGAACAGTCAGGCGCTGGATAACTTGAAGGATTTGCTGGAAGATCTGGACTGGCATGGGCGGCATGCGAGCTGGCATTTTGCGGATTTGGGCAATCATCAAAATTGGGCGGCAGCGATGATGTTGAAGCAGGTTGAAGCCGCGTATTTGCAGCGCGATGGGAAGCATGAGGCGGCGTTATCGGCGGCGTTGGATCTGGCGGAGTTGGCGCGGCGGTTGCAGGATATTCATGCGTGGCCATCGTTTTATTTCAGGTCTCTTGAGACGCATCGACGCTGCACGGACACTTTGGCGGAGTTGTTGCAACGCACGTTAGCCAGTGAGGAGGCGCTGGGTTCGTTTCAGCAGCAGTTTGAGGCCTGTGAGCCCTCGGATGAGCAAGTGAAAAAGAACGTTCTGCCCGGGTTTTATTTGTATGAGAAGAAGAGGTTGATGGGCATTCAAAGTGGCGAGCCAGTTGACACGCTGCCTGCAGGAGTGAAGAGGCCTGTGCCGAAGCAGTTGTTTTTCAAGACGAATGAGACGCTGGGAATCATTTCCAACACGATTCGTCATTTGGTGAGACAGGTAGGCCAAACGTCTGCGGGTGCGACGGCCTTGCGTGAGGTTTGGGAGGGGGTGTCCGGCAGTCGGGAAGTGGCGGCGTATCAGCCGAATGGTCGGGGGGTGGCGTATGCGCGACGGGAGTTGGAGCCTTATCTGGATGTGCCTGCGAGGCAGCAATTGGCGCGGACGAGGCATTTGCTGGTGGTTCAATTGTTTGCGATGCGGCGTTTTGTGGCGCTGGAAAAGGGGCTTCCGCAGACGCTAGAGTCGCTGGTGCCGAAGTACTTGAAGTCACAGCTAACCGATCCCTTTTCAGGGGAAGTGTTTCACTATGACTCGAGCAGGGGATTGATTTACTCGGTCGGGAGTGATTTGGAGGCTTCCGGGGGTCGGGCACATTTGGCGCCGCTGGCGGATCCCGGGGAGCCGACAGTGAAGATTGGGGTGCAGAAGGCGACTGGAGGCGGTGAACCGACCACTACTCGTTGAATTCGGCGAAATTGTCTTTTCGGCGGTAGGCCTGAATACGGCCGGGAGTTGAGGCGAGATAGATCGAGGAGACGTCTTTCAGGGTGCTAATGATCCAGGGAACGAGTTGGTTGCGACCGTTTTTGGTGAAGACCAGATCGTCTGCCAGGAAGAGGCAAGAGTGGAAAGCGTTGCCGTCGTCCTCGCGGAGAAAGAAGAGGATGTCGCCATAGGCGTAGGGTGGCTCGACGGGGAGATAGTCGTCGAGGACTTTGCTGGTGGCGAGTCTCGAGTCGAGGAGATACTCGTGGGGTTCGTAGTTGAAGAAGTTGAGGGAGGTCCAGTGGCAGTCCGGGAAAATGCCTTTGGTGGCGAAGCTGGGAGACTGGTAGTTGTAAATCAGTTTGCGGGGCAAGGCGGGTATGATGTGGGAGATATCCAGTTCGACGGTCTGCCGTGTCTCTTTGATAGAGTTGAGGAGGGGGCCGAGCGCTTTGAGGCGGAAAGACTTGCCTCCAATGGACCAATAGCTCCGAACGGTTTCGGTATCCGTGTCAGGAGAGACCACGAGTTTGACCAGGTAGGATCGGGTTCGAGTGAAGGATTGGAACAGGCGACGGGCCTCGGGTTCACTAGCCGTGAGGTTTAAAAGATAAGGGAGGTCGCTAAAGGCCCAAACGTCACCCCGGCGATAGGCGAGTTTGGTGATGGCAGCGATGAGGTTTGGATTGAGGTCGGAGGAGCGGTACCACTCTTCGACGGTGGGAGTTAGGATGTAGACGGGATCTTGGTGATATTCGTTGACCTCGTAGTTGCCCAAATGGAGGTAGAGGCGGGAGCGCACTTCGGGGTCGAGGCTGGCGACCTCTTCGGCAGGTGGAAAGAGGTGAAGCCAGTTGCCATCGCGAACCTGGAGGAGGGTTTGGGTGAGCAGATCGATCAGTCGGTTGGGCAGGCCTAGCGAGGCTAAGATTGTCGGCAGGTTAGGCGCGTCGGTTACCGGGAGACTCCAGCGGGTGGTGGTGCTGGGGAGCGGGTAGGTGTCGACAATTGAGTCTGGAGCCTCCAGAAAGATGGGGATTTTGGTCAGGGTACCCCAGGGGCCTGTGGACGTTTCGGGGGTTGAGGATGAGGTGGCTGAAGCCTCAGTGGATGGGGTCTGAGCGGGTAGTGCCGGACAAGCGAGGCCGAGTAGGAGGGAGAGTGAAAGCAGACCGATGTGGAGTCGGACGTTGGAGGTTGGGAAATGAAGCACAGGGTGGAGGGAGAGATAATTTCAAATCACGTATAGAGCGGGCAAAATGCCTAACCTGTTACTTCGGAATCGCCGTTCTGTCAAAAGGTTGCGATGAAACAGTTGGAAGAGGGAAAGACGATAAAATCGGCAAAAAGTTCAAAATGTGCAGGATTTGACTTGGGCGGGGCGGCAGATTCTGCTAAAGACTGGGTTCCGCACCTGCGTGCGGGGTGTTTTTCATGTCGTATTTTCAGCCAGTGACCTTATGTCGGAGTTTGACCCGTGCCTGCGTGCTCATTTGCGGGACGGGGTTGATTTCGGGTGGGTTGGGCGCGTGGGCTGAGGAGTTGGATGTTTTGGCGAACAAGGAAGTGAGGCGCCGGAGTGGGTTGGTGGCGGAGGCTGACGCGCAGATTCGGGAAGGATATTTGCTGTTGGATTCGGGCAATAACCAGGAGGCGGTGACGGTTTTTGGGGCGGCGTATCGATCCATGCCTCAGACGCCGCTGACGGAGGCGACGAGGGCGAATGCGCGGAACGGGTATGCGGCAGCGGCGATGGGGTGGGCGCGGGAGTTGTTGCAGGAGGGGCGGCGGCAGGAGGCGGAGAGTCTGGTGAAGACGGTGATTTCGCCTGAGATTAATCCGGGGAATGAGAAGGCGGAGCGATTGTTGAAGGAGATGGGTGATCCGGAACGGTTTCCGCCGGCATTGACGGCGAAGCATGTGACGAATGTGAAGCAGGTGGCGGAGACGCTAGCGATGGGGCACTCGAAGTTGGAGTTGGGGGATTTTGATGCGGCGTCGGTTTTGTTTACGGACGTTTTGAGGGTGGATCCTTACAATACGGCGGCGCGGCGTGGGATGGAGCGGGCGGAGCAGGAACGGGCGAGGTACTTCAATGCGGCGCGGGATCACACGAGGGCGAAGATGTTGAATGGGGTGAATGCGTTGTGGGAGGATGCGGTGCCGCCGACATTGGCTGATTTGGAAAGGTACAGCGAGGCGCGGGGGGATTCGCTGCGGAATGTGCAGGGGAATCGGGAAAAGATTGTGCAGAAGCTTCGGACGATGATTGTGCCGAAGGTGGATTTTGCCGGGGCGTCGCTTGAGGAGGTGGTGGAGTTTTTGCGGGTGCGGAGTCGGGATTTGGATCCGACGGGCAAGGGAGTGGATTTTGTGTTGAACCTGCCGCCTGAGACATCGGGAGCGACGATTGATTTGGCGGTGACGAACATGCCGATGGAGGAGGTAGTGAGGTATTGTGCGGACAAGGTGGGGGCGGCCTTCAAGGTGGATGAGTTTGCGGTGAAGTTTGTTTCGTTGACGGAGAGTTCGACGGAGTTTTTCGTGCGGACGTATCGGGTGCCGCCAGGATTCATTGAGTCGGCGCCTGCTGCTGCTGCGGCGGCGCCAGTGGATCCCTTTGCAGCGAATGCGGCCCCAGCAGGTGGGGGGGCGGCGATTCGGCGGTTGACGGCGCGGGAGTTTTTGGAGGCGCGAGGGGTAGCGTTTCCGGAGGGGGCGACAGCGAACTACAATTTGTCGTCGAATCGGTTAGTGGTGAGGAACACGGCTTCCAATTTGGAGATGGTGGAATCGATGGTGGAATCTGCGGCGGAGAGCGCGCCGAAGCAGGCGATGATTTCGATCAAGATCATTGAGATCAATCAGTCGAATTTGGAGGAGATGGGATTTGATTGGTTGCTGGGATCGTTCAATGCGCCCGGGTCGGACGGGGTGTTTTTGAGCGGGGGAACGACGGGGAATGCGCAGGCGGGTGATGCACCGTCGCAGAATTTCCCGATGCAGTTTCCTGGGGCGGGTGTTCCGGTGGGGCAGAATCCGGTGACGGCGGGATTGCGGAGTTCCGGGGAGATTTTTGCGAAGCCGACGATTGAGAATTTGCTGGGTGAGAATCTCACGCAGGGTTTGCCGAGCGCTCGGTCACCGGGGCAGTTTGCGGTGTCTGGGGTGCTGACGGATCCGCAGTTTCAGGTGGTGGTGCGGGCGTTGAATCAGAAGAAGGGGGTCGATTTGCTGGCGATGCCGAGCATTGTGACGAAGGGCGGTCAGAAGGCGACGATTGATTTGGCGAGGGAGTTTCGGTATCCGACGGAGTTTGATCCGCCGGAGATTCCGCAGCAGGTGGGATCTATTCCACAGCCGGGAAACATTCGAATCATCGCCGACAACAACACGGGGCCGATCACGCCTTCGACGCCGACGACCTTTGAGATGAGGAAGGTGGGGACGGTGATAGAGATGGAGCCGGTGATATCGGCGAACGGTAAGGAGGTGGAGATTCTTTTGACGCCGGAGACGACGGAGTTTGAGGGGTTCATTGATTATGGATCAGACATCAACAATCAGGTGCAAACTGCGGGGGCGCTGGTGGACCAACCGGTGGACAATCGGATCATTCAGCCGATTTTCCGGTCCAATAAGATTTCGACGGCGGTGAAGATTTATGATGGTAGCACGGTGGTGCTGGGTGGGGTGTCGCAGGACCGGCGGGTGAACATTCAGGACAAGGTGCCGGTGATCGGGGACATTCCGCTGGTGGGTCAGTTTTGGAAGAGCAAGGTGGATCAGGTGGATAAGAAAGCGTTTGTGGTTTTTGTGTCGGTTCGGGTGCTGGATCCGTCGGGGCAGCCGGTGAATCAGTTGGAGGCGATGCCGACGACGGCGGCGGGGCAGTAGGGTGAAGGCATGATTCATTTGGTCCTCTATCAGCCGGAGATCCCGCACAATACGGGGGCGCTGGGGAGGTTGAGTTTGGGGACGGGGGCGCGGTTGCATTTGATCAAGCCGCTGGGGTTTTCGCTGGATGACAAGCAACTGAAGCGGGCGGGTTTGGATTATTGGGCTGAGGTGGACTTGAG
Organism: Verrucomicrobiaceae bacterium; assembly: GCA_947440575.1. Lineage (GTDB taxonomy): Bacteria > Verrucomicrobiota > Verrucomicrobiia > Verrucomicrobiales > Verrucomicrobiaceae > JAGRPD01. The sequence continues at coordinate 9,601 of CANETF010000069.1, forward strand.
GGTGTGGGAGGGATGGGAGGCGTTTGTTGAGGGGTCGGGTGCGCCGGCGGGCGGGTTGTTTTTGCTGAGCACGAAGGGTGGGCAGAGTTATTGGGATCGGGATTTTACGGAGGAGGATGTGTGGCTGGTGTTTGGCCCTGAGACGAGGGGGTTGCCGGATGGGATGCTGGCGGAGAATGTGGAGCGGGTGCTGAGGATTCCGATGGTGGGGACGCGGAGTTTGAATTTGGCGACGGCGGCAGCGATCGTTTTGTATGAGGCGGTGCGGCAGCGGCATGTGGCTGGGATGGGGTTTTGATGGGACGGAGTTGGATTTCTTTCTTTTCTTTTCGGTGGCGCGCCCCACTTTGAAGGGCGTTAGGCTGTGACTGTCTTTTTGCTGCTGTGAACCCTGTCTTGAACGAACCCGACTCGCCTTTCGACCTGGCCTTGCGCCCGGCGGATTTTTCGGATTTTCATGGGCAGACGAAGGTGAAGGAGCAACTGCTGGTGATGGTGGAGGCGGCCAAGCTGCGGGAGGAGTCGCTGGATCATGTGTTGTTGTGCGGGCCGCCGGGGTTGGGGAAGACGACGCTGGCGAATTTGATTGCGAGCGCGGTGGGTTCGAGGCTGCATACGACGAGCGGGCCCCAGATTGAGCGGGCTGGGGATTTGGCTGGGATTCTGACGAATTTGCAGGAGCGGGACATTTTGTTTATCGATGAGATTCACCGGCTGCATCCGAGTGTGGAGGAGTATTTGTATCCGGCGATTGAGGATTTCCGGTTGGACATCATCATTGATCAGGGGCCGAAGGCGCGGACGATCCGGATTGATTTACCGCCGTTTACTTTAGTGGGAGCGACGACGCGGGCGGGGATGCTGACGTCGCCAATGCGGTCCCGGTTTGGGATTCCGAATCGGTTGGATTATTACACGACGGAGGAGTTGCAGCATATTTTGATGCGGTCGGCGCGGTTGATGAAGGTGGAGATGCATCCGGGTGGGGCGCATGAGATTGCGCGGCGGTCGCGGGGGACGCCGCGGATTGCGAATCACCTGCTGCGGTGGGTGCGGGATTTTGCGCAGGTTAAGGCGCAGAGTGTGGTGACGGAGGAGGTGGCGGGGCAGGCGCTGACGATGCGGGACATTGATGAGACGGGGCTGGATGAGATGGACATTCGGGTGCTGGAGGCGATCATCAGCAAGTTTGACGGGGGGCCGGTGGGACTGAATTCGGTGGCGGTGGCGGTGGGTGAGGATGCGTCGACGCTGGAGGATGTGCATGAGCCGTTTTTGGTGATGCAGGGATTCATCAAGCGGACGCCGCGGGGGCGGGTGGCGATGCCGTCGGCGTATCGGAAGCTGGGGCTGGTGCCGCCGCTGAGCGGGCAGACGGAGCTGTTTTGATTGGGTTGTCTTGTTGAGTTATGTGGGACGAGCTGATTCACCTTTGGAGCAGTATCCGTGATCCGGAGTATCTGCATTTGCTGCTGGAGTCTCTGCCGCTTTACGGGTTGGGGGTTGGGTTGGTGTTTTTGAGTTTTGCGATGCTGGCGGGGGAGAGGAAGACACGGGTGTTGGCGATTTTGGTGATCACGCTGAGTTGTGCGAGTGTGTGGCCGTATCAGATTTTGAGGGAGGAGGCGTCACCTCGAATTTTGGCGACACGAGACCCGACCTTGGGGCCTTTGATTCAAGATCAAACTGACCGAAGGAAGCGGTACAACTGGCTTTATTACACGCTGGCGGTGGCCGGGGCGGTGACGCTGGTGTTGCAGTTGGCGGGCAAGGGGAAGTGGCTTGTGGGGGTGATGGTGATGGGGACGGCGGCGTTGTTTTGGTTTTCGATTTGGATGCACAAGAAGGAGTGCGAGGTGTATCACCGGAACATCATCAAGTATCGGCCGCCGCGGTTGGGAGGAAGTGATCAGTAATCAGTGGTCAGTGGTCAGTGGTGAGTAATCGGTGGTTAGTGGTCAGGTTTCAGGGGGGGGATGGGTTGTAAAAAATTTGAAGACTTGCAATCGCGGGGGAGAGGGGGACGTGTTATGGGAGGAGCATGGAAATGATCGAACAACTGGGGGTGGCACTTGGCTTGGCGTCGCTGGCCGGGGTGAACTTGTATTTGACGGTGTTGATAGCGGGGCTGGCGATTCGGATGGGGTGGGTGGAGTTGGCGGGGAGTTACGCGCATTTTGAGGCGTTGGGGCATCCGTGGGTGCTGGCGGTGGCGGGGGTGTTTTTCGTGATGGAGTTTTTTGCGGACAAGGTGCCGTGGGTGGATTCGCTGTGGGACAGTGTGCATACGGTGATCCGTCCGGTGGGGGGGACGCTGTTGGCGTTGCAGGCTTTGGGTGAGATGCCGCCTTACATGGAGGTGGTGGCGGCGCTGGCGGCGGGGAGCGCGGCGATGACGATGCACAGTGCGAAGGCGGGGTCGCGGTTGCTGATCAATCATTCGCCGGAGCCGTTTACAAATGTGTCGATGAGTCTGGCGGAAGATGTGGGGGTGGTGGGTGGGATGGCGTTGGTGCTGTTGAATCCGGTGGTGGCGTTCGGGGTGTTCCTGGGGATTCTGATCATTTTGTGGATGGTGTTTCCGAGGTTGGTGCGGGTGATTCGTTCGACGTTGTGGCTGGTTTGGAACAAGGTGCGGATGCCGGGGCAACGGGAGACGGGAGCGGGGATGGTGGAGTTGAAGGCGGAACTGCCAGTGGATGTGCTGGGGTTGCTGGCGGTGAAGTCGGACACGGCGGAGCACGATGTGGCGTGGACGGTGGAGTGTCTGACGGGGAAAAGTAAGGGGATGCGAGGGATGAAGCCGAATGTGAAGACGCTGGTGGTGGCGCGGAAGGGTGGCGGGGTGCTGCTGGTGCTGCGGGGGATGTTTCGGGACATCGTGATGCCTTTGCCTTTGGAGGGGGCACGGGTGGAGGTGGAGTCGCGCTTGTTGAGTGACCATGTGGTGGTGCAAACGGCGTCGAGACTGGTGACGCTGCGGTTTCCCCGGGGGTGCGGGGCGCTGGTGGAGACGGTGCGGGTGCGGCTGGAGGAGATGGTGAAGGCGGGTGCTGTGGAGAGTGAATTGGTGAGTGGTGAAGCGAGTCCGGTGGTGGATTTGGCGCCTTTGCCGGCGTTGTGAGGGTTTGATTTTTTCTGCTGATGAATGGGTCTTTTCAAGTGACGGAAGCGGGAACGCTATTGGGTTTTCTGTTTGAAAAGCTGCCGGAGGTGAAGAAGACGAAGGTGAGGCAGTGGCTGAAGTTTGAGGGGGTTCGGGTGAACGGGCGAGTGGTGGTGCGGGGGGATCATGCGGTGAAGACTGGGGATGTGGTGCTGCTCGATCCGAAGAGCAAGCCGGTGGCGGGTCCGAGGTTGCCGTCGGGGATGCGCATTGTGCATGAGGATGAGGCATTGATGGTGATCGAGAAGCCGGCGAATTTGCTGTCGATTGCGACGAAGGCGGAGCAGGAGGCGACGGTGTATGCGAAGCTGATGGACTATGTGAGGCAGACGCAGCGGGGGCGCGGAGCGCGGGTGTGGATTGTGCATCGGCTGGACCGGGAGACGTCAGGGCTGATGGTGTTTGCTCGGACGGAGGTGACGAAGCGGGCGTTGCAGTCGAACTGGAATCAGACGGAGAAGAAGTATTTGGCGGTGGTGGATGGGCGGCCGAAGGCGGAGAAGGGGACGCTGAGGAGTCATTTGGACGAGACGAATCCGTATCGGGTGCGGAGTACGAAGCCGAGTGAGGTGACGCGGGAGGCGGTGACGCACTATGTGGTGAAGCAGACGACGGCGAAGCGGGCGCTGGTGGAGCTGACGTTGGAGACGGGGAGGAGGCACCAGATTCGGGTGCAGTTGGCGGAGATCGGGTGCCCGGTGGTGGGGGATCCGAAGTATCATCCGTCCGGGGTGGAGGATGAGCGGCTGGCGCTGCATTCGTCGGGGCTGAAGATCAAGCATCCGATCACCGGGGTGGTGATGGTGTTTGAGTCGGCGTTGCCGGGGGATTTGGAGAAGCTGCTGCGCTGAGGGGGGAGTAGGGCGACCGAGCCGGTCGCCCCACGTTGGGCGTGGCTTTTGCGTTAGCGGGCGGCGAGTTCGAGGGCAAGGAGGGATTTGGCGGCTTCGTCGATGGGGGCGATGAGGTCGCCGGGGAGGCTGGTGAGGAGGGGGAGGACGGGGCCGGTGTCGGCGATACCGGCGAGGGCGACGGCGTGGTGGAGGACGAGGATGGGGCTGTGGGCGTTGCGCAGGTCTTCGAGGGGGAGGAATTGCTTGCGGAGGTTCTCGGCGCGGGCTTCGTCGCCAGCGTGGATGGCGTGCATCATTTGGGTGGAGAGGGTGGGGGCGACGCAGACGCAGCCGGCGGTGAAGCCGTTGATGCCGAAGTCGCGGAGGTGGACGAGGGCGGGTTGCTCACCGATACCGCTGACGATGATTTCGGGGTTCACGAGGCCGACGAGTTTGCGGAGGATGGGGTCATCGGCGGGGTCTTCGCGGACGATGGCGTATTTGATCCAGGAGATGAGGCCGTCGTCGACGAGGGAGGCGGCGAGTTCGGGGGTGATGTAGGAGGGGTCCTTCATGTAGAGGACGGCGGGGATGCCGGCTTTTTCGACGAAGTGTCGGATGCCGGTGGCGACGCCCTCGGGTTTGGAGGGGAAGAGGGTGGGGAGAACCATGGCGGTGGGGAACTGGAAGTCCCGGAGGATGGCGGCCTGGTCCATCATGGTGCCGTAGAGGGGGCCGACGGAGGGGACGATGAGGGTGTCGTCAGCGGCGGTGGTGGCGAGGAAGGAGAGGAGTTGGGCGTATTCGCTGACGGCGATGTTGTAGAGGTTGGCGTTGCCGCCGTAGAGGAGGATGCTGATGCCGCCGGACTCCATGTGGCGGATGAGCTTGGTGTTCTCGGCGTCGGCGAGGGTGTAGTCGGCGTTGCGGCAGAGCGGGGGGACGGCGATGACGGAGCGGCGGAGGTCGGCGGGAGTGATGGTGGTGGTTTGCATCGGAGAGGAGGGTTTTAAAGCTAGGGAGTGGGGGATTGCAAGAACGGTTAGTGGCGTTTGCGGGTGAGCATGAACTCGTTGCCTTCGGGGTCCATGCACATGGCGAGGTGGGGTGGTTCGTCGTTTTCGGGTTGGGGTTCGCGGGTGAGTTGGCCACCGGCGGCGGTGACTTCGGCGGCGCCTGAGATGACATCGGGGACCTGGAAGCTGAGTCCGGTCCAGGTGCGGTTGCCTTCGCCGCCGCCGTGAATGCCGATGACGCCATTGGCGATTTCGATTTCGGTGATGGCGGGATTTTGACGGAGGATGGTGGCGCCGAAGACTTGGGTGTAAAAGGCGATGGCGCGATCGGTGTCAGCGGCCCAGATGATGTATTTGAGGCGTTCTACTTGCATGGGCTTAGCTGTGGCACAGGTGGGGGCGGGGGGATAGGGAAAGGGTTAGAAGATTTCGGGTTCGGGGAGGGCGGGGCCGTGCTGGAGGAAGTCGAAGTCGGCGCCTTCGTTGGATTGGGTGACGTGTTCGACGTAGAGTTTGGGGTAGCCGCGATGGTAGCGTGGGGGGGCGGGTTTCCAGGCGGCGCGGCGGGTGGCGAGGTCTTCGTCGCTGACGTGGAGGTGCAATTTGCGGTTGGGGACGTCGAGGGTGATGAGGTCGCCATTTTGGACGAGGGCGAGGGGGCCGCCGATGGCGGATTCGGGGGCGATGTGGAGGGCGCAGGCGCCGTAGGAGGTGCCGGACATGCGGCAGTCGGAGAGGCGGACCATGTCGCGCACGCCCTGGAGGATGAGTTTTTTCGGGATGGGGAGTTGGCCCCATTCGGGCATGCCGGGGGCGCCGACGGGGCCGGCGTTGCGGAGGATGAGGACGGTGTCCGGGGTGACGTCGAGGTCCATGTCCTCGACGGCGGCTTTCATGTCGGGGTAGGAGTCGAAGACGAGGGCGGGGCCGGTGTGGGTGCAGAGGTGCGGGGTGGCGGCGGCGTGTTTGATGACGGCGCCGTCGGGGCAGAGGTTGCCGCGGAGGATGGCGGTGCCGCCGTCGGGTTGGATGGGGTTGGACAGGGGGCGGATGACGTCGGGGTTGTGGGTGATGGCGGAGGCGATGTTTTCGCCGAGGGTTTTGCCGGTGATGGTGGGGACGTCGGTGTGGAGGAGGTCCTGCATGCCGTGGAGGAGGGCGGGGAGGCCACCGGCGAGGAAGAATTCTTCCATGAGGTATTGGCCGGCGGGACGGAGGTTGGCGAGGAGGGGGACGCGGCGGGAGATTTCGTCGAACTTGTCGAGGGGGAGTTTGATGCCGAGGCGTCCGGCCATGGCGACGAGGTGGACGATGGCGTTTGTGGAGCCGCCGAGGGCCATGTCGACGGCGATGGCGTTCTCGAAGGAGCGGGCGTCGACGATGGTGGAGGGTTTGCGGTCGAGCCAGGTGTTCTCGATGATTTGGCGTCCGGCGGCGGCGGCCATGCGGGTGTGGGCGCTGTCGACGGCGGGGATGGAGGAGGCGCCGGGGAGGACGAGGCCGAGGGTTTCGGCGAGGGCGGTGAGGGTGGAGGCGGTGCCCATGGTCATGCAGTGGCCGGGGGAGCGGGCGATGCCGTCTTCGATCTCGCACCATTCGTCCCAGGAGAGGTTGCCGGCGCGTTTTTCGTCCCAGTATTTCCAGACGTCGGAACCGGAGCCGAGGGTGGTGCCGCGCCAGTTGCCTTTCATCATGGGGCCGCAGGGCATGTAGATGACTGGGATGTCGGCGGAGAAGGCGCCCATGAGGAGGCCGGGGGTGGATTTGTCACAGCCGCCGAGGAGGACGGCGCCGTCGATGGGGTGGGCGCGGAGGACTTCCTCGGTTTCCATGGCGAGGAAGTTGCGATGGAACATGGCGGTGGGTTTGGTGAGCATCTCGCCGACGGACATGACGGGGATCTCCATGGGGTGGCCGCCGGCCTGGAGGATGCCGCGTTTGACGGCGTCGGCGGTGAGGCGGAGGTGCATGTGACAGGAGTTGAGATCGCTCCATGTATTGAGGATGCCGATGATGGGTTTGCCGACGTAGTCTTCGGCGCCCCAGCCGGCTTGTTTGGCGCGGGAGCGATGGCCGAAGGAGCGGAGTTCGTCGCGACCATACCAGCGGTAGGAGCGGAGTTGTTCGGGGGTCTTGCGGGCGGGGATGCTGTCGGACATGAGGAGACAGGATTTACAGGATTTGGGCAGGATTGACAGGATTTTTGTGAGTGAGTTGGGGTGAAGATGGAGTTCAATGGGATGACAACGCGAGAAATCCAATCGAGGGCATTCAAACCATGAAATCAGAACGGAATCGCATAGCTGAGGGAGCGCTGGTGGGGCATGAGGCGCATTTGTCGAAGACTGACAGAGCGACGAAAGCAGCGGAGATGAAGCAGAGGACGACTGCGGCTGCGGTGGAGAAGAGTGGCAGTAACAGTCGAATGAAGGGGCATGTGGAGGAGGCGGGGCGGCGGAATCAAGGGAAGCGGGATGCGAAGCAGGGGTGAGTTTGGTGGCAGGCGGTGAGGGGAGAAGTGGCGGCGGGGCCGCGTGGGGGGATGGCGGGCAGGAGTGCCCGCGCTCCTTTCAGGGAGATGAGCGGGGTGGGGTGTGTTGGGGCTGGTGTTTTTGGTTGAGGGGTGTTAAATTACTGGAGTGAGTGGAATTACTCGGCGTCGATTTTTGGGGGAGAGCAGCTGTGCGGCTGTGAGCGGGGTGGCGGTGCTCAATACGTTGGTGAATTTGCAGTTGGCGCAGCGGGCGAGTGCGCAGGGGGCTCCGAGTGATACCAAGACGCTGGTGTGTTTGTTTTTGAATGGGGGGAATGATTCGTTCAATTGGCTGGTGCCGAGGGATGCGGGGCGGCATGCGGTTTACTCGACGGCGCGGGGGGGGCTGGCTTTGGGGGCGGGGTCGCTTTTGCCGTTGAATCAGACGGCGCGGGGGGATGGGCAGTTGTATGGGATTCATCCTTCTTGCGCGGGGTTGCAGGAGCTTTTTAATGGGTTGGGCGGGGACACGGCGAAGCGGCGGGCGGCGTTCATTGCGAATGTGGGGACGCTGGTGGAGCCGACGACGAAGGCGGGTTTTTTGGCGGAGTCGGTGCGACTGCCGAGGGCGCTTTTTTCACATAGTGATCAGATTGATCAGTGGCAGACGAGTGTGCCGCAGGGGATGAATGAGTTGACGGGGTGGGGTGGGCGGGCGGCGGATGTGCTGCATGCGACGGCGAATACGGGGCAGACGGCGATGGGGATCAGTCTGGCGGGGAACAATCTGTTTCAGGTGGGGAACACGGTGAGGCAGTTTGTCATTACGGCGGATGGGGCGCTGACTTTAGATGGGCCGAACACGAGCGAGGCGAGTGATCCGCTGAATCCGCTGCGGTTGAAGAATGCGGCGCAGAAGAGTCTGATTGAGCAGCATTATGCGGGGCTGATGCAGGAGTCGTTTGCGCAGTTGACGAAGACGAGTCTGGAGGCGCAGGAGTTTTTTCTGTCGCAGTTCAACGGGTATGACGACAGTGCGGTGGCGGGCTTTTTTCCGGGTGGGGGGTCATTGATGAGTCAGTTTCGGGCTGCGGCGAAGGCGATCGCGCTGAGGCCGCAGTTGGGGTTGAAGCGGCAGACGATTTATTTGAGCTTAGGGGGATGGGATCATCACGGTGAGTTGCTGACCACGCAGGCGGGGATGTTGACGGGGTTGAGCGCGGCGCTGACGGGGTTTCAGAAGGCGTTGGATCAGTTGGGGCTGCAGGATTCGGTGGTGACATTCACGGCGTCGGATTTTGGTCGGACGCTGCGGAGCAACGGGCGGGGGACGGACCATGCGTGGGGGGGCAATGCGTTTGCGATGGGCGGGCCGGTGCTGGGGGGGCGGGTGCA
>CANETF010000070.1 GCA_947440575.1 Verrucomicrobiaceae bacterium
CGCTCTCCGCTCTCCGCTCTCCGCTCTCCGCAATCCCCCCACTCTCCACTCTCCACTCTCCACTCTCCACTCTCCACTCTCCACTCTCCACTCTCCACTCTCCACTCTCCACTCTCCACTCTCCACTCTCTACTATGATCGCCTGGTTCGCTCGCAACGGCATCGCCGCCAATCTCCTCATGCTCGCCGTCATGGTCGCCGGCATCTGGACTCTGTGGATGGATAAAATCCCCATCGAAGTCTTCCAGGACGTCCCCTCACGCTTCATCTCCATCAACGTCCCCTACCCTGCCTCCTCCCCCGAGGAAACCGAGGAAACCATCGTCGTCAAAATCGAGGAAGCCATCCAGCAGGTCGGCGGCATCAAACACGTCAACTCCACCGCCGGCAGCTCCGGCGGCAACGTCATCATCGAAGTCGAAGAAGGCCAGGACCCCCGCACCATCCTCGAAGACGTCAAAATCCGCCTCGACGCCATCCCCTCCTTCCCCGCCCTCGCCGAAAAACCCATCATCCAACTCGACGACTCCTTCCACTCCGTCATCACCGTCATCCTCAGCGCCGACATGGCCGAGCGCGACCTCAAACGCCTCGGCGAACAAACCCGCGACGAACTCGCCGCCCTCCCAGGCATCTCCCACGCCGAACTCGCCGGCACGCGCGCCGAGGAAATCGCCATCGAGATCACCGAAGAATCCCTCCGCAAACACAACCTCAACCTCGAGATCATCTCCCGCGCCATCCGCGAAAATGCCGTCGACCTCCCCGCCGGCGTTGTCCAAACCGAAGCCGGCGACGTCTCCATCCGCACCCGCGGTCGCGCCTACACCGGCGCCGACTTCGCCCAAGTCCCTGTTCTCACCAAACCTGACGGCTCCAAACTCCTCCTCGGCGAAGTCGCCAAAATCCTCGACGGCTTCACCGAAAACCCCCTCATCGTCAAACTCAACGGCCGCCCCTGCATCATGATCACCGTCATGCGCGAAGGCATGCAAAACGCCATCACCATTGGCGACCGCGTCAAAGAATACATCAACTCCACCAACAAACGCCTCCCCGAAGGCGTCCAACTCGACTACTGGAACGACCGCTCCAAAATCGTCAAAGGCCGCATCGACCTCCTCCGCCAAAACGCCACCTCCAGCCTCATCCTCGTCTTCATCTGCGTCGGCCTCTTCCTCCGCCTCGAAGCCGTCATCTGGATCGCCGTCGGCATGGTCATGAGCTTCCTCGGCGCCTTCGCCCTCATGCCCTACATGAACATCACCATCAACCTCTCCTCCTTGATGGGCTTCATCCTCGTCCTCGGCATCGTCGTCGATGACGCCATCGTCATCAGTGAGCATTGCGACGACCTCAGACGCGAAGGCATGAGCCCCCTCGAGGCCGCCATCACCGGCACCCGCCGCATGGCCGTCCCCATCACCTTCGGCGTCCTCACCACCGTCGTCGCCTTCCTCCCCATGGCCATGGACTCCTCCGACTGGGGCAGCATGTTCAAACCCATCGCCATCGTCTTCATCACCGTCATGATGATCGCTCTCCTGGAAACAAAGCTGATCCTCCCCAGCCACCTCGCCCACCCCTTCCTCGGCCGCGTCGGCGACCTCCTCGCCCCCATCCATCGCACCTCCGGCCGCAGCCTCCAGTGGGTCATCGACACCCTCTACCGCCCCTCCATCCGCTTCTGCACCCAGCACTGCTACACCATGCTCGCCCTCATGTTCGGCAGCCTCCTCATCCTCGGCGGCCTCTACGCCGGCGGCCACATCCAGACCGCCTACTTCCCCCGCGTCCCCAGCGAGCGCATCGAATGCCGCCTCTCCATGCTCGACGGCACCCCCCACGAAATCACCGACGCCCAAATCGAGCGCATCTACGACATCGCCCTCGACATCCAGCGCAAATACTCTGACGCCAACGGCAACTCCGTCATCAAACACATCGTCTCCTCCACCGGCACCACCATGTCCAGCGGCCGCGGCATGCGCAACAGCACCGGCACCCACATCGGCGGCGTCATCATGGAAACCTTCGGCCCCGAAGAACGCACCCTCGACGTCAACACCGTCGCCATCTCCAACGAATGGCGCGAACTCATCGGCCCCATCGTCGGCGCCGAGGAAATCACCTTCCGCGCCGAAATCATGCGCGGCGGCGACCCCATTGACATCCAACTCACCGGCACCGACCCCAAAGAACTCCTCGCCGTCTCCGAGCAAATCAAAGCCCAGCTCGCCAAATACCCCGCCCTATTCGACATCAACGACTCCCTCGACGCCGGTCGCAACGAAATCCAGCTCCGCCTCAAACCCGAAGCCCGCCAGTTCGGCGTCACCGTCAACGACCTCGCCCGCCAGGTCCGCCAGTCCTTCTATGGCGATGAAGTCCAGCGCATCCAGCGCGGCCGCAACGAAGTCAAAGTCATGCTCAAACTCGCCAAGGACCAGCGCAAAAACCTCGCCACCCTCGACACCATGCGCGTCCGCACCACTACCGGCCTCGAGATCCCCCTCGGCCGTGTCGCCGAAGCCTCCGTCACCAAAAGCTTCACCAGCATCAAACGCGTCGACGGCCGCCGCGCCCTCAACATCACCGCCGACCTCGACAAAGGCTCCACCGACATCGACGCCTTCCGCCTCGAACTCGCTGGCTACCTCGACAACCTCCTCGCCAGCCACGGCCACATCAAATGGAGCTTCGAAGGCGAAGCCCGCCAGCAAAAGGAAAGCAGCAGCCAGATGCTCATCTCCCTCCTCATCATCCTCGGCGCCATGTACGCCCTCATGGCCATCCCCTTCCGCAGTTACACCCAGCCCCTCATCGTCCTCCTTGTCCTCCCCTTTGGCATCGTCGGCGCCGTCCTCGGCCACCTCTTCCACGGCCTCCCCGTCAGCATCATGTCCATGTTCGGCATCCTCGGCGTCTGCGGCGTCGTCGTCAATGACACCCTCGTCCTCGTTGACGAGATCAACACCCTCAAAGCCGACGGCATGCCCCTCCGCGAAGCCGTCCAGCAGGGCGGCCGAAACCGCTTCCGCGCCATCTTCCTCACTCAGATAACGACCTTCTTCGGCCTCGTCCCCCTCATCTTCAGCGGCACCTGGCTCGCCAACCTGTTTCCCTTCTTCTTCAGCTCCGGCGCCCAAAGCACCCACGCCCAGTTCCTCACCCCCGTCTCCGTCGCCATGGGCTACGGCTCCCTCTTCGCCACCCTCATCACCCTCTTCCTCGTCCCCCTCATGTACATCGCCCTCGACGACATCAAATCCCTCCTAGCCCGCATCACCCCCTCCCTAAAAGCCCTCTACCGCCCCCCTCTCCCCACCCCCAACGCCCCCCTGTAGGCCACCTCTGTGAGGTGCCCCGTCCCCTCTCAACGTTCAAAGTTCGACGTTCAAAGTTCAACATTCCGCATCCCCCAAGGCCTCACCCTTCACTGCGGCTGCTCCAACAGCCCCGCCATCCCCGGATTCTTCTTCAAATACACCCCCACCGAAGCCGGATCCTTCTCGTTCCAATCCCGAATCACCATCTCCAGCGTCTCCCGCCGCAAATCCGCATTCTGAATCCCCCCCGCCGCCGCCATCGCATTCACCGGCTGACTCTCCGCCCACGCCGTCGCCAAATGCTGCCTCGCCCCGTCCGCCGACGCCAAATGCCGGTTCTGCTCAATCCACCGGGCCAACCCTTCCGGCGACGAGTTCGACCAAATCCCAAAAATTGCCTCCTCAGCCGCCCCCCGCTCCCCCGGTTGCGTCAGCTTCGCCGTGTATTGCAGCGCCTTCCCCGGATCATCCGCCGCCCACACCCCCAGCGCCCGCGATGTCAACTCACTCCTCAGCCCCGCATCCGGCAGCGTCGCAAGCCATCCCAAAGCTTCCTCCGGCGCCGACCCCGCCCACGCTCCCACCACAGTCCCCAACCCCGCCAGCCCATCCTGCCCCTTCATAGCCCACTCCGCCGCCGCCTTCGGATCCACCTCCGCCCAAACCGCAGCCACCGTCGCCGCCATCGCCCCACTCCGCGGATGCTCATCCAACCAGGCCGCCGCCTCCGCCGGATACTGATCCGCCCACTCAACGAGCATCGACCCCAACGCCGCCTCCCGGAAACTCCCATCAGCTAACGAATCAGCCCAAGCCGCCCCCTTGTGCGGATCCGTGTTCGCCCAATAAGACATCACCTCCCCAATCGCCACTTGCCCCACCGGGGATCCCGCATGCTTTAACGCCCACTCCGCAGCCGCCACCGGGTCCTTCTTCGACCACGCCGCCGCCACCGCCGATACCGAAGTCGCCCGCGCACTCCCACTCAACTCCGCCGCTACCCAAGCCGCCGCCTCCGCAGGCGCCTTCTCCGCCCAAATCCCAGTCGCCGCCGCAAACGCCGTCGCCCGCAACTCCCCCGGTGGCAACTCCCCGCAAGCCTTCAACGCCCCCTGCGGATCACTCTGCGCCCAGGTCGCCAACAGCGCCTTCACATACCCTTGCCGATCCGCCTTCCCCGTGATCGTCTTCAATTGCGCCCACGCCCAGCGCGGATCACTCGCCCCCATCGCCCCCGCCAACCGCATCAAATCCCCCCGCCGCCGCTCCACATTCAAATCAGACAAAATGTCATCCATCCCCCGCTCAGGCACCTTCGCCACCACCCGCGTCTCCCCGTCCACCGCCACCCGCTCCACCTCCACCCCCAGACCAGTCACCGCCCCATCCCTCGTCCCCCACCACCATCCCACGTTGCTCACAACGAGCAACCCCACCAGCACAGAGATGACAAGACGATGGCTCATGGCTTCAACAAACGAACCGCAGGAATCTCCCTGCGGTTCGCCTCATCAAACATCACAAATCAAGCCAATCAAGGCGTTGGCAGCGCAAAGGTACCGTTGTCCGTGTCCTTCACCTTGTTCTTATCCGTCTCAGTCCGCACAAACGTCCCCGCCGCAAAATTCAGCGTGTAATCGTCCCACTTGTCCAACTTGAACTGCACACGCAGCGTCGCGGTCGTTGTCCCGGGAGTATAGGTGTAAGTGAAGGGATCAACGTCCGTCGGATCCGTTTCCCGACCCGTCGTCGCCGTCAAAAACGTCAACCGCTCAGGCAGTTGCGTTCCGTTCTCGCTCACCAGATAAGCCAGACCCGTCAAGGCCGCCGGCGCATTCCCGTCACCCACTTGGGCAGCGGGCATCCCTGGACCATCGTCGTCATCGTCGTCGTTGGCATCATCCTCGCCATCATTGTCGTCATCATCATCGTCATCATTGTCGTTGTCATCCCCATCATCATCCTTGTCCCGACCCCGGCGCTTGCCATCGCCATCCACATCGTCCTCGTCCGCGTCACCATTGCCGCGACCATCCCCGTCAATGTCGTCCTCGTTCACGTCGTCGTCATCCAGACCATCGCCATCAATGTCATCCTCAGACGAATTATCATCCAGCTTCCCGTCTCCATCGATATCCAACTCCGTCACCGCATCATCACCACGCCCGTCCCCGTCGATGTCATCCTCGTCCAACGAGCCATCATCATCCCCGTCCCCGTCGATATCGTCTTCATCCATCGAATCATCATCATCTCCGTCTCCGTCAATGTCCGACTCAGAAGGATTGTCATCCGTCTTGCCGTCTCCATCGATGTCCGTCTCCGTCGAACTATCATCATCCCGCCCGTCCCCATCAATGTCATCCTCATCCGAAGAGTCATCGTCATCACCGTCGCCATCGATGTCATCCTCCAATGAGTTGTCATCATTCAAACCGTCACCATCAATGTCGGACTCAGACGAATTGTCATCCGCACGCCCATCCCCATCGATATCCAGTTCCGTGACCAAATCGTCATCCCGTCCGTCTCCGTCGATATCATCTTCAACCGAGTCATCGTCGTCCAAACCATCTCCATCAATGTCATCCTCGGTCGAATCATCATCATTCTTTCCATCTCCATCGATATCCCGCTCAGCAGCCGAATCATCCTTCCGCCCATCCCCATCAATGTCCGTCTCAGACGGGTGATCATCCGGCAAGCCGTCGCCGTCCTCGTCAAGCTCCAACACATCGTCATCGTTCACACCATCCCCATCGATGTCATCCTCCAGCGGACTGTCATCCAGCTTCCCGTCCCCATCCATATCCCTCTCCGCAGCCGAATCATCCAGACGACCATCTCCATCAATGTCCGTCTCAATCGTACTATCGTCATCAAATCCATCCCCATCCATGTCATCCTCGGTAAGCGCATCATCGAGCAGCCCATCATCATCGATGTCCAACTCCAGCGCACTGTCATTGTTCAACCGGTCCCCCACATAAGTCCCCACCTTCCGACCCGATCTCGCCACCCCACCATCCACATTCCGGTCCAACCCGTTTGGCAACCCATCATTATCGATGTCAGGATCAACGTCATTACCCAATCCATCCTCATCCAAATCAGCAACCGCCGGAAGAGCAAAGGCCTCTGGTTGAGTCACAAGCGGCACAGACAATCCCAAAGTCAGGGCAAAAAGACGGGAACGAATCGGTTTCATAAATGGGTGTGGGTTAGGTGAGTTCTCTGAGATGCTAATTCTGACGAATTAATATCGGACGATATCAGAAAAATGCCGAACCGTCACCCATTTTATCACCTCCAATCCCCTAGTCGCCCCCTCCCTCAAACCTTTGCGCAATTCACACACAAACCACCGCAATCACCGCATCACACCCCGCCCCAAAACCCAAAAATTTTCCTCTCTCTCACGCCTCACAATCTCCGAAAATCAGAACCCAGATCCCACTTCACACCGATAGTCTGCCTCAAAGCGAAAATAAACAAATGCCGAACAATGACCTTGAATCCTCATACCGCATCGACTCTAATCCCGTCCCAGGGTATGAATCTCGAAGCATCTTCCACCATCTCAGGCGTCGATTGAAGCGAAAGGTGACTCTTTCCATGTCTCAAATGACACAGCAGACCAGCCACTGACCTCTAGCTCACTGCCAAAATCGGTTCCTCATGCCAGACCAACCACCTGCCGTAACTCGCCTATTCCGCCAACTCGGCGCACACCTTCTCGCCGTCCTTATCATCGGCACCACCCCGCTCTCTGCGGGCGAGTCAACCCCACCCAAAACGTCAGAAATCATCTCACCCACCCTCGCCACCCCCACCTCCCTCGGCGAAAAATGGGAAAACCTCGGTCGCCTTTACCAAAGCGACTCCAACCCCATCCTCCAGGAGTTTTGGCTCCTCGGCCGTTACCACGGCCAATACCACTGGTCCGACGGCTCCGCCGGCCAGAACGAAGCCTTCGAAACCCGCCGCCACCGCGTCGGCTTCCAGGCCCGCCTCTTCGAAAAACTCAGCCTCCACGCCCAAATGGTTAGCGGCAGCGACTTCGAACCCTTCTACAACGGCTTCACCGAACTCTGGGTCCAGTGGGCCTTCAGCGAACAAGTTACCCTCACCATCGGGCAGCAAAAGCACCGCTTCACCCACGACCGAAACGTCTCCAGCCGCTACATCAACTACCTTGAGCGCAGCATGATGACCAACATGTTCGGCGCAGACTATACCCCCGCCATCACCCTCCTCGGTCGCATCGACAAACTCACTTACTACACCGGCCTCTTCTCCAATGCGACCGGCACTGACATGGGCGAAGCTTTCACCGATTTCAATTCCGGCTACTCCTTCCTCGCCGCCGGCTATTACGATCTCGGCAAATCCCTCGGCACCGACACCGCCAACCTTTATTTCAGTTACCTCCATAGCGACGCCAACGACAACGCCACCAACCTCAATCGTTTCGACAATGGCATCGCCGCCGCCCTCATTCTAACCAAAGGCTCCGGAGCCCTCGTGACCGAAGTCACCGCCGGCCTCGGCAGCGAAAACGGTGACGCCGTCGCCCTCAACTTTCAACCTAGCTACTTCATCACCGACAACCTCCAAATCGCTGGCCGCTACCAACTCGCCGGCTCCAACAATCCCAAAGGCCTCAATCCGCAACTCCGTTACGAACGCCCCGCCGGCCTCTCTTCCGGCGACCTCTATCAAGCTGCCTACATCGGCCTCAACTACCACATCGCCAAACACCGCCTCAAACTCATGACCGGCCTCGAATACGCCACCATGGGCGGCGAAGACGTCTGGACCGCCAGCACCATGGTCCGATTCTTCTTCGGCCCTCACTCAGGCGGTCCTTTCCCCATGAATCAAATGCAGAATGGCCATTTCTTCCACCACGACTGATCTTCCACGCCCCTTGGCGTGACGAAATCTCCGCATTCCTTTCCAACACACTCAATCAAAGCCTTCCCTACCCTCTCCCACTTTTTTGTCGTCAAACCACACCTCGCCTTGCAGCCCTCCCGATCCATGCCCTATTCATCTTCCCCAACCTTTATGATCACTAGCGTTCGTCTCTCCCACCTCATTGGCCTCGTCGCCGCCTCCCTCGCTTCCACCACCTTCTCCGCTACCGAGGTGGATCCCGCCCTTCCCGAATACCAAACCACCGGCGGCGTCTCCGGCAGCCTCATTTCCATCGGCTCCGATACCCTCAACAACCTCATGACCTTCTGGGCAGAGGGTTTCCGCGCCAAATACCCCAACGTCAGCATTCAAATCGAAGGCAAAGGCTCCGCCACCGCCCCTCCCGCCCTCATCGAAGGCACCGCCCAACTCGGCCCCATGAGCCGCGAAATGAAACAAGAGGAAATCGACGCCTTTGAATCCAAGTTCGGCTACAAACCTACCGCCATCCGCGTCGCCGTCGACGCCCTCGCCGTCTTCGCCCACAAAGACAACACCCTCAAAGGCCTCAACCTCGCCCAAGTCGACGCCATCTTCTCTTCCACCCGCAAACTCGGCGCCCCGGCTGATCTTGCCGACTGGGGACAAGCCGGACTGCCCGCCTGGAATGGCCGCGCCATCTCCCTCTACGGCCGCAACAGCGCTTCCGGCACCTACGGCTTCTTCAAGGAAGCCGCCCTCGGTAAGGGCGACTTTAAAGCCTCGGTCAAAGAACAACCCGGCTCTTCCGCAGTCGTTCAAGGCGTTTCCGCCGACGAATTCGGCCTCGGCTACTCCGGTATCGGTTACATCACCTCCGGCGTCCGCACCCTCCCCATCGCCGCCGAAGGCACCGAATACGCTGAACCCAGCTACGAAAATTGTATCGACGGCAGCTACCCGCTCGCCCGCTTCCTCTACATCTACATCAACAAAGGCCCCGGCAAACCTCTCAACGCCACCACCTCCGAGTTCCTCAAGTTCATCATCTCCAAGCAAGGCCAGGAAATTGTCGTCAAAGACGGTTACTACCCCCTGCCGGCGGAACTCGCCGCTGAGGTAAGTGCAAGCCTCGCCCCCTGATTGTGCGGCCAATTGTGTCAGACCTGTCACTTAAGGCCCAGTCCAGCACATTTGACGTAGCGAACTCCTTGACGGGCCACGCCTCTGGTGTGAATGCATTGTCCGTTATCCATGCTGCCTATGCAGTCCGCCGAATCGCCCGATCCCCTTCGCGACCCAGCAGCTCCCCCCAGGAGTCCCTCTCCCGTGCCCGAACGCTTTACCGTCAGTAAAGGCGTTCTCCGACTCGACCGCTTCATGACCTATGTCATCCTCGTCGGTGGCATCGGCATCATCGCCGCCGTCTTCGGCATCTTTGTCTTCATCGGTAGCGTCATCTGGCCTCTGTTCCAAAGCCCCACCCTCACCCCTCTCCGCGAGTTGCCCCTCGCTACCTCCGGCACCACCCTGGTCGGTCTCGACGAACGTTCCGAACTCCCCTACTCCTACGACGGCTCGGCCGATCTCCACTTCCACTCCGCCTCCTCAAACCTCTCCCAACCCCTGGGCCTGGAACCCGGCACCCAAATCACCTTCTGGCGTCAGGATCGCCTCAACGACCGCATCCTCCTCGGCACCCAAGACGGCCGTGTCGGCTTCGTTGACATCAGCTTCACCGCCAAGCAATCCTCCCCTACAGCACCACGCTCCGTCACCGGCAGCCTCAAACTCGCCCCCTGGCTTACCCTCAACAACCCCGCCCCCGTCGAATCCCTCGACTACGCCAGCCAAGGCGAACGCAAACTCTTCGGCGCCATCGTCAATGCTCCCGAAGGGCCCAAATTGCTCGTCGTCGGCCAACGTCAAAAAAAGGGCCTCATGGGCGCCGGTAAACTCGAAGCCACTCCACCAGAAGACCTCACTCCCCTCCTCGCAGGCGCCCGCCCCATCCGCGTCCTCCTCCCTGGCACCGCCGACGCCATCGTCGTCCAAACCCAAACCAACGAACTCCTTTACCTCTTCCGCGCCCCTTCAGGCTGGGAAGTTCGCCAGCAAATCAAGCCCTTCGCCGATATCGACACCGACATCACCGTCATGGACTTCCTCTACGGCGACGTCTCACTCGTCCTCGGTGACTCCAAAGGCAACGTCCGCATCCTCAGCCTCAACGTCCCCCCAGGCAGCGATCGCCGCCTCTTCGCCGAAACCCAGCGCCTCAAACCCCTCGACACCCCCATCCGCCATTTCGTCGCCAGCCGCCGCAACAAATCCTTCGTCGTCGCTGGCGACACCCAATGCGCCCTCTGCTACGCCACCACCGGCACCGTCCGCTCCATCCTCGAACTCCCCTACACCGTCCGCAGCCTCTGCCTCGACGCCAAAGCCGAGCACCTTGGCATCGTCGACTCCAACGGCACCCTCCACCTCAACACCGTCCACGATCCCCACCCCGAGGCCGGCTGGCGAACCTTCTTCGGCAAAATCTGGTACGAAGGCTACAGCGAGCCCAAATGGGAGTGGCAATCCACCGGCGGTACCGACGACTTCGAACCCAAACTCTCCCTCGTCCCGCTCATCATCGGCTCCATCAAAGGCACCCTCTACGCCATGCTCTTCGCGGTCCCCATCGCCCTCCTCGCCGCCATCTACACCAGCCAGTTCCTCAGCGCCTCCGTCAAACGCATCGTCAAACCCGCCATGGAAATCATGGCCTCCCTCCCCTCCGTTGTTCTCGGCTTCCTCGCCGCCCTTTGGCTCGCCCCCCTGATCGAAACCAAAGTCCCTTCCATCCTCCTGCTCGTCCTTTCCATCCCCCTCTCTGCCATGATCGCCGGATCCATCTGGATCCGTGTCCCCCTCCACCAACGCAACCGCCTCCCCCGCGGTGCCGAATTCTGGCTCCTCGCCCCCCTCATGGCCGCCCTCGGCTACCTCGCCTGGCTCTCCGGCCCCGCCCTCGAATCCCTCCTCTTCGTCGCCAACCTCCCCGATGGCTCTCAAATCGCCGACTTCCGCCTCTGGTGGCCGCAATTCACCGGCCTCCCCTACGATCAACGCAACTGCCTCGTCGTCGGCTTCATGATGGGCTTCGCTGTGATCCCCGTCATCTTCACCATCGCTGAAGACGCTCTCTCCAATGTCCCGCCCGCCCTCACCAGCGCCGCCGAAGCCCTCGGCGCCTCCCGCTGGCAGGTCGTCCGCACCGTCGTCCTCCCCATCGCCTCCGCAGGCATCTTCTCCGCCCTCATGATCGGCCTCGGCCGCGCCGTTGGCGAAACCATGATCGTCGTCATGGCCACCGGCAATACCCCGGTCGTCGATGCCGCCGGACGCCTCCTCTTTGGCGACCCTGGACTCGGCGGGGGCCTCTTCCCCCTCGCCGATCACTGGAACATCTTCAGCGGCATGCGCACCCTCTCCGCCAACATCGCCGTCGAACTCCCCGAAGCCGCCCAAGGCTCCACCCACTACCGCACCCTCTTCCTCGGTGCCTTCGCCCTCTTCTTGATGACCTTCGTCCTCAACACCGCCGCCGAACTCCTCCGCCAGCGGTTGCGTGAAAAATTCAAAATCGTCTGATGTCCGACGCCCATTCGAATCCCCCTTCGTCCGCCGCTCTGCTCTCCTCCAAAGGTGAGATCAAAGTCTGGCTGACGGCGACCGGCCTCAGCGTCGGTCTCTTCATGGTCATCGGCCTCCTGCTGCTCATCACTTGGAATGGCCTTTCCGTCTTCTGGCCTCAGCCCGTCAGCGAATTCACCCTCACCTCCCAAAAAGACGGCGCCCCCGAAAAAATCGCCGGCATCATCACCAAAAATCAAACCCGCCGCTCCGCTGCCACCGGTCAAGCCATCGAAGAAATTCAAGTTTTCACCGGCAACCGCGACGCCTACGGCCTCGCTTTCCGCTTCCT
Source organism: Verrucomicrobiaceae bacterium (assembly GCA_947440575.1). GTDB lineage: Bacteria > Verrucomicrobiota > Verrucomicrobiia > Verrucomicrobiales > Verrucomicrobiaceae > JAGRPD01. Next base: position 12,205 of record CANETF010000070.1, read on the forward strand.
CGATCAATCCAGCCTCGCCTCCACCTCTCTCCCCGCTGACTACATCGTCGCCGAACGCAGCGAATACGGCAAAGCCATCTTCACCCCTGTCCGGCTCGAATTCAGCCCCACCCAGTCTCTGCTCGCTAGCGATCCAACCTTCTTCCCCGAACTGCATCGTCTCGTGAAGGAAGGCAACGCTCGTCGCACCGAAATCACCACTCTCGAAAAACACGAAATCGGCGCCGTCAACGCCCGCATCGACAAACTCGAAATCCGCCTGCGTAAAGCCGATTCCACCGCCGAAGATCGAGCCCCTCTCGAACAAGAACTCGCCCAACTCCGCAGCGAATACGCCACCCTCGCCACCCAAGCCGCCACCCTGCGCGACCGCCAAAAAGTCGAGAAACTCGTCTACCGCCTCGCCAGTGGCGAAGAGCGCAATCAGGCCGTCGCCGAGATCATTCACTTCTACCAGCCCAACCAACTCACCCTCGGCGGCCGCTTCAAAATCTTCCTCCACCACGCCATCGCCTTCCTCACTGAGGAACCCCGCGAAGCCAACACCGAAGGCGGCATCTTTCCCGCCATCTTCGGCACCTTTGTCATGACCCTGCTCATGGCCGCGCTCGTGACCCCTCTCGGCATCATCGCCGCCATCTACCTCCACGAATACGCCAAACCCGGCATCATGCTGCAATCCATCCGCATTTGCGTCAACAACCTCGCCGGCGTTCCCTCCATCGTCTTCGGGGTCTTTGGTCTCGGTTTCTTCGTCTACGGCGTCGGTGGCTACATCGACCATGGCCCCGCCTATCCTCTTCCGGAACGCTGGTGGTTTCTCGCTTCACTCGGCGCGGTCATTTCCCTCGTCCTCGCCCTCTTGCTCACCCTCAAGTACTCACCGACCCAGGCTCTCCAGCCCAAATCCAAAGCACGCTCCTTCGCCGAAAACTCCCTCTGGATCACCACCGCCCTTCTGACCCTGTTGACCCTCGCCAAGTGCCCCTACTTCCACGGCTTCTTCTCAGACAAATTGCCCTCCCCCACCTTCGGCACCGGTGGCATTCTCTGGGCCTCCATCACCCTCTCTCTGATGACCCTTCCCGTCGTCATCGTTGCCACCGAAGAAGCCCTCTCCGCCGTGCCTCGCGGCGTCCGCGAAGCCGCCCTCGCCTGCGGCGCCTCCAAGTGGCAAATGATCCAGCGCATCGCCCTCCCCGGCGCCCTCCCCGGCGTCATGACCGGCATCATCCTCGCCATGGCTCGCGGCGCCGGCGAAGTGGCCCCGCTCATGATCACCGGCGTCGTCAAACTCGCCCCCTCTCTCCCCCTCGACGGCATCGCTCCCTTCATCCACGCCGAACGCAAATTCATGCACCTCGGCTTCCACATCTTCGACCTCGGCTTCCAATCCCCGGACTCCGAAGCCGCCAAACCCATGGTCTTCGCCACCACCCTCCTCCTCATTTTCCTCGTCGTCGTCCTCAATCTCACCGCCATCCAAATCCGCTCCCACCTCCGCCGCAAACTCCAAGCCAGCGCCTTCTAACCCCCAAAAACTAGCCCCTGACAACTGACCACTGATTACTGATCACTCCCCCATGCCCCCCCTCCCCCTCCATCTCCAGAACTCAGCGCGTCCCTTCATCGAAGTGGACCACTTCGACTTCTGGTATGGACCCAAGCAGGTCCTTCACGACATCCACCTCGCCTTTCCCGAAAACCACATTACCGCCCTCATCGGCCCCTCCGGTTGCGGCAAAACCACACTCCTGCGCAACCTCAATCGCATGAACGACCTCGTCGACGGCATCCGCCATCGTGGCGATATCCGTCTCGACGGCACCAGCCTCTACGATCCCAAGGTCGAAGTCATCTCCCTCCGCAAACGCGTCGGCATGGTCTTCCAAAAGTACAATCCCTTCCCCAAGTCCATCTACGAAAACGTCATCTTCTCCCTCCGCGTCGCCGGCCGTAACGACCGACGTCAACTCGACGAGGTCGTCGAAAAAAGCCTCCGCCAGGCCGCCCTCTGGGATGAAGTGAAAGACAAACTCCACGAAAGCGCCTTCGGTCTCTCCGGCGGCCAACAGCAACGCCTCTGCATCGCCCGTGCCATCGCCAATCGCCCGCAAGTCCTCCTCATGGACGAACCCTGCGCCGCCCTCGATCCCATCGCCACCCTCAAAATCGAAGAGTTGATGACCCAACTCAAAGACGAGTTCACCATCGTCATCGTCACTCACAACATGGAACAGGCCCGACGCGTCGCCGACCTCACCGCCTTCTTCTATCTCGGAAAACTCATCGAATACGATGAGACACTCTCCCTCTTCACCCAGCCGTCTCAAATACAAACCGAAGCCTACATCTCCGGTCGCTTCAGTTGACCCGTCCTCCCGCAAGGGCCTCAAAAGGCGGCCCCGGGTCATCCCCAAAAAAAACCTCTCCCAGCCCACCTTGACGCGCCCACCCTGCACGTTTCTAATCCTTCCACCATGCGCCTCATCAACAACGCTCCCTCCGTCCCCTCCGCCGTCGGTCCCTATTCCCAAGCCGTCGAATCCGGCCCCTTCATTTTCTGCTCCGGCCAGATCCCCATCAATCCCGCTTCCGGCAAGATCGAAGCCCAGGATGTCGAAGGCCAAACCCAGCAGGTCCTCGCCAACATCTCCGCCCTCCTCGCCTCCCAGGATCGCTCCCTGAATGATGTCATCAAAGCCACCGTCTTCCTCACCGACATGGCCGACTTTCCCAAGGTCAATGCCCTCTACGCCGCCGCTTTTGGTGACCACAAACCCGCCCGCTCCACCGTCCAAGTCGCCGCCCTACCCCTCGCTGCCCTCGTCGAAATCGAAGTCATCGTCGCAAAAGTTTAGCCTTTCTTGGTAGGCAGAAGCCTACTCTCACGCTAACCTACCTGCAGTTAGGTGCATGAATGGACTGTTGACGCGTCGTGAGTGGCTGATCGCCGGAGCCTGCCTGCTGCTTTTTGCAGCCCTGGCCACCTTCGGCCTTGCCCCGCGCCTCCAAGCCAAACTCACCCAGGCCGCCACTGCCAAAATCCAAGCCCTCGACCATCAAGCCGGCGGCGCCCGCTTCGATCGCGTCAGCCTCTCCTTCGACGGCCAGCGCGCCCTCCTCACCGGAGCAGTCCGTCACCAGCAAGACGGCCTCCGCCTCATCCACGCCCTCAACCACGACCTCCGCACTCCCGGCAATCCCTTCAATCCTGTCACCAAAGTCAACGCAACCTCCTCCCTCGAAGTCAAACCCCTCCAGTCCGGCTGGCTCGTCGCCGCCGTCCAGGGATTCGATGCCCACATCATCGGCACCTGCGCCACCCCCCAGGAACGCGACACCCTCGAACAATCCCTCCGCAGTCGCTGGCCCACCTGGCGCGGCAAAATCCATTTCTCCATCCAAGTCGACCCCCGACGCTTCGACGAATCTTCCGCCTGGCTCGCCACCGTCCGCTCCCTTCCCGCCCCCGAAGCCCGTGGCCGACGGTCCGCCCGCCTCTTCGCCGCCCAAATCGGCCGCACCTGGACCGACCTCCCCCTGCAAGCCTCCACCTCCTCTCCCAACCCCATCCCACCCCCTCTCCACGCCCTCGACATCAGCTCCAACGAATGGCAAGACCGCCTCCTCTCTCATTACGACGCCGTCCTCTCCCACCTCCAAAAAGAAACCGACTGGGAAATCGAACAGGAACGCCTGCGCAACCTCCCTCCCGCCCACGTCTTCCTCGGCAAACGCGGCAACCAGGTCCTCCTCCGAGGTGAAGTCTTCGACATCGACGCCAAACGCGCCGTCATCGCCTCCATCATGGCCGCCCTCCCCGAGGCCCGCCTCCTCGACGACCTCCGCGCCAACGGCACCCGCCGCCCCGAACCCGGCCTCGGCTCTTTCAACCCTTCCGAAACCCTCTCCGACACCGACGACAAAGCCTTCGCCCTCGGCCTCCCCGGCAAACCCTGGACTCCCCTCGATTGGGAAGTCGCCCGCACCGCCCAACCTTGGTCCTCCCTCCTCCCCCCAGGCCTCGATCCCAAATCCCTCTCCGAAGACTCCGCTCTCGTCATCGACTGGCTCCAGGGCTCCAACGCCGGCATCCCCCTCCTCCCCACCCCGCCTCAACCCGCCTTCCTCACCCTCGCCGTCTACCAGGATCGCATCATGATCAGCGGCCGCCTCGCCGAACAAGCCCTCCACACCCAAATCCTCGCCGCCCTCAAACGCGCCTACCCCTCCGGCTACACCATCGACGATCAAATCACCGTCTCCGGCTCCACCCTCACCTCCGAATCCGTCCAGCACACCACCCAAACCATCCCCGTTCGCAAGTCCGACCCCCTCCTCTTCGCCGTCGCTCTCCCCGGCAAACCCTGGCAAACCCTCTCCCCCACCGATGTCGCCGCCCTCGCCTCGCTCCCCATCGATCAAACCCTGCACGACCTCCCCCCTCAAACCCTCGCCACCGCCTTCGCTCCCGCCCTCGAAGAAATTCGATCCCTCGGTTTGAGCTTTCCCGAACCCCCATCCCGTGCCAAGGAACAACCCGGCAACAAACCATGAGCGGACTCCTTTGGCTGATCTCCGAAATGCTGCTGCTGCTCACCCTCGCAGCCGCCACCTTCTTCACCCTCGGCTGGCGTTGGCGCGCCAAACGTTCGAAAATCCAAACCCTCGTCCTCGAATCCCGTCTCGATGACGAAGCCCTCGCCGCCAAACTCGCCCGCGAAGAACGCGACGCCGCCCTCCGCCGGCAACCCGCCCCTTTGTCACCTCCACCCGACGCCGACATCGCCGCGCTCGCCGCCGAACTCAACGAAGCCCAGTCCCACCAACTCGCTCTCGAACGCGAACTCCTCCGCCTCCGCGATGCCAAACTCTCCGTCGAAGCCGAATTCCAAGCCTTCCGCGAAGCCGCCACCACCCCGCCTCCAGCCACCTCCCCCATCACACCCGACGACCTCACCAAACTCCGTGGCGTCGGCAGCGTCATGCGCACCAAACTCCACACCGCAGGCATCCACACCTTCCGCCAACTTGCCCTCCTTTCCGAATCCGAACTCGCCGCCCTCGACCAGACCCTCAAACTCAAAGGCCGCGCTACGCGGGAAAATTGGCAGCAGCAAGCCGCCACCCTCCATCAGGAAATCCACGGTTCCCCACCCTGACCCCAAATGAAACTGGATGCCCTCAACCGCCTCGAACGCCACGCCAAACGCCTGGCCGAAATCACCGGCATCCTCGGCAAATACGGCCTCTCCAACCTCTTCGGCGACCTCAAGTTCCCCTGGATCGCCGACAAACTCCGCAGTTCCGACGGCCAGGCCCTGCGCTCCCTCACCACCCCTCAGCGCGTCCGCATGGCGCTCACCGAACTCGGCACCACCTTCATCAAACTGGGCCAAATGCTCAGCACCCGCCCTGACCTCCTCGGCCCCGACCTAACCGAAGAACTCGCCGAACTCCAGTCCAACGTCCCCGCTGATAGCGCCGACATCGCCCGCGCCACCATCGAAGAAGACCTCGGCAGCAACCTCGAATCCCTCTTCGCCTCCTTCGAAGCCGAACCCCTCGCCGCCGCCTCCATCGCCCAAGTCCACGGCGCCACCCTCAACAACGGCACCCGCGTCGTCGTCAAAGTCCTCCGCGCCGGTGTCGCCCGCCAGGTCGAAACCGATCTCGAAATCGTCCAGCTCCTCGCCGAACTCATGGAGCGGCACTCCACCGTCCTCCGCCCCTACCAGCCCGTCGCCATCGTCCGCCAGTTCCGCAAATCCCTCCTCCGCGAACTCGACTTCACCGTCGAACGCACCAACCTAGAACGCTTCGCCGAACACTTCGAAAACGACCCCTTCGTCCACATTCCCCAAGTCTTCCCCGACCTCTGCAGTCGCCGCGTCCTCACCATGGACCGCCTCGACGGCATCCCCGGCACCGACACCGCTGCCCTGCAATCCTCCGGCGAAGACCTCGAAACCTTCGCCAGCCGCGGCGCCAGCATGTACCTCGACATGGTCTTCCGCGACGGCTTCTACCACGCCGATCCCCACCCCGGCAATCTCCTCCTCCTCCCCGGCGGCATCGTCGGTGTCATCGACTGCGGCATGGTCGGCCGCATCGACGAACACCTCCTCGAGGACATCGAAGGCCTCCTCTTC
>CANETF010000071.1 GCA_947440575.1 Verrucomicrobiaceae bacterium
CCCCCCCCCTCCTCCCCATGCCCCTCCTCCGCCATCCGCCGAATCGTCCCATCCAAATACTCAATGTACCCATGCACATCCAAACTCTCCGCCTCTGGCTCCCCCTTCACCGCATACAACCACCCCACCTCATACGGATCCGTCCGCACCACACACGCATCCTGCTGCAAATACGGATTCCCCCCATGAAACAGCCCCTCCATCACACAGTAAACATCGGACGCCGCCTTGAACCCCTCCACCGACCCAATCGTATCCCCCACTCCCACGCGACCTCCCAAGGCAGGCTTCCACTCGCAATCCACCAACTCCCCCAGCATCCGAGTCGCAAACTTCGTGAACCCCACCCGCCAAACCCCCGCCTCACCCTCGACCGGTGCCATCCAGTAGTGTGACTTCGAATAGCGATAAGGCTCCGGAAACCGGGCCGAAAACCGGGCGTGTTTGTAACGAACAAAAGGGATCGACATGAATGAAGGAACGCGTTGAAAGCTGCCGTGGACGAAGCCCCCCAGCATGGTCCTACTCAACGCTTTCTCAACCGCCTTTCCATCTTGTTTCCCGTCACAATCCGCATTCCCCCCGAAAGGTCCACCCCTCCCACACTGTTACCACTGCCCCAACCTGCCCTTCGGCTCCACCATGCCCCGACTCCTCACCCTCCTCCTCTCCGCCGCCCTGCTTTCCCAAAGCCTGCCCGCCGAGGAAAAAACCAACGTCATCTTCATCCTCGCCGATGACCTCGGCTGGGGCGAAGTCGGCGCCTTCGGCCAGAAAAAAATCCCCACCCCTCATCTCGACGCCCTCGCCGCCTCCGGCACCCGCTTCACCCATCACTACTCCGGCGCCCCCGTCTGCGCCCCCTCCCGCTGCGTCCTCATGACCGGCAAACACCTCGGTCACGCCGAAGTCCGCGGCAACCGCGCCATGGAAAAGGTCGACCCCGCCCGCTACACCGAAGGCCAGCACCCCCTCTCCGAAAAAGCCTTCACCCTCGCCATGGCCTTCAAACAAGCCGGCTACCAAACCGCCGCCATCGGCAAATGGGGCCTCGGCCCCGTCGGCAGCTCCGGCGACCCCAACCGAAAAGGCTTCGACCTCTTCTTCGGCTACAACTGCCAAGCCGTCGCCCACAGCTACTACCCCCCCTACCTCTGGCGCAACAACGAGAAAATCATCCTCAACCAAAATCCCATCCCCGGCCATGCCAAACCCGTCACCAGCGATGTCAAACTCGAAGACTGGATCGGCCAAACCTACGCCCCCTCACTCATGATCAACGAAGCCGAAACCTTCATCGAAGCCCAAAAATCGAACCCCTTCTTCCTCTACCTCGCCTTCATCGAACCCCACGTCTCCATGCATCCCCCCAAAGCCTCCGTCGACCAATTCCCCGCCGACTGGGACACCGAACCCTACCGTGGCCAGTCCGGTTACATCCCCCACCCTAGACCTCACGCGGGTTACGCCGCCATGATCAGCGATCTCGACAGCTACGTCGGCCGTGTCATCGCTAAACTCGAGCAGCAAGGCCTCACCGACCGCACCCTCGTCATCTTCTCCAGCGACAACGGCACCACCCACCCCGGCCCGGCCACCACCCACTTCCACATCGGCGGCGCCGACCCCGCCTTCTTCAACAGCACTGCCGGCCTCCGAGGCTACAAAGGCAGCGTCTACGAAGGCGGCCTCCGCGTCCCCACCATCGCCAAACTCCCCGGCAAAATCCCCGCCAACACCGTCAACCACTCCCCCGGCTACTTCGCCGACTGGTTCCCCACCCTCTGCGACGCCACCGGCCTCCCCAAACCCGAAAACCTCGATGGCGAAAGCCTCTGGCCCACCCTCACCACCGGCACCCCACTCAAAGACCGCTCCCAGCCCATGCTCTGGGTCTTCCCCGAATACAAAGGCCAAGTCGCCGTCCGCATCGGCCCCATGAAACTCGTCCGCCAAAACCTCAAAACCAAAACCCCCGGCCCCTGGGAAGTCTACAACCTCGATACCGACCCCGCCGAAGCCACCGACATCGCCTCCACCCACCCCGACCTCATCAAACAAGCCGAAGCCATCCTCCTCCGCGAAGTCGCCCCCAACCCCACCTTCCCCCTCCCCATCCCCAACATCCCCCAATCCCAACTCTAATCCTTTCATGCGCCTCCTCCTCGCCCTCTTCCTCCTCACCACCACCCTCCAAGCCGCCCCCCCCAACCTCGTCGTCTTCCTCGCCGACGACGCCGGCTGGGGCGACTACAGATTCTCCGGCAACACCCAACTCGCCACCCCCAACATCGACTCCATCGCCCAATCCGGCGTCTCCCTCGACCGCTTCTTCGTCTGCCCCGTCTGCTCCCCCACCCGCGCCGAATTCCTCACCGGCCGCTACCACCCACGTGGCGGCGTCAAAGGCGTCTCCACCGGCCAGGAACGCCTCAACCTCGATGAAAAAACCCTTCCCGACGCCCTCAAAGCCGCCGGTTACGCCACCGGCGCCTTCGGCAAATGGCACAACGGCTCCCAATGGCCCTACCACCCCATGGCCCGTGGCTTCGACGAATACTTCGGCCACTCCTCCGGCCATTGGGGCGAATACTTCGACGCCCCCCTCGAACACAACGGCAAAATGATCCGCACCAAAGGCTACATCGTCGACGTCTGCACCGACCGCGCCCTCGACTTCATCGACCGCAGCAAAGACAAGCCCTTCCTCTGCTACATCCCCTTCACCACCCCCCACTCCCCCTGGGCCGCCCCCGAGTCCGACTGGACCCGCTTCAAAGACAAAGCCCTCACCCAAACCGCCACTCAACCCGCCCAGGAAGTCCCCGAACAAACCCGCTGCGCCTACGCCATGCTGGAAAACCAGGACCGCAATGTCGGCCGCGTCCTCGACCGCCTCAAACAATACAACCTCTCCGACAACACCATCGTCGTTTACTTCTCCGACAACGGCCCCAACACCAACCGCTGGACTGGCGGCATGAAAGGCAAAAAAGGCCAGACCGACGAAGGCGGCATCCGCTCCGTCTGCTACATCTCCTGGCCCGCCCAACTCCCCCAAGGCCGCACCGTCACCCAAATCGCCGGCGCCATCGACCTCCTCCCCACCCTGCTCGCCCTCACCAGCGTCCCCCGCGTCGGCGACAAACCCCTCGACGGTCGCGACCTCACCCCTCTCCTCAAAAATCAATCCACCGACTGGCCCGCTCGCACCCTCTTCTCCACCTGGGGCCCCGCCGTCTCCGCCCGCACCCAAACCCATCGCCTCGACAGCCAGGGCAACCTCTACGACATGGTCAACGACCCCGGCCAAACCATCCCCGTCAACGACAAAGCCCCCGAACTCGCCGCCCAACTCCAGCAAGCCGTCGCCAATTGGAAAACCGAAGTCCTCGGCACCTCCAGCGACCCCAAAACCGCCAAAGGCAAACCCGGCAAAAAAACCGGCGGCGGCAATGCTGTCGACCCCCGCCCCATCCCGGTCGGCTACCCCGAGTTCCCCATCACCATGCTCCCCGCTCGCGACGGCGAACCACGCGGCACCGTCCAACGCAGCAGCAACGCCCCCAACTGCTCCTATTTCGTCAACTGGACCTCCAAAGACGACAGCCTCGTCTGGCTCCTCGATGTCAAAACCCCCGGCACCTATGAAGTCACCATCGACTACACCTGCCCCGAAGCCGACGCCGGTTCCAACATCGAACTCAGCTTCAAAGACGCCAAACTCTCCGGCCTCGTCACCCCCTTCTGGGATCCGCCCCTCTACACCAATCAAGACACCCTCCCCCGTCCCGATGGCGAAAGCACCATGAAAGACTTCGCCTCCCTCACCCTCGGCAAAATCACCCTCCCCTCCGGCCAAGCTCCCCTCACCCTCCGCGCCCTCAACATCCCCGGCCACTCCGTCATGGACCTCCGCCGCCTCACCCTCACGCTCCTCCCATGATCCGCTCCCTCCTCCTCATCCCCCTCCTCACCCTCGCGCTCCAAGCCCAAACCCCCGCCCCAGCCCCAGCGCCCACCCCAAAACCCGCCCCCAAACCCCAGCGCCCACGCACCCTCGCTGACATCCCCTACGGCACCCACGAGCGCCAAATCCTCGACTTCTACCGCGCCGACTCCCCCACACACACTCCCGTCCTGTTCTACATCCATGGCGGCGGCTGGGTCTCCGGTGACAAAATCGGCATCGGCTTGCTCGAACCCTGCCTCGCCGCCGGCATCTCCGTCGTCGCCATCAACTACCGCTACTCCTGGCAGGCCCACCTAGAAGGCATCACCCCGCCCGTCAAATGGCCCCTCGAAGACGCCGCCCGCGCCCTCCAGTTCGTCCGCAGCAAAGCCGCCGAATGGAAGATCGACAAAAACCGCATCGCCGCCAGCGGCGGTTCCGCCGGCGCCTGCTCCAGCCTCTACCTCGCCTTCCACGACGACATGGCCGACCCCGCCTCCTCAGACCCCGTCGCCCGCGAATCCACCCGCCTCACCTGCGCCGCCGTCAGCGGTGCCCAAACTTCCCTCGACCCCAAACAACTCATCGAGTGGACCCCCAACAGCAAATACGGCGGCCACGCCTTCGGCTTCATGGACCCCAACGACCGCAAAACCCGCGACACCCGCTTCGCCGAGTTCCTCGAAAAGCGCGACTCCGTCCTCCCCTTCATCAAACAATACTCCCCCTACGAGCACGTCAGCAAAGACGATCCCCCCGTCTACCTCCTCTACACCGACACCCCCGCCATCGGCCAACCCCAGCGCGACCCCACCCACACCTCCAACTACGGCGTCAAACTCCAGGAACACTGCCAAGCCCTCGGGACCTCCTGCGAACTCGTTTACCCCAACGCCCCCAACGTCACCCACCCCACCATGGCCGACTTCCTCATCGCCACCCTCAAGAAATAAAAAACGGGAGATTCAGGCATACCACCCAGACCTCCCGTCAAAAAATCCCGATTCAGCTTACGCCGCCGCAGGCCCCTTATAAGTCGCACTGCCAAATCCCAGGATCGGATAAAAAATCGGGCCCAAAAACGCCAGCCCCAACCCAAATCCCGCGCCCTTCCCAAACGACTTCGCGATGTCCATCGACACCAAAATCGAAATGATCAGGTTCACCAACGGAATGATAAGCAAAATCAGCCACCAACCCGGACGCCCCGCGATCTTGAGCAGTTGGTAAATATTGACGATAGGGATCAACACCAACCACCCCGCCTTCCCGGCCTTGGTGAAGACTTTCCACATCGCCGCGATGAGAAACACCAAAATGGCCAATCCAACGAGCCCACCGATCATGGATCCGCCCTGCTGTGCTGCTGTGTTCATTGCATCTTCATTCATAATTTTCAGTTCAATTGAGGTTAATGCCTAGTTCCTTAGCAGATCCAATTCTGCCCAGTTTCCAGTCGCCGCCAGTTAAACCGGATCGACCCATCCAACGCAAGCATCAACCTTGCCACATCCGCCTAAGCCTGCATTTCTCACACTTTTCGTCGCGAGGCGCCGCGCGAGCCATGCAGTGGCAAGAAGGGCGTAGATTTTTGTGGCGGGCTGTGTGAAATCACACTGCCCGCCACAAAAATCAAGCCTGACGCAGCCAATGCGTGGCTCCCGCAAGCCGCAGCAGACAAGTGTGAGAAATGCAGGCTCAAGCTGGATACGGCTCAGAAACCAAGGAAAAACCCGTTTGACCCCTCCCCCATGGTGCGCCATGATCCCGCCCCTCTAACCAAAAATACAGACATCCCCATGGCAGCCAAAGTGATTACAGATAGTGAAGCCAGCACAGCAGCGCTGGAAGGTAAAATTTGCGCCGTGATCGGCTTCGGCTCCCAAGGCCACGCTCACGCTCTCAACCTTAAAGAAAGCGGCATGCAGGTCATCGTCGGCCTCTATCCCGGTTCCAAAAGCCGCGCCTCCGCTGCCGAACGCGGCCTCGAAGTGCTCGACACCGCCGAAGCCGTCAAGAAAGCCGACGTCATCATGGTCGCCGTGCCAGACACCGTCATCCCCAAAGTGTATGAGGCCGACATCGCTCCTCACCTCACCCCGGGCAAGACCCTCCTTTTCTCCCACGGCTTCGCCGTCCACTTCAAGACCATCACGGCCCCCACCAACGTGAACGTCATCATGGTCGCCCCGAAAGGCCCCGGCCACTTGGTCCGCCGCCAATACCTCGAAGGCAAAGGCGTCCCCACCCTGATCGCTGTCCACAACGACGCCTCAGGTAACGCCAAGGAAATCGCTCTCGCCTGGGCCAAAGGCATCGGCGGCACCCGCGGTGGTGTCTTCGAAACCGACTTCAAAGAAGAAACCGAAACCGACCTCTTCGGCGAACAGTGCGTCCTCTGCGGCGGCGCTTCCGCCCTCGTCAAGGCTGGCTTCGAAGTCCTCGTCGAAGCCGGTTATCAACCCGAAATGGCTTACTTCGAGTGCTTGCACGAATTGAAGCTCATCGTCGACCTCATGTTCGAATCCGGTATCGCCGGCATGCGCTTCTCCATCTCCGAAACCGCTGAATACGGCGACGTCACCGTCGGCCCGAAAATCATTACCGAAGACGTCAAGAACGCCATGCGCAAGCAGCTCAAGGCCATTCAAGACGGCGACTTCGCCCGCGAATGGACCGCCGAATACAACGCCGGCCAGCCCAACTTCAACCGCATCCGCAAAGAACAAGCCGCTCACCCCATCGAGGAAACCGGCAAACACCTGCGCGGCCTGATGTCCTGGATCAAACAGCGCGACCTCAGCGGCAGCCAGGCCTCCTACGAGTAAACCCCTCGTCGGCAGCGACTCCCCCAAACGCCCGCCCAGCCCCGCGCTGCGCGGGCGTTTCTTTTTTCTCAACTCTTGCATCCGACACCATCCCCCTGAAAGCTCTCTGACTCTCCTCACGTCTAACTCTCTCCCCTTTTTATTTCTCCCGAGTGGCCACCCTTTCCGACATCCTTCAAAGCGAAGACATCTCCAGCCTGCAGCACCTGCAACTCTTCGCCCGAACCGTCGTCGAAGGCTTCACCACCGGACTCCACGCCTCCCCCCACAAAGGCTTCTCCGTCGAATTCCGCCAGCACCGCCCCTATGTCCAGGGCGATGAAATCCGCCGCCTCGATTGGAAAATCTTCGGCCGCTCCGATCGCTTCTACATCCGCGAATACGACGAGGAAACCAACCTCCGCGCCACCATCGTCCTCGATACCTCCGGCTCCATGGGCTACCGCGGCACCGGCGGCGTCCTCAAACTCGACTACGCCCGCAAACTCGCTGCCTCCCTCGCCTACCTCCTCATGTCCCAGCAGGACGCCGTCGGCTTGATCACCTTCGACACCAAACTCCGCCAGATCATCCCCAACCGCACCAAGATCTCCCATCTCCACCTCATGCTGGAGACCATGATCCAAACCAAGCCCGGTGGCGAAACCGCCCTCGCCCCCGTCATCGAATCCCTCGGCAACCACCTCAAACGCCGCGGCCTCGTCATCCTCATCTCCGACTTCTTCGACGACGCCACCGCCCTCCTCAAAGCCATCGGCGTCCTCCGCCACCAAGGCCAGGAAGTCGTCGTCCTCCAACTCTGGGACCGCGACGAGTTGGAGTTCCCCTTCTCCCGCTTCGCCCGCTTCGAAAACCTCGAAAACGCCGAAGACCACGTCGCCCTCGACCCCGCCGCCGTCCGCAACCGCTACCTCGAAGTCCTCGCCGAATTCCGCCAGCAAATCACCGAAGGCCTCCGCAAACACCAAGTCGACCTCCTCCAACTCCCCACCGACCAATCCCACTCCACCGCCCTCCGCCAATACCTAACCCTCCGAATGCGCTGATTCCCCCAAAATCCGCAATCCCAAATCCGCAATCCGCACTTCGAGTTGTCCTTCCTCACCCCCATCCTCCTGGCCGGCGCCGCCGCTTTCCTGATCCCTCTGATCATCCACCTCCTGAACCGCAGGCGGATCATCCACGTCCAGTGGGGCGCCATGCACCTCCTCCACGAGGTCCTCAAACAAAAGAAACGCCGCTCGCAAATCGAACAGTGGCTCCTCCTCCTCACCCGCATCGCCATCCCCATCGTTCTCGCGCTCTGCCTCGCCCGCCCCGTCCTCAACGCCCTCAATCAACTCCCCGGCTTCGGCAAATCCTCGCTCATCGTCCTGCTCGATGACTCCTACTCCATGCGCGCCCCCACCGCCGACGGCACCCCCGCCTCCGACCACGCCCGCGCCGACCTCTCCCGCATCCTAGCCGATCTCCCTCGCGGCTCCGACGCCCAAATCATCCGCATCGGCGGCACCCCCCGCCCCCTCAACACCGCCCCCTCCACCACCCTCGACCTCCTCTCCTCCGATCTCACCGACATCCCCGCCGTCCAAGGCCCCGTCTCCCTCCAAAACAGCCTCCAATCCGCCCTCGCCGCCGCCCAAAAAGCCGGCAACCCCTCCAAAGAAATCCTCATCGTCTCTGACTTCCAAAAGTCCGACTGGTCCTCCCTCCTCTCCGGCGCCTCCCTTCCCGCCCTCGACGCCCTCACCAATCAAAAAGACGACCCCTCCAAACCCCACCTCACCCTCTACCAACTCCCCACCCAGCTCAGCGAAAACCTCGCCGTCACGGCCGCCGAACTCTCCGCCCAACTCGTCGCCACCAGCCAGCCCGTCGCCCTCAAAGTCCGCATCCAAAACCACGGCAAACGCCCCTGGCAGGACATCCCCGTCCACCTCGAAGCCGATGGCGCACGCCTCCGCACCGCCCGCATCTCCATCCCCCCGGATGGCGAGGCCTCCCTCTACTTCACCCAGGCCTTCGACTCCCTCGGCGACCACGCCCTCACCGTTCGTCTCGAAGGCGATACCTTCACCGACGACAATGCCTTCCATACCATCGTCCAAGTCCGCGACCAACTCCCCGTCGTCCTCCTCGATGGCGCCCCCGGCTCCTCCCCTCTCACCGGTGCCCTCGACTTCTTCAACCTCGCCCTCACCCCCCACCTCGGCGCTTCCGTCCCCTCCCTCCGCGACCTCATCCTCACCCGCACCATCGACCCCAAACGCCTCAAGGAAGCCGACCTCGCCGGTGCCCGTGTCGTCATCCTCGGCGGCCTCGAACGCTCCAACGGCAGCCTCTTCCCCATCCTCCGCAAATTCGTCGAAAACGGCGGCGGTCTCCTCATCCTCCCCGCCGAAAATGCCGACCCGCTCAAATGGCAATCCGAGCTCGGCAAAGAAGCTCCGTTCCTGCCCGCCAAAATCACCGGCCAAACCCACATCGAAAACATCGACTTCCCCGCCCGCCTCCAAACCAGCCGCTTCACCCATCCCGCCCTCCTCTACTTCAACGACCCCCGCTCCGGCCGCCTCCCCGATGGCGAATTCCAGCACTGGTGGAAACTCGACCCCCAGGGCGACGACGCCCGCACCATCGCCTCCCTCGACCGCGGCGTCCCCCTCCTCATCGAACGTCCCCTCGGACGCGGCCTCATCATCCAAAGTGCCATCCCCCTCAAACCAGGCTGGTCAAACCTCCCTCTCCAACCCTGGTTCGTCCCCCTCGCCCAACGCCTCACCGCCTGGCTCGCCACCCAGGACACCGAAAGCAGCGCCCACCTCATCGGCACCTCCCCCACTCTCGCTCTCTCTGATTCCCAAACCACCCAGCCCTTCACCCTCACCGACCCCCTCGGCCAATCCTCCGCACTCAAACCCGAATCCGCCACCCTCACCCTCCCAGCCCTCACCCAACCCGGCCTCTATCAAATCAAACCCACCGACGCCGACCCCAAATCCACCCGCCGCATCGCCGCCAACCTCGACCCCGCCGAATCCAACCTCACCCCCCTCGCCCCCGCCGAACTCACCGACCTTGCCACCCGCCTCGGAGCCCAATCCGCCACCGACTTCGACTCCTACCAGCGCCTCGACCGCTCCCGCCGCCTCGGCATCGAAGTCTGGCAACCCCTCCTCCTCGCCCTCCTAGCCCTCCTCTTCTTCGAAGTCCTCCTCCAACAACACATCACCTCCCCCAAACGCCGCTAACTCATTCAAAAACAATCAACTAAAGACCATTTTCCCACATTCCCCAGAGTTCAATTCATCCACAAAAAATCCCGTTAATCCCGAAATCCTGTAATCCTGTCCAAATAAATCCGCATTCCGCAATCCGCATTCCGCAATCACCATGACCACCACCGCCCTGCGCTTCACCGGAGACCACGCCCCCTGGCTGGTCCTCCTCGTCGCGCTCGCCCTGGCCCTGCTCATGGCCCTCCTCTACCGCCGCGAAATCCGCCGCAACCCCGTCCCCCTCGGCTGGCTCCTTGTCCTCCTCCGCTCTCTCGCCGTCTTCATCGCCGTCCTCACCTTCGCCGGCCCCGTCCTCCGCCATACCACCATCGATCGCCAACTCACCCGAGTCGTCCTCGCCCTCGACGCCTCCTCCTCCATGCGCCTCACCGACGACCAGCCGCAGGCCTCAAACAATCCGCAATCCGCAATCCCAAATCCGCAATCCCGATGGGATCGCCTCCAATCCCTCCTTTTCTCCGGCTCCACCCCCCTTCTCCCCGCCCTCGTCGCCGAACACGACGTCGAACTCGTCGCCCTCCGCGGTTCCTCCTCCCAGCGCCTTTGGTGGCGTCGGCAAAACGGCCAGGACACCTCCGGCCCTATCCCCGCCCAACTCCCCGTCTCCCCGGACTCCGCCTCCACTAACCTCGACTCCCCCCTCAAAACCGCCCTCGCCCCCCTCACCCCCGGCACCGCCGTCGTCCTCTTCACCGACGGCCAGCACAACACCGAAGGCTCCCCCGAAGACCTCGCCGCCTCCCTCAAAACCGCCGGCGTCACCCTCTTCCCCATCGGCCTCGGCGGCGAAATCCCCCCACCCGACCTCTCCATCACCCAAACCGACATCCCGGAGTCCGCTTTCGCCCAGGAACAACTCCGCGGCAGCATCACCGTTCGCGACTCCATGCCCGCCGGCATTTCTGCCACCGTTCGCGTGGAAAGCCAAGGTAAAGCCCTCTGGTCACAGTCATTCACCACCACCGGAAAAGGCCAGCACCGCTTTGATTTCCGCTTCCCCGTCCAGGATCTCCCTCCCGCCGCCCAAAAAACCGATCCCGCCCTCCGCCTCCTCTCCGTCCAGGTCACCGCCTCCGGAAATCAGGCCAATCTCGAAAAAACCCGCGCCAACAACACCACCGAAATCCCCCTCCACGTCCTCGACCGCAAACGCCGCGTTCTCATCCTCGACGGCCGCCCCCGCTGGGAAACCCGCTACATCCACAACCACTTCGACCGCGACGAACGCTGGGACGCCAAAGTCGCTTTCGACGACTACACCCCGAACCCCGCCGACGGCGCCATCGCCAAAGCCTTCCCCGCCACCCGCGACGAATGCCTCACCTACGACCTCATCATCCTAGGCGACCTCGCCCCCGACCGCCTCCTCCCCAATCAAATCGAGTGGCTCCTCGAATTCGTCGAACAACGCGGCGGCGGCCTCATCTTCATCGACGGCCAGCGCGACCACCTCAAACCCTGGCTCAACCAAAAAGACGCCTCCCGCCTCCTCCCCGTCTCCTGGACCGGCACCACCCCGCCCACCGCCACCGGCTACACCTGGTCCCTCGACACCCCCATCCCCACCCCTCCCGCCCTCCTCCTCTCCGCCTCCCGCGCCACCAACACCGACCTCTGGCCCACCCTGCCCCCCGCCCAGTGGACCGCTCACGTCACCCCCGCCCCCGGCGCCCAAGTCGTCGCCCAATTGAAAGCCCCCGCCATCGGCGCCCCCCTCCCCGCCATCGTCTTCCGCCCCGCCGGAGCCGGCGCCGTCCTCTACCTCAGCACCGACGAACTCTGGCGCTGGCGCTACCAGGTCGCAGACCTCTACCACCAGCGCCTCTGGATGCAAATCGCCGCCTGGATCGCCGCTCCCCCCTTCCAAATCGAAACCCCCACCCTCGCCATCGGCACCGACCGCCTCCGCTACCGTGTTGGCGATCAAGCCGAAGTCCGCGTCCGCCTCCGCAGCCCCTCCGGCACCATCATCGCCAACGCCACCCCCCAGGCCTTCCTCACCCGCGGTGGCGAAACCCTCGCCACCCTCGAACTCACCGCCGACCCCAACCACGCCGGCATCTATCGCGCCCTCACCCCGCCCCTCAAATCCGGCGACTTCGAAATCGCCATCGCCCCCGCTCCCAACGCCCCCCGCAGCGACTCCCGCCTCACCTTCCGCGCCTCCGATCGCGAAGACCAGGAACTCGCCCAACTCACCCTCAACACCCCCCTCCTGCAATCCCTCGCCCAAACCACCGGCGGCCAGTTCCTCCGCGAATCCCAAGCCTCCGATCTCCCCGCCCTCCTCAAGCGCATCGACCGCAAGCAAACCTCCATCAAAGAAACCCTCATCTGGTCCTCCTGGTGGTGGTTCGGCATCCTCCTCGCTCTCCTCACCGCCGAATGGCTCCTCCGCAAACGCCAGCGCCTCATTTAGCGGTCCAATTCATTTCGTCCTAATTCCGTATTTGCTAACACCTCTCCTCGTGGTTAGTCTGACCCTCCCATGGCAAAGAACGTACTCGGCAAAGGGCTAGGAGCCCTCATCACCTCCTCACCTGCTGTCTCAGGCGTGGCGCGGCCTCCCGCTCTCGCGCAACCCGCCCCTGGCGACATCGTCCGCCGCGTCCCCCTCGCGCAGATCGTCCCCAGCCCCCTGCAACCGCGCAAAGAATTCGTCGCGGCTCAGCTCACCGAACTCATGGAGTCCATCCGCGAGCACGGCGTCATCCAGCCCCTCATCGTCCGCCCCGTTAACGGCAAACTCGAACTCATCGCCGGCGAACGCCGCTTCCGCGCCTCCCGTGAATTGGGCCTCACCGAAGTCCCCGTCATCACTCGCGAAGCGACCGACAAAGAGGTCCTCGAGATGGCTCTCATCGAGAACCTTCAGCGCGAAGATCTCAACCCCATCGAAGAAGCCCGCGCCTACGAACGCCTCGCCCGCGACTTCGCCATGCGCCAGGAGGACATCGCCCAGCGCGTCGGCCGCAATCGCGCCACCGTCGCCAACTCCATGCGCCTCCTCGACCTCCCCTCAGAGGTCCAGGACTTCCTCGCCAAAGGCAGCCTCACCACCGGCCACGCCAAAGTCCTCCTCAGCCTCAAAAAGCCCAAGGAACAAGAAAAAGCCGCCGCTGAAGTCATCAAAAAAGGCCTCTCCGTCCGCGCCACCGAAAAACTCATCCAGGGCATCCTCAATCCGCCGCCACCAAAGCCCGAGGTCGCCGAATCCGAGTTCACCACGGCCATCGAAGCCGTCGAACAAAAACTCGTCAGCCACCTCAACACCAACGTCAGCCTCCATCATTCCGATAAAAAAGGCCGCATCGAGATCGACTACTACGGTGTCGAAGACCTCAATCGCATCATCGCCCTCCTCGGCATCGAAGAAGAGAGCTTCGCTTGACATCGCCACCCCCCGCGGTGTTCCCTCCGCCAGCATGAACCGTTCCCCTCTGCTTCTGCTGGCCTGCCTCCTCCTCTCCGCAGGCACCCTCTCCTGCACCAAGCAGGAACCCCCGCACCAGGACGAACCCGCCGTCCGCGCCTTCCTCGAAAACTACTTCAAAACCTGGTCCTCCCAGGACATGGACGGTTACGCCGCCTGCTTCCACGAGACCGCCCGCGTCACCTTCGTGACCGACCGCAACGGCACCCCTCAGTCCGAGACCCTCTCCGACTTCCTCTACGGCCAGCGCATGGGCCACAAAACCGCTGCCGAACCCATGCGCGAAACCGCCGATTCCATGTCCATCCTAATGGACGATCGCGCCGCCCTCGCTCGCGTCCCCTGGACCCTTGTCAAAGGCGCCCAAAAAACCACCGGCATCGACCACTTTTCACTCATCAAAACCCCCAACGGCTGGAAGATCATCCACCTCCTCTTCTACAGCCACTAACCCTCATCCCCATCCCACTGTGGCAAAACCTCAACGCCCCTCTCCGCCCGCCTCCGGCACCCAACCCACCCCGCCCGCCGCCGGCCTCATCCGCTTCTTCCTCGGCTCACTCTGCTTCCTCTCCTGGGCCAGTGTCATGGTCGTCGAAATCTGCGCCTTCAGACTCCTCGCTCCCTTCTTTGGCAACAGCGTCTACACCTGGACCGCCCTCATCGGCGTCATCCTCATCGCCTCCAGCGCCGGTGGCTACCTCGGCGGCTGGCTCGCGGATCGACGCCCCGCCCTCGATGTCATGGGCCGCCTCCTCGCCGGCTCCGCCGTCCTCGTTTTCTTCATCCCCACCCTCCACGGTCTCCTCAGCCCGTCCATCTCCGCCGGCGGTCGGCTCATCATCGGCCCCATCCTCATCTCCCTCCTCCTCTTCGCCGTCCCAGGCGTTCTCCTCGGCGCCGTCTCACCCGCCGCCGTCCGCTTCTACAGCCTCACCAGCCAGGACACCCACGTCGGCGCCTCCGCGGGCATCATCAGCATGCTCGGCTCCCTCGGCAGCTTCGCAGGCACCTTCCTCTCCGGCTTCTTCCTCATCTCCACCTTCGGCGTTCGCTCCATCTTCTTCGGCGTCGCCGTCCTCCTCTTGGTCCTCGCCATCATCGCCTTCTCCCTCGCCAAAAATTCCTTCCGCCAACAGCTCCCCATCCTCCTCACCGGCCTCATCGCCGCCGCCGTCGCCCTCGGCGAACGCCCCGTCACCCCTCCCGATGTCATCCACGAGGAAGAATCCTTCTATCACCGCATCCGCGTCTCCGAAGCCGGCACCAGCCCTCATAAACGCCGCGTCCTCGAACTCGATAGCACCCAGGAAGGCGGCATGAACCCGGATACCGGCGACCTCATCCTCGCCTACCAACACTACTGGCGCCTCGCCCAGCTCAACGAAAACCTCACCCTCAATCGCGCTCTCTTTCTCGGCGCCGGCGCCTTCGGCATGCCCAACGAACTCTCCCGCACCTTCCCCAACGCCCACGTCGACGTCGCCGAAATCGACCCCCGCGTCATCGATGTCGGCCGCCAGTTCTTCCAACTCGACAAACACCCCAACGTTCACGCCCATCCCGGCGATGCCCGCCGCTTCCTCCTCCTCCACGACAAACCCGAACAACGCTGGGACCTCATCTTCGGAGACGCCTACAACGGCATCCGCGCCATCCCCGTCCACCTCACCAGCAAAGAATTCTTCCAGCTCGTCCACGACCGCCTCACCGACGACGGCGCCTTCATCATGAACGTCATCAGCGCCGTCCAAGGCCCCCGTGGCGAGCTCCTCGCCGGCCTCCTCACCACCGTCAGAGCCGCCTTCCCCTTCGTCGAAGTCTTCGGCGTCGGCGGCCGCCTCGACGAACCCCAAAACGTCATCCTCCTCGCCACCAAATCCAATTGGAACGCCCGCATCACCGACCGCTTCCACGCCCCCGGCAGCCTCAATCAGCGCATCGTCTCCACCCACGTCCCTCCTTCCCGGCTTCCCCCACCCCTCGTAGCCTTCACCGACGACAAAAACCCCGTCGATGCCATCATCGCCCGCGGTCTCCTTACCCGCTAACCCCACCAGGAAACCAAGCAGCGCGCGCTCTGGTTCCCTTCCTCTTTCGGTCCCATGTCTTCCCTCTGCCTCCTCATCTCCGAAAACGGCTCCCCGCCCGAAGTCATCCGCACCGCCCCGCACGACCTCCCGGATCTTGACCCCAACGACGTTCGCGTCCGCATCCACTACGCCCCCATCAATCCCGCCGACCTCAATGTCATCCAGGGCAACTACGGCCGCAAACCCCACCTCCCCTGCATCCCCGGCCACGAAGCCTCAGGCGTCGTCGAAGCCATCGGCTCCGAAGTCACTTCCCTCGCCGTCGGCGACCACGTCATCCCCCTCCTCGGCGTCGGCACCTGGTCCCAGCACATGATCGCTGCCGAACAATTCTTCGCCCTCCTCCCCCCCGGCATCGACCTCGCCCAGGCCGCCATGCTCCGCATCAACCCCGTCACCGCCTGGCTCCTTCTCAAAGAATTCATCCCCCTCCTCGAAGGCGACTGGATCGCCCAAAACGCCGGCAACTCTGCCGTCGGCCGCGCCCTCATCCAAATCGCCGCCTCCCTCGGCATTCGCACCCTCTCCTTCGTCCGCCGCGCCGATCTCATCCCAGAACTCGAAGCCCAAGGCGCCACCGCCGTCTTCACCGACGACGCCGAAGGCCACGCTGCCGCCCGTGAGCGACTCGGCACCACCCCTGTCAGACTCGCCGCCAACGCCGTCAGTGGCGACAGCGCCATCCGCCTCATGAACCTCCTCGCCCCCGGCGGCACCCTCGTCACCTACGGCGCCATGAGCCTTAAAAGCCTCAAAGTCCCCAACGCCTTCCTCATCTTCAAAGACCTCCACCTCCGCGGCCTCTGGGTCAGCCGCTGGTTCGAACACGCCGCCCCCGAAGCCCTCCTCCACACCCTCGCCCCCCTCGCCAACATGATGCTCGCCGGCAAACTCCACCTCCCCATCCAAGCCATCATCCCCTTCCAAAACGCCCCCGAAGCCCTCACCCTCGCCGCCCAACCCCACCGCTCAGGCAAAATCCTCCTCGACTTCACCGCCGAGTAAACAAATAGCACCCACTAAGACTCTCCTACGATCCCCTGAAAGTCTTCATTGCAGCGGGACGTTCAGTAAAGTATGACTATCCTCATGAATACTCTTCCTGTCATCGCCGGCTTCGGCCCCCTCGGAACCCCAGAGCTGCTCATCATCGGCATCCTCGTTCTGATCCTCTTCGGTGCCAAAAAACTCCCTATGTTCGCCCGTAGCCTCGGCAAAAGCATGGGCGAGTTCAAAAAAGCCCGTGAAGAGTTCGAAACCGAACTCCACCGCGCTCAGGACGAAGTCGAACGCCCCACCATTCAGGAGCCCAAGCAACGCCGCGAAACCGCTGAGGCCACCCGTCAACCCGTTGGTTCCACCTCGGACGACGTCTAAAGCTCCCTCTCCGTTTGCACCGAATGTCCCAAGGTTGCCTGTTTGCCTCATGGCGTGACAAAACGCTCAGGCTCAGCCAAACCTCCTTCGCGACTCACTGCCTCGCGCTCCTTCTCCTGGGATCGCTCTCCCTCTCGTCTCGCGCTGCCGAGCCCGCCTCCCCCGACAGCCTCGTTTTCTGCGCTTACAACGTCAGAAACTGGCTCATCATGGATCGCTTCGAAGACAACAAAGTCGTCAAAGATTCCACCAAGCCCGAATCCGAAAAAGCCGCCGTCATCACCCATCTCAAGGCCATCGCGCCGGATGTCCTCGGTCTCAGTGAAATCGGCAGCGCCGACGACCTGAGAGAAATACAATCCCTTCTCAAAACCGCCGGCATCGACCTCCCCCACTCCGAAATCGCCCAAGGTGGCGACCCCACCCGCCGCCTCGGCTTCCTCTCCCGATTCACCATCGCCAGCAGACAGTCCGTCTCTGACCTCACCTACGAACTCGAGGGCAAAATCTTTTCCGTCCAACGCGGTTTCCTCGACGCGACCATCCAACCCCGCCCGAACCTCAACTTCCGCTTCATCGGCGTTCACCTGAAATCCATGCGCGAAGTCCCCGAGGCCGATCAGGCCCTCATGCGCCGAAACGAAGCCTCCCTGCTCCGCAAACACCTCGACGGCATCCTCTCCGAATCCCCCGAAAGCGCGATCCTCCTCTATGGCGACTTCAACGAATACCGCCACGAAGCCCCCATCAAAGCCATCCAGGGCTCCCGAACCGGTGTCCTGTTCATGGAAGACATCCGCATCACCGACAAACGCGGAGAAACCTGGACCCACTACTGGGAAGCGGCCGATAGCTACTCTCGCCTCGACTACCTCTTCATGAGCCGCGCCATGAAGCCCTTCATCGACGTTTCACACTCGTTCATCTTCGACTCGCACGACTTCGATCAAGCCAGCGACCATCGCCCCATCGTGACCAAGCTGAAACTGCCGACTTCCGAAGCGGAATAGCTCATTCAAGCCACCGCCTCATTCGCTTCCAAACGGATGAACTAGGCTTCTCCGCCTCCTTCCCGGCCTCGTCACCTCCATGCTGGCGACAAAAAACGCCCGGCACCAATTCGTAAGGCAACTCATCCTCATAGGCACAGCCCGACGCATGGCAGCCTTCCGTGGCCAACTCGCTGCTGTGACGACACAACGCCACCCTCGACCTCGGCGCCTCCGGACGCTTCATCCCCGAGGCATACCCCAACGCCATCGCCTTGTTCATCACATCCCCC
>CANETF010000072.1 GCA_947440575.1 Verrucomicrobiaceae bacterium
CGCGGGTAGGAGGGTTTTTGGATGGGGCCGGGGGAGGGGAGGGGAATGTCGTCGTTTGAGGGTGGGGCAGCGACTGGTGGTGGTTGGAAGGTGGGCTGGGCGATGTGGCCGGGGAAAGGGGTGGGGGTGTGGGAGAGGGGGGACTGAGGGATGGCGGCGTGGGTGGGGATGAAGGCGGGGATTGGGTAGGGTGGTGAGGGTGCGGGTTCGGGGGCTGGGGCTGGGGCGAGAGGTGGGGCTGGGGCTGATATTGGGGTGTTGAGATTGGAGAGTTCGGCGAGGCTGCGGAGGAGTTCGCGGCGTTTGAGAGGTTTGGAGATTTTGATGGCGCGGGCGTTCGGAGGGGCGGTGATGCGATCCCGGGCGCCACCGAGTGTGGAGAGGATGACGATGCCTGCGCCGTAGTGGGCGGCTTGGAGCATGAGGCGCTGTGGGTCGGGTTGATCGAGGCCGGTGACGTCGATGATGATTTGGTCTCGAGGCGAGAGGTCTTGGAAGGTGACATCGAGGGCGGGGATGTCGTGAATGACAACGTTCCACTGCTGACATTGGAGGTGGAGGAGTTGACGGGTGGTGGGATGCTGGCAGTAGGCGAACAGGCGGCGGTTTTGGACCTGTTGCAGCCATTGCTGTTCGACTTCGCGACCTTCGTCGTCGGGAGCGACTTTGAGGGGTACTTCGAAGTAGAAGTCGGAGCCACGAACTGATTCGCTGGTGACATTGATTTCTCCACCTATGAGGCGGCAGAGTTTTCTGGAGATGGCGAGTCCGAGGCCGGTGCCGCCGTATTTGCGGGTGGTGGAGGCATCGACCTGGGTGAAGGCTTGGAAGAGCTGGCCGAGTTTGTCTGAAGGGATGCCGATGCCGGTGTCGCGAACCGAGAAGAGAAGGTAGGGGATTTCGCCGGCCGGAGTGTTTTTGGTGAACTGGCGTGCGGAGACGAGGATTTCGCCTTGTTCGGTGAATTTGATGGCGTTGCCGATGAGGTTGACGAGGACCTGCTTGATGCGCTGGAAGTCGCCCATGAATTTGCGAGGGAGGGCGGGGTCGACGTGGTAGTTGAGTTCGAGGCCTTTTTCGGGGGCGCGGAAGGCGAAGACGTCGGCGGTTTCGGAGAGGAGGCCGTCGAGATCCACGGGGATGTTTTCGAGCACCATTTTGGAGGACTCGAGTTTCGAGAAGTCGAGGATGTCGTTGATGAGGTGGAGGAGGGATTCGCCGCTGGAGCGGACCATTTGGACGAGTTCTTCTTCCTCAGGTTCGAGGCCGAGTTCGAGGAGGAGGCTGGTGGTGCCGATGATGCCGTTCATCGGGGTGCGGATTTCGTGGCTCATGTTGGCGAGGAAGTCGCTTTTGGCGGCGGTGGCGACTTCGGCGGTTTTTTTTGCGTCTTCGAATTCGTGGATGGCGGTGCGCTGGCGTTCGTCTTGTTCCTGGATGAAGTCGAGGGCTTCGTTGAGCTGGAGTTGGAGGCGGTCGAAGTCGTCATGGCCGCGGGCTGGGAGACGGTGGCTGAAGACGCCGCGTTTGATGGTCTCGAATTCTTCTGAGAGCGCGCGTGACTTGGTGGCGAGTCTGCGACCGAGGAAGAAAAAGCCAACGATGGCAGGGAGGAGGCCGACGCAGATGCCGAGGAGAGGCACGGTGAACTGTTGGGTGTGGAGGAGGTGATGCGGCTGGAGGAGAGGCTGGCGGGCGATGGTGATGCCGAGGATGCGGCCGGATTCGCGGTCGTAGAGTGGGGCGGCGGCCATGAGCCAGGTGGGGGCATCCCAGAGGTGGAGATTACCGTTGGTGTTTAGGGAATGGAGGGTGACGGCAGAGCCACTGCGGGCGAGATTGAGGAGGTCTCGAAATTGCTCGGTTTCCGGGTCAGGGAGTTGATGGCTGGCATTGGGCAGGATGACCGTGGCGGGAGGGCCTTTGAGGATGTCGAAGTCTTTGCCTGATTTGGAGGCGGTGACGCTGGCGATTTCGGTGCGGACGCCGAGAGACTCGAGAACGGGAGGAGCGCTGACGGTTTGGAGGCGCAGGGTGAGCTGGCTTTCAACCTCTGATGGGAGGGGTTCACGAGCGGTGAGGGTTCTTTCAGGCAGTCCCTGTTTTTGCAGTTCCATTTGAGCCGTCAGGGCCATGCTGCTGAGGAAGGCAGTCTGGGCGGAGCGGAGGCTAAGGAACTGCTGCCAAACGAAACCCGCGCTGGTGGCGGCAGCTGTCATGAGGACAGCGACCAAACCCAGGATGGAGAAGCGAGTGGCGATGGGGAGATGAAATTTCATTCAGTGGGCTGAGCGGGCGAGGCGTCAGTGGAGGAAGTGTCAGCCGGATCCCGATGAGGCTGGAGACGGCTACGAACGCTCTGAGCGAGGGCTGAAGCGAGGAAGGAGGGGCGACGTGAACGGGCGGTGTCGGCGGAGGGTTCTGGTTCAGGTGATTCGGCGACAAGAGCCGGAGAGGAGGCGATGGCAGGTTCGACTTGGGCGACGGGGTGGTAAGGTGTGGATTCAGTGGGGGCGAAGTGAGCTGGTTGTGAAGGCGAATGATAGACGGGCTCGTCCGCTTCCTCGTCGTCCAGGTCATCGTGGGGTGAAGAGAAGTTGAAGGAGGCGACTGCGCTGCTCGGGGTCGTGGAGGCAGAAGGGGTGAAGGCGGCGCTGCCCTCGTAGGTGGTTTCTGAGGGGCGTGGCTGAACCGGAGGTCTTGGGGGTGGCGCTTCGTTCAAGGTGCGACGGATGAGGCCGAGGAGGCTGTCGGGAGTGTAGGGTTTGGCGAGGATGTTGGAGAAGCCGATGGAACGGCAGAGATCGAGAGCATCGTCTTGAAAGAAGCCGCTGCAGGCGATGACACGGATATCGGGATCGATCTCACGAAGAGCGGCCATGGTTTCGAAGCCTGACATGCCGCCGGGCATGGTGAGGTCGAGGACGACAAGGGCGACTTGTTGGCCTGAAGCGTAGTGGGATTGGACGGTGGCCAGGGCCTCCTCACCATTACGTGCTTTGAGGGGGGTGACTTCGATGGTGTTGAGGATGGCGGCGGCGATGGCGAGCACGGAGGGTTCATCATCAACGATGAGGATGTGTCCAGAAATGGGCGTCTCAAGGTTGTGGAAGGATGTCATGGAAGGAGGCATTTGAGTTTGGAGACTGGGGTTAGATGGCGGTGTAGCTGAGACATTTGATTTCATCCATGGTGGTGTGACCACCGATGACCTGGAGGAGGCCCTCCTGGTAGAGGGAGAAGAAACCGTTTTTGTAGGCGGCGGCGCGAAGAGCGCTCATGGGGGCGCCTTCTTCGATGAGGTCGCGAATGTCGGTGTTGAGTTCGCAGAGTTCCATGAGGGCGACGCGACCGGTGTAGCCGGAGCCGTGGCATTCGTCGCAGCCTGAGGCGACGTACATGGGGGTGGAGAGGGGTTGGGTGATGACGCCTTGACGGGCCATGTGTTCCTGGATGTCCAAGGGGAAGGGGACGGGTTTTTTGCAGTAGCCGCAGAGGCGGCGGACGAGGCGCTGGGCCTGGCTGAGGGCGAGGGAGTCAGCCATGAGGTATTTTTCGACGCCCATGGACATGAGACGGGAGACGGCTCGGAGGGAGTCGTTGGCGTGGAGGGTGGTCAAGACGAGGTGACCGGTGAGGGCGGCGTTAACGGCGGCGTTGGCGGTTTCGGAGTCACGAGACTCACCAATGAGGATGATGTCGGGGTCAGCGCGGAGAAGGGCGCGGAGGCCGTTGGCGAAGTCGAGGCCGCGGGAGTTGTTGGTTTGGGTTTGGTTGATGCCTTCGATTTCGTATTCGATGGGGTCCTCAATGGTTTGGATGTTGACGTTTTCGTCGTTCACGCTGTTGAGGAGAGCGTAGAGCGTGGTGGTTTTACCGGAGCCGGTGGGGCCGGTGACGAGGATGAGGCCCTGGTCGCGGGACATGGCGCGGGTGAGGATGTCCATTTGGCGTTGCGCCAGATTGAAGCTGGACATTTGTTTCACGCCGTCTGCCTTGTCCAAGAAGCGCATGATGATCTTTTGGAAATCACGGCGGGTGGGGACGGCTGCGACACGGACGTCGACGCGGCGGCGACCGATGGCGAGGGCGAAACGACCGTCCTGGCAGGATTGGCGATCCTGGTTGAGGGCGGCGTAGTTTTTGATGAGGGCGATGAAACGGGGGAGGACGGACTCGGGCGCGGTGAGGATGGTGCGCATGTTGCCGTCCATGCGGGCACGGAAGCGGGCGAGGTTGTAGAATTTTTCGATGTGAAGGTCACTGGCTCGGCAGCGGATGGCGGTGTAGAGCGCCCATTGGAGGAGTTCTTCGGGGGTGTGGTTGGGGTTGGAAGGATTGACCTGAGCCATGTCCTCCGGCATGATGGAGATGATGGACTCGTCGTCGGAGAGGGAGAGGGTGGAGCCGTCGACTTCGGCGAGAGTGGAGGGGTCGAAGGAGGCGGCGGCGCGGGTCAGGGCTTCACGAATGGCGGAAGGATCCGCTAGGACGGGGATGATGCGGACGGCCTCCTGGCCCATGGAGATCCATTCGTCTTCGAAGGCGTAGCAATCGAGGGAATCACTGAGGAGATAAACGGCGTGTTTGCCGATGTAGGCGGGGTAGACGTTGTGGCGCTCGAGTAAGGGGAGCGGGAAATGGGTTTGGCGCTGGGTGTCGGAGGGGTTGTAAGTGAGGGTTTTGCCTTGAGTGACGATGTGGTTGAGAACCACACCGAGATGCTTCTGCATGCCATTGAAGCGGGCGATGTCGAGCTCATCACCTTTGGAGAGGGCGGTTTCGTAGAAGCCTTTCAGACGGGCGAGTTCGTTGGGCTCAAAGGGGTAGGCTTGGAGCATCCATTCGAAGGCACCGCGAAGTCCGGACTCGTTGAAACGAGGGGGTTGGAGGTGCTCGAGGGGGTTGGATTGAGCGATGGGGGTTTGAGTGAATCTCTGGACGAGTTCTTTGCGGGTGTTTTGGTATTGTTCGGCGTTGATGAGAACGCGGATGACGAAAACGGGCGGGATGCCCCAGAGGTCGGCCGCGCGCGGGTTATGGTGGGCCATGATGACCAGAGGGCCGAGAGTGGTGACAGGGAGCCAGGGGTCGGAGACGGTGGGGACGCGGCCGAGGAGGCGGACAATTTTTTCGGCGTCCGGTGAGCAGGTTTCCCGGAGGAGTTGGATGGGAAGGAGGCCGTTTTGGAGGCCAAGACCTTCGATGGAGATGATGTTCGTTTCGTTTGGCCCAACAGTCTTTGCTGGTGGATTGCCAACGGTTCCGAAGGATTCGGGAGATTGGATTTCTGGGGTTGCGAGCGGAGGTTGCATCGGAGAAGGGGGCTTTAGGAGCCAAAGGGGCGGAAGTTGGAGGGGAAGACGCGAGGGGGGCCCATGTCGGAGCCGTCGAAATCGACTTTGAGGCCGATGCCTGCTTGCTGGGGTGCTAACAGCTCGAAGCGCTGTCCGGTGTAGCGAAGGCGGTAGGTGGTGGGATCGCTCGAGCTTTTTGGGGCATAGTTGGTGACGACGAAAGGGCTGCCGACGAGATTTTCGTCACGGATCTGGAGGGTCATGACGATGAGTTGTTCGTCGCTGGCGCTGCCGAGTTGGGGGGAGTTGGAGATGTAGCGGCCGGCCATGGCCATTTGGTTGAGGGCGGTGTTGAGGAGTTCCTGACGGTTGGTGGCGAGAACGGTTTTCGAGTTGGTGGACATCGAGGACATGGAGGGAATCGCAATGGCGGCGATGATTCCGATGATGGAGACGATGGTGACCATCTCGACCATGGAAAACCCGCGCTTTTGGGGGTGTAGTGCGTATAGATGGAGGAGCATGACCGTGGCCGAAAGGGGTCTTAGTAGCGGATGGTGACGTTACCTGGGCCGATAAGAGTGGTCTTTTGGAGGGCAACGACGGAGGTGCCGAAATTGGCGCTGTAGCCACTGGGCATGAAGCGTCCGATGGTGTCTTCAGCAAATGCGAGGTAAGGGCGGAGGAGCGTGTATTTCGCGGCGTTGCTTGCGCTTTGCCATTGGTTTTCAGCGCGGGAGCGGCCTTCGGCCTGGACGAAGCTGGCCATGGCGATATTTAGGGATTCGACACGAGAGATGGCGAGATTGCGTTCAGCATCGCTGCGCATTTTAGTGATGGAGGGGATGGCCATGAAGGCGATGATGCCCATGATGGCGACGGCGGCGAGGAGTTCCACCATGGAGAAGGCGGCCTTGAAGCGTGAAGTTTTGGAAGTGAGGGAGGGGGACATAGAAGTGGGGAATTAGTTGTCTTGGAGGAGAGCTTTGGGGAATTCACCGGCGACCCAGGTGGGGAGAGTGATGTGCTGATTACCGGATTCGAGGGCGGAGGACTCGATGCGGCCAGCGTTGTTGGTGTAGTCAATGAAGTGAGACCGAGTGGTTTCGTCCAGATAGCCGGAGCCGGCGGTAGGCGCGATGAGTTGGAGGCGGGCGAGGGAGGAGGTTTGGCCGTTGTATTCGGCGCGGACGTCTTCGAGGCTGCGGAGCTGACCTTCGTTTGCACCGGAAGCGATGCGCATGCTACCCATGACCCAAGCGTTGAGGGCGCTATTGAGGGTGGCTTGTTGTTGGCGAGCTACGATGCGGTTCGCATCGCGGGAGGCGTTGGAGATGGCAGCGACGACAATCGAGGACATGACCGCGATAATGGCAATGGTGAAGATCGCTTCGACCAAGGAAAAGGCCCGATTGTTTCGGTTAGGAGGTCGGTGTGTGTGGAGCATAAGTTTCGGTGGGGAGAAGAACGAAATAATATAATAACAAGAATCAATAAAATCAATAGAATTAAATTGAATTTTGTGGAGTGATTCTGGGAAGACAGATGAGGCTGTTATGGCTGCGTTTTAGAGACGGGCGAAAAGGTTTTTGGTGTTGAACTGAATGAGAAGCTCGAGCTTCTTTAGTGGGACCGGGGTGCTGGCCTTCAATGTTCTGTTTCTCGGTTGGAAAAAGGGTTAATCTCTGGCACAAAATGGTTGGATTGAGATTGATTCTGGCTTTAATCGCTTAGGGATGGTCTAGTTACATTGAGCGGTTGAGGGTGAACGGTTAGAGGCGGGTGGTCCGAGGTTACGATGAATGTTTGAGCGAATTGAGGGTTACCCTCCGCAGCAGGGCTGCGCTCCCCGAAAGCGGCAGAGGGCTGCACGCAGTCCAAGAAGTCTGAACTTGGTTCGATGTTTGTCGCCATTCGCTCTTGCTTGTTGCATTGACACAAAAAGAATCCGCCGGGGCGAACCCCGGCGGATGATGGATCTCAAATTAGATGGACTCTCCGAGCCCACTTTGAAGTGAGATTACTTGCTGTAGGACAAGGTATCACCGTTGAGGGTGAGCTTTGCGACGATCGCGGCTTCGCTAGCGTCCTCAATGTCACCCGTGGTGAAGGTGTTGGCGGCGAAGGGGCCTGTTCCCGTAACACCGAGTTCAATCGCGTCGAGCGCACCTTGCTCTGTCGTAGCGGTTGGCGCATAGCCAGCTGCAACAGCGGCGTTCCAGATGGAAGCAGCGTTTTGAGCGTTGCGATCAACAGCAGCGTCTGTAGCGGCTTGGTTGATGCTACCGATGTTCGGGATGGCGATAGCGGCGATGATACCGATGATCGCGATCACGACGAGCATTTCCACGAGGCTGAATCCCGCTTTAGCGGCCTTCTTGAGGTTCAATTTCACGTTTTTCATTGTCTTGTTGTATTGGGCTGTTGGTTATGTTGAGTCTGGATGCGGAGGCTGCGTTTGCAGTCGCTGCGATCAAGAACGTAGTATTTATAGCAATTATATTCGGAATGGTCAATTAAAAATGCGATGTTTTTGATAATTATTTTACATGCTAGAATTCTTCGGGGTGATTTTGGGAATGGAGAATGCTCTGGAAAGCTTGTAAAATAAAGGATTGAGGGAGGGGAGGACAAAAAGAGGGGGAATGAGAAAAAGTGGGCTGGAGTGATGGAAATGAGGAGGTTGAGGCGTGGATTGGATTCGAAAAGAGGGGTTTTCTAGGCTGGAAGTTCGGGTTTTTTGGCTCATCAGGCTTCAATTTG
The DNA here is from genome assembly GCA_947440575.1 of Verrucomicrobiaceae bacterium. Classification (GTDB taxonomy): domain Bacteria; phylum Verrucomicrobiota; class Verrucomicrobiia; order Verrucomicrobiales; family Verrucomicrobiaceae; genus JAGRPD01. The sequence continues at coordinate 8,061 of CANETF010000072.1, forward strand.
TGTGGTTATGGAATTTCTGGTAATGTTTTTGGGTGGGTTTGCGTGGGTTGGGTGGGGGATGATTCCTTTTGTGGAACCCGAACTCTGCGAATGGAAGTCGGCCAGGCGCTGTCTTCCTTGTGGTTGCAGGGTTCTGCGTGTCTTGCTCAGCCCCGTTTAGATACCGTGACTGCGAGCCGCAAAGCCTTGGCAGGACAAGTGAGGCGGCGCCTGAACCCGTTCGGATTGGGGAATCCGCCCTGAGAGGAAGGGAGATGGATGCGTGGCGGGGGGAAACTTGTTTTGGGGATGTGATGGGGCTTGATGAGGCATGGGGATGCGGGCATAAGGAGAGCCATGTCGAAAAGCGCATCTGATGGGGCAACAAAGGGGCACAATCATTGGCCGATCGTTTTGGCTCTTGTTCTTGGCGTGGTGGTGGGGGTGATTTTGCAGTGGGTGGGTGTGGGTGAGGATGGGGCGAAGCCGGGGTGGGTGCTGGGGCTGCTGGATGTGTTTCGGTTTTTTGCGGATTTGTTTTTGCGGGCGCTGAAGATGGTGATCGTGCCGCTGGTGGTGGCGAGCATCATCAGTGGCATTGCGGGGATGAAGTCGATGGATGGGTTTGCGCGGATGGGGCTCAAAACTTGGGCGTATTATGTGCTGGGGAGTTTGACGGCGGTGTGTGTGGGACTGCTGATGGTGAATCTGGTGAAGCCGGGGCTGACGGATGGGAAGCCGGATGTGACGCTGCGGGCGGCGATGGATGCAGCGCTCTCGAGTGATGGGGCGGCGGAGATTGGGAATGTGATGGCGAAAGCGGAAGGGGGGACGAGTTCGCTGCTGGACATTGTGAGGCGGATGATTCCGACGAACATCATTGAGGCGTGTGCGACAGGGGATCTTTTGGCGATCATCTTTTTCAGCATTCTGTTTGCGGTGGCGATGGCGGTGATGCCGGGGGGGCCGCCGGGGGTGGTGCGGGATTTGTTCAATCAGCTGGCGGACATCATGACGCTGATCACGACGTGGATCATGAAGTTCACGCCGTTCGCGGTTTTTTGCCTGATGGTGCCGGCGATTGCGGAAGTGGGCGTGGGGGTGCTGAAGAGCATGGTGCCGTATGTGTTGACGGTGGTGACGGCGCTGGCGCTGCACACGCTGGTGGTGCTGCCGCTGGTGTTGAAGTATCTGGCGAAGCGGTCGCCGATGCGGCATTTCAGGGACATGGAGGACTCGCTGCTGATGGCGTTTTCGACGGCGTCATCTTCGGCGACGATTCCGGTGACGATGCGTTGTCTTCAGGAGAACTCGAAGATTTCAGATCGGGTGAATAGCTTTGTGATTCCGCTGGGGGCGACGGTGAACATGAATGGGACGGCGCTGTATGAGTGTGTGGTGGTGATTTTTGCGGCGCAGGTGCTGGGGGTGGATTTGAGTTTGGCGCAGCAGTTCATGGTGGTGCTGCTGGCGTTGGTGTCGAGCATCGGGGTGGCGGGGATTCCGGCGGCGAGTTTGGTGGCGGTGATCATCATCATGCAGAATGCGGGATTCTCTGAGGACATGATCAAGGCGTCGTTGGGGTTGATTTTGACGATTGACCGGCCGTTGGACATGGCGCGGACGGCGGTGAATGTGTTTGGTGACACGGTGGGGGCGGTTTGGATCGCGAAGACTGAGGGGGAGACGCTGGCGGAGTGAGGGGGAGTGCAAGCAAGATGCTTGCACCACCTTTTGAGGTGCGGCTTCGCCGGTTTTTTGGGGGCGGACAGGAGTGTCCGCGCTCCCCTTTATAGTGGTGTTGCTGGCGCTGGTGTCGAGCATCGGGGTGGCGGGGATTCCGGCGGCGAGTTTGGTGGCGGTGATCATCATCATGCAGAATGCGGGATTCTCTGAGGACATGATCAAGGCATCGTTGGGGTTGATTTTGACGATTGACCGGCCGTTGGACATGGCGCGGACGGCGGTGAATGTGTTTGGTGACACGGTGGGGGCGGTTTGGATCGCGAAGACTGAGGGGGAGACGCTGGCGGAGTGAGGGGGAGTGAGGGGGAGTGCAAGCAGGATGCTTGCGCCACCTTTTGAAGTGCGGCTTCGCCGGTTGTGAAGGGGCGGACAGGAGTGTCCGCGCTCCCTTGGGGGGGGCAAGCAGGCGGCTTGCGTTTCTTTTATGGGAGATCGACTCGGAGGCGGTAGAAGCGATTGGAGGTGGCGGGTGAGGGGTCGGTGTGTTGCATGGGCAGGCCGGTGCCGAGGTGGGGGCCGGTGATGGGGGAGTAGGAGGTGGGGTTGGCGTTTGGGCTGGCTTCGAGGGTGTAAAGGCGGCCGGGGATGGTGGGCCAGGAGAGGGAAGGCGGCAGGGTGGAGGAGATGGAGGGCAGGAGGGAGTCGGGTTTGCCGGGGTCGGTGCCGAAGACGAACTCTTTCATGGTGGGGACGCCATCGGAGTCGGGGTCGAGGTTGGGATCGAGGTTAGGTGAGACGGATTGATGGAGGGTTTCCCACCAGGTGGGGAGGCCGTCGGCGTCGGAGTCGAGGATGGTGAAGGAGTGGGTTTGGATGGGACTGGAGCGGGTGTCTTTTTTGGCGATGGCTTTTAGCGTAGTGGAGTGGTCGATTTGGAGTTGGTAGCCGGGGGAGACGGTGTGGGAAGACGGAGAGGGAGGGGAGCCGTCGGTGGTGAAGTGGATGGAGGCGGTGGGATCACTGGAGGTGAGGGAGATGGTGAGGGGCGTGCTGCTGGTGCTGCCGGAGGGGGTGACGAAGAGGAGGGGCGCGTCAACGATGTCGATGGTGATGGTGCCGGTGGAGGTGGCGCCTTTGGAGTCGCGGGCGCGGAAGTCGAAGGAGGTGTAGTTGAGGCCGATGGCGTTGGTGGGGGGGACGTAGAGGACGCGGCGGAGGGAATCGGAGACGACGCGGGGGGTGAATTCGATGCGGGTGCCGGGGGTGATGCCGTCGGAGGTCTGGTGGAGGGAGCCGAGGGAAGGGAGGCGGGTGATTTCGAGGGTGAGAGGATCGGAGTCGGGGTCGGTGGCGGAGAGGGTGATGGAGCGGGGGGTGTTGGGTTGAACGGCGATGGAGCCGCTGGGGGTGACGGGGGGAGTGTTGGGGAGGGGGGTGACGGTGAGACTGACGGGGAGGGTGGTATTCGGTTGGGAGGGGGCGTTGGTGGTGATGGAGAGGGAGCCGGAGTGGGTGCCGGAGGCGACGATGGAGGCGTCGAAGGTGGCGGTGATGGTGGCGCTGGAGCCGGGGGGGATGAAGCCGGATTTGGAGGAGAGTTGCAGCCAGGGGAGTTCGTCTGGGAGGAAGCGTGCGGCATCGATGCCAAGGTCGGTGTCGGGGCTGTAGTTGTAGGTGAGAGCGTAGGCGATGCCGGAGGTGTTTTCGGGTTGGCGGAAGGGGATGTTGGCCTGGATGAGTTGGTTATTGACCCAGTAGTCGAAGTGTTTGGCCTGCCAATCGATATCGCGGAACTCTATGTGGTACCATTGGCCTTCGGAGTATTGGACGGACTGGTTGCCGCCGACGTTGTCGTTGATGTAGAAGCGGCCGTTGGAGTTTGCGAAGAACCAGATGAAGTCGGCGATTTCGTAGCGAAGGCCGAGGTTGTCCAAAACGAGGTAGAGGTCGAGGAGGATCATGTAGCTGGTGGCCTCGTTTTCGGGGCCGGGCTGGGTCCAGAAGCTGACGTAACCGGGCTGGGTGCCGAAGGGGAAAATTTGGTGGATGCCGGTGAAGTGGTCGGCAGGGCCGTCGAAGTGGAAGTGGAAGGATTTGTTGCCGTTGGGGGCGAGGCCGGAGAGGACTTCGCGGGTGCCGTTGCCCCAGCTTTGCCACCAGCGGCCCCAGAGGCCGTCTTCGAAGCCGTCTTCGAAGGGGAGAGTGGTGGCGGTGTTGTCGGAGGCGTTGAGGCCACGGGGGCCGGGGGGAGGGAGGGGGAAGTGGGCAGGGGGGGAGGAGAGGGTGGAGGGGGTTTGGCCAGAGGGAGTATTGAGGAGTTGGAGAGGGGGGAGGGAGGTGATGGTGGCGTCGGGAGAGGGGACTTCCTGGATGGTGTAGGTGAGGGCGGTGTCGCCGGTGTTTTGGAGGGTGATGGACTGGGTGGTGGTGGTGTTTTTGGTCTGGGTGGCGGAGAGGGATGCAGGGGAGATGACTGAGGAGGAGGCGCCGAGGGTGAAGTTGAGGTTGGAGGCGGAAGGAGGGAAGGTGCGGGTGAGGGGGGAGGAGGGGACGAAGCCGGGAGCGGAGGCGGTGATTTGGTAGGTGCCGTTGGTGACGTTGAGGGCGTAGAGGCCGTTGGAGTCGGTGGAGGCGGTGAAGGTTTTGGGTCCGACGAGGGTGATGGTGGCGGCGGAGATGGGGGTGCCGCCCGTGATGCGGGTGATGGAGCCGGAGACGGTGGCGACGGTGCGGATTTCTAGGATGTGATCAAAGGTCCAGGATTGGGAGGGGTCTCCGGCGGTGGTGATGGAGAGGCGGAGGGTGAGGTCGGTGGGTTGAACGGCGGGAGCGATTTCGAGAAGGAAGGGAGTGGCGGGGTGGGAGGCGGAGGCACCGGCGGGGACGATGCCGAGGGAGGCGGAGTCTTGGAGGAGGGTGATTCCGGCGATGGGGGAGGGCAGGCTGAGGGTCGCCTGGAGGGTGCCGGTGGCGAGGGCGCCGAAGTTTTGGACGGGGAGGAGGAGGTTGATTGTTTCTCCGGGGCTGGGGATGCCGTCAGCGTTGGCGGGGGATGGGTCGTCAATAATGGGAGTGAGGGAGGTGATTTGGGGGCCGATGGCGGGGATCAAGGCGGATGCGGCGTTGAGTCGGCCACCGGTGCGGGTTTTGTTGGTCAAGGAGGGCAGCGGATCGATGGAGGCGAGCAGCATGGTTTGGATTTGGGCGAAGGAGAGAGCGGGGTTGGCGGCCTTGAGGAGGGCGGCGGCGCCGGAGACTTGGGGGGCGGCCATGGAGGTGCCGCTCATGATTTCATAGTCTCCGCCGAGGCCGGTGGAGAGGATTTGATGGCCGCCGGCAGCGAGGTGAACGGATTGGGCACCGAAGTTGGAGAACCAGACGAGAGAATCGGTGTTGTCGGTAGCGGCGACGGAGATGAGGTTGGGAGAGGTGAAACTGGCGGGGTAGTCGGGGTAGAGATCGTTGTTAATGCCTGAATTTCCGGCGGCGGCGATGAAGCCGATGCCGGCGGCATGGGCGGCATCGATGGCGTCCTTCATGGCCTGGGAGAAGCCAGAGCCGCCCCAGGAGTTGGAAGAGAGGAAGACGCCTTTGCCGGTGGCGTAGTGGATCGCTTCGATGGCGTCGGAATTGGTGCCGCTACCGGAGGCGTTGAGGAATTTGAGAGGCATGAGTTGAATGACCGGACTGACACCGGAGACACCGATGGCGTTGTTGCCTGCGGCGCCGACAATTCCGGCGGTATGGGTGCCGTGGCCGTCGTCGTCCATGGGAGAGGCGGTGTTGGTGACGAAGTTCCAGCCGTGGATATCGTCGATGTAGCCGTTGTTATCGTCGTCGAAGTTGTTATCGGGGATTTCGTCGGGGTTGATCCAGAGGTTGGGGGTCAGGTCGGGGTGGGTGAGGTCCATGCCAGAGTCGATGACGGCAACGACGACGGAGGGGCTGCCGGTGGTGATGCCCCAGGCTTCGGGGGCGTCGATGTCTGCGTCAGAGGTGCCACCGGTTTGACCTGTGTTGTGGAGGTGCCATTGCTGCTCAAAAGAGGGATCGTCGGGGAAGACGGGCGTGCTTTGGTGGTGGACGATGTAGTCCGGTTCGGCGTAAGCGATGAGGTCGGGGGATTGTTCGAGGGCGGAGCGAAGCTGGTCGAAAGCTGCAATAGAGGGTTGGTTGAGGGCGACGAGGTAGTGGTCGGAGCGAGAGATGCGGCGGCGGATTTGGGCGTTCAGAGATGGGAGTCGGGCTTTGAGATCGGCTTCGGACCTGCCAGGCTTGAGTTTGATCAAAAGGTGGTCGCCGACAAAGACGGAGACAGTACGGGGTTGGATTTGGTTCGGGGTATTGGAGGAGGTGGATTGTTCTCTGCGAAGGAGGGGATATTTGAATGAGGTCTGGAGAAGGGTGATCTCGCGAAACTGGTTGGGATTTTGATCGGGGATGGTGATCGTTTCGATGACGCGGCCGGACTTTATTTCGGGGAGCGAATCGTCTGGGCGGGGGGCGGGACGTTCGGGGATAACGTCGGGAGCGGCAGTCGCATGGGTGGGAGAAACGGTCGGCGGTTGTGGAGGGCTGAGGGGTGATTTGGGAGAATTCGGTTGAGCGAGCCATGCCAGCACGGCAAGGAAAAGGGCGAGAAGCAGCGCGAAGGTCTTGATGGGGCGAGACATTAAGGGAGTGAAAATACCCTGAACTTTGATGAACAAAAAGTTTAAAATTGGCACACAAAAGCTGCACGAGGTGTCGTTAGAGGCGGGAAATAACGCTTGAAAAGGCGTGCTTCCGCAGCATTAACCCTGCCCGCCCGCAACAACCCATCTGGAGAAGGTGGGTTTACCAACCCAGGTGAGGGCTGTCAGGGACCCCATCCCATTCCAACCGTGCCAACATGATCCAAGTTCAAGACCTGAAAAAAATATTCGGAACGAAGGTCGCCGTCGATGGTGTTTCGTTCAAAGTGGAGAAAGGCGAAGTGCTCGGCTTTCTAGGACCCAACGGAGCTGGTAAATCGACGACCATGCGCATGGTCACCGGTTATTTTGAGCCGACGGCGGGATCGATCTCGGTAGGCGGCATTGACATGCTGGTCGAGCCTGAGAAGGCAAAGAAGTTCCTGGGTTACCTTCCGGAGAACGCGCCTTTGTATTCCGACATGACCGTGGCGAGTTTCCTGGGTTTCTGCGCTGAGATTCGTGGTCTCACGGGAGCAGCAAGGACGAAGGCATTGGATCGGGTTCTGGATCTTTGCTTTTTGGACAGCGTGAGGAATCAGAGTGTGGATACGCTATCCAAGGGGTATCGTCACAGGACGTGTTTTGCGCAGTCAATCATTCACGATCCTGAAGTCCTGATTCTGGATGAGCCTACGGATGGGTTGGACCCGAACCAGAAGCATGAGGTGCGCAGCATGATCAAGCGGATGGGCGAGAACAAGGCGATCATCTTCTCGACCCACATCCTTGAGGAAGTGGAAGCGGCTTGCTCGCGGGCGATCATTATCGATCGGGGTCGGGTGGTGGCGGATGGAACGCCCGCGCAATTGAAGGAGCGCAGTCCGAATGCGGGCAGTGTGCGCGTGGTGATTCGGGGCGCGAGCGGTGGTTCGATCAAGGAGGAGATCTCCAAGACGAGCGGGGTGCAACGGGTGGAGGCGATCGAAAGCAATGAAACAGGGCTGGTGGCGAGAGTGCTGCCGGGCAAGACTCAGCAGGCTGGTGATGTGGCGGCAGCGATCGCGGGATTGGCGGCGGCCAAAAACTGGAAGCTGCAAGACTTGCATCAGGAAGAGGGACGGCTTGATGAAATCTTCCGTTCGATCACACGCTCGGACACGGTCGCCTGATTGGCGGCTCCTGGATCTCTTTATTTAACTTTTAATCATTCGATCTTCACATGAATCAAAACGACATTCAGAAAGTATGGGCTCTCTATAAGAGGGAGTTCCTGAGTTACGTGAACTCGCCGGTGCTTTACGTCATCCTGGTGATTTTCCTGCTGGCGACCATGGGGTTTGCCTTTTTGTTCGGGCGGTTCCTGGATAGCAACAACGCGTCACTGGGGCAGGCGTTTTTCTTTTGGCATCCATGGATCTATGTGGTGCTGGCGCCGGCGGTGGGGATGCGGTTGTGGTCTGAGGAGCATCGTTTGGGCACGATCGAGTTGCTTTTGACGATGCCGATTTCACCCTGGCACGCGATTTTGGCGAAGTTCAAAGCGGCGGCGACGGTGTGGTTCATTGCGTTGGCGTTGACGATGCCGATTGTGTTCACGGTGTTTTATCTTGGCGAGCCGGACAGGGGTCCGATCATCACGGGATATGTGGCGAGTTACTTTTATGCGCTGGGATGCCTGGCGGTGACCTCGGCGGTGAGTGCGTTCACCCGCAGCCAAGTGGTTTGTTTCATTGTGTCGGTGGCGGTGTGTTTGACGCTGACGCTGATTGGTTATCCCGGGATTGTGGATTTCGTGGTGCACGGGCTTCCAGGGTGGGGAGAAGCGGTGGTGCGATTCATCAGCTACCTCAGCTTCATGGATCACTTCTATGAGATGTCGAAAGGCATCTTCGTGGTGCGGGATGTGTTGTATTTCATCTCGGTGATCGTGGTCGCGCTTTTGGTGACGGCCTCAGGTCTGCGGTCCAAGCGCGCTTAACTTCCGTTCGTCATTTAACTCAACCTCTTTAGCCAGACTCATCCGATTATGAGCAGCTCCAAAACTACCTCTACTTCCTCTGCTGTTGGTTTCACCACTTTGCTGGTGATCGCCATCGTGTTCGTCATCAACTACATTGTTGGCGGGCTTGGGCTCGGCAATTTCCGAGTCGATGTGACTGAAGACAGTCTTTACACGCTGTCGAAGGGAACCAAAAACATCCTTGGACGCATCAATCCGGACAAGCCGGTGACGATCCGTTATTATGTGAGTTCCGATGAGCGGGTGATGCCGCCGGTGTTGAGCACGTATTCGCGCAATGTTCAGGATTTGCTGTTTGAGTTCCAAAAGGCATCGAATGACAATGTGGTGTTCGAAAAGCTCACACCGAATCCGGACACGGATGAGGAGGACAAGGCACGTGAGGATCAGATCCAGGGGATGCAGGTCAACTCGGAGGGAGACAACATTTATTTGGGTCTCGCGATTCAGAGTGGATCTCAGAAGGAAGTGATCCCGTTCCTGAATCCGACGGAGGAGACCAAGCTGGAATACGATGTGGCGCGAGCGATCAATAAGGTCATTTCGACGAAGAAGCCGATCATTGGAGTGATGTCTTCGATGCCGGTCCAGGGGTCTCCGATGTTCCAGTTTCAGCGTCAGCGGGGGCAGGAGCCCTGGGCGGTGGTTCAGCAACTGCGGTTGGATTATGAAGTGCGGGATGTGGAGATGTCGGCGACGAAGATTGACAGTGATATTTCCGTGCTGGTGGTGATCCATCCCGGGGACATTTTGCCGACGACGGAGTATGCGATTGATCAGTATTTGCTGAAGGGGGGTCGTTTGCTGGCGTGCGTGGACCCGTTGTGCTGGATTGGGCAGTCATACAATGGGCAACAGAATCCGATGACGGGGCAGTCGACGGTGGTGGCGAAGACATCGGATTTGCCGAATTTGCTCAAGGGTTGGGGAGTGGGTTACAGCCCGAATGAGGTGGTGGCGGACATGTTTTATCGTGGAACGTTGATGGGACGTCAGAACCCGACGGCGTTGCAGTTGCCAGCGGGGGCGATCAATCGTTCCAATCCGATCACGGAGAGTTTGCAGTCGATGACGATGGTGTCGGCTGGGGCGTTTTCGGCGCCGCCTGCGGGTGGGCCGACGGCGGAGATTTTGTTGGAGAGCTCGGAGCAGAGCAGCGGGATTGATTTGGCGACGGCGGAGAGTTTGCGGACGGAGTCGCTGAAGGAGTTTACGGCGAGCGGGCGGAAGAAGGTGCTGGCGATGCGATTGAGCGGGACGTTCAAGACAGCGTTCCCGGATGGGCCACCACCTGCTGCGGCTGGGGGGGCACCTGGAGGTGGGATGCCGCCGGGGATGCAGGGTTTCCCTGGGATGATGCCTCCGGGCGCTCGTGAGGGCGGTGGGGCGCAGACAGATCCGGCTGCACCGGCAGCGACGGCGACGACTGAGCCTGTGGCTGCGCCGAGTGCGCCAGTTCCAGTTGCGCCGGCGGCCCCGGTAGTCGAGGCGACGGCACCGGTTGCTGCTGCTGCGGCCCCTGCAGCGCCTGCGGCTGCTGCGGCGCCGGCGGGTGAAGCGAAGGCTGATGCGGCACCGGCGGCGCCTGCGAAGCCTGCCTTGCCGCCGGATCATGTGGCGGAGTCGAAGGGTGACAGCAGCGCGGTGATGTTGTTCTCGGACGCCGACATGTTCTATGACGCGTTTTGTTTGAGTCAGGATCAGATGACCGGGACGCTGGTGGCGATCAATTCGAACCTGCCGATGTTCCTCAATGCGATCGA
>CANETF010000073.1 GCA_947440575.1 Verrucomicrobiaceae bacterium
ACTCAACCAGCCGGACTCCGCGCCAGTGGTGAGTCCCACCATCATCCATCGCCCCACCTTGCCCGTTTGCTGACCCTTTGACGCGCTTCAATCGTCCGGCGGATAGGCTTCAGTAATCCCACCCTGGCACGGCCTTGGGTTGCGGTGGACATTTCCACCTTTCCTCATCCAAAAACTTGAGCGGTGATGGGACATACTGCCCAGCCTCCTCCCTCCATTTGACCGATGACAGCCAACGACCGAGACCTTTCCCAACTGCAGCCAATTCGTCATCCTTCACCTCCCGCCGTATCAGCAGCATGAAGTCGGCTTTAAGCTCCTTCTTCGCTCGGTGCTTCGGATACTTCGCCCAGATGAACTCCTCACTCTTTTTTCTCCACTCCTCCCACTCCTCATCTGTCATCGCCTCGTCGTCCTCCTCCTTTGCCTCCGGCGGTTTCTCCACCGTAGGCATTGCCATAATCCGCCGCAGGATGTCGTCCTCCTTGGCCTCGTCGCTCTCTTTTTCTTTTTGCGCGCCATTCTTTTTCTTTTTCTCTGAGGAGACGATAGGGATTAAAAGTGAATCATCATCATCGAAAAGAGAAGAGGGAGGAGAATCGAAAAGAGAAGAGGCGATAGCCGATTCGATTGGAGCTGCTTCTGGTTCTTTTCCGGTTAGATTCTGGTTACTTCCGGTTAGGGTGACACTGGTGTCAGGTTTCGACACCAATTCTGTCACCTTTTGAGTGACACTAGCGTCAGGTTTTGGTGTTGATTCTGTCACCTTTTCACCATCCTCAAAAGGTGACACTGGTGTCAGGTTTTGCTCTTCATCAGAAGGTGAATCTGGTTCGGGTTTTGCCCTTTTCTTTCGCCGCCCTTGTGGGTGGATTCGGTAGCGGTTGGAGTGTCCCACACCTCGACCTGAATCACGACTGATGTGTCCTTGCTCCTCCAATCGCTTCAGGGAGCGAAAGATTGAACGCTCACTACATCTGCACTCTTCAGCCAGAAGCGGGATGGATGGACAGCACAGTCCAGTTTTACCGTTGAGGTGGTCCGCCAGAAGCACAAGGACAAGGAGGTCGGAGGCGGACTCGACGGACGAATCAAGAGCGGCTTTGATTGCTGCGTTGCTCATGCTCGCGCCTCCCTCAGCAAAAGTTCAAACGCCAGTTGCCCAGCCCCAAAGAGGCGTTCCAATCGATGCCGCTCGTGATGGCATAACCCGCACAGCCAAACGACCTCCAACGGCCTTCCATAGTCCTCATGGTGCCCATGTGCTCCCGGCTGTCCACAGATGACACAGGGTAGCCGTTGAACGTCTCCGCGCCTCACAGCGGCATTCAACAGTCGATGTGCTCGCACAGCTTGAGGGTTGCGCTCTTGCCATCCGGTAGTCGATGCCGATAATGCGCCACTAGCGACGCGTTGACGGTCCCTCATGCGGTCACAGGCTTTACAGCGGTGGTGCCGGCCATCTCGTGATGCTCGGCTATGGTCGTATTCGGTTAGGTGTTTGAACTCGCGGCAACGCGAACAAGATTTAGTTCTCATGGTGCAATTTAGTTGCGCCACCACCTTCGATGTGTAACACTCTCCGCATCGCTAAACACAGGAGGCCGCACCGAAAGGGCGGCTTTTTGTTTATCGGGATTGAGCGTTGGTGTTGGTTTGAGTCCCGACCTCTTCCTCCCTCTTGTGCTGCTTTTCCAACTCCTCCCGCAACTCAGCGAGGGTTGGCGCATCATTCTCTGAACGAGCCACAAGCCAGCGGTGGAAACCGTGTAGCGGGATGCGCTGAACGTTCCCCGTTTTCGTCGGGACTTTCACGGCGGGCAAGCCATCCAACCGGATAGCGTCTGGGATGTCGGCGGCCTTTTTGCCGAGGTATCTGGCTATAGATTTTTGAGTGAGGAGCATGATGATTTAGATTTGAGGTTTCTGAACCCTCGACATCTAAAGCCATTTGCTAACTCTCCTAACCTATAGAAAGTGACGCAACTTTACTTTCTGTAAGAGTGATTTCAATGAACCCGCTCTTTGGACAATATCACGCCGAAGGCCTCGCAAATCTTAATCACACTGTCTGTTGAAATCTTACCTCCCGACTGTTCCGAAACCTCTCTGGCACAAGGTAAGCGGTTGTTCTTCCGGCAAAATACCTTCACAAGCCACAGGACGGCGGACCGATTACTTGGCTTCGACTTCTCTACCACATCAAGCGCCTGCATGATGGCTCCGATCTGTTGAAACAAAACAACGTCTCCGTATGCTGCTCCGACTCCGCAAACGTTAGCCCATTGCTTGTAAACCTGCTCCCTCATTTCGCGCTCGTATTCTTCCTCCTCTGGGAACGCCTCACCCATCCTTTTCGCGTCCTTGTTCACGTCCCTCATTGCTCGCACCATGAACACAAGATTCGGGTGGTATCCATCGCCCGCATCTCCCTGTGTTGGGAGGGTTAGCCGTGAAACAATGCTATCCCATTTAGTGCATCGTCCAAGCGCCTTCACAGTTCTCTGATTTAGTTTACCTTCGACTCGAAACTTGCTCATACCTTCGCCTCCAATTTGATGTTGAACCACTCCGCCCCATCCGCTTTTAGCATCGGCTTCTTGTAGTGCTTCTTGATGATGTTTGGGCTATTCCCTGCCTCCTCTGCCACTAGCCCTATGTCGGACGTTTGGGCGAGGCGATAGGAACAAAAGGAGTGTCGCAGGACATCTTGAACCCATGCCGTCACAATCCCTTTTTCCCTCGCTACGGTGCTAACCATCTCCCTTGAATGAGTCATGCAGAACTTGCCCGTGTTCTCCCTGAACGGTTTCAGCATCTCGACAAGGTTCGGCTGGAGTGGCACGAACCGTTCACCCGTTTTCTTCCCTGCTAACCATGTGACGTGCAGGTGGTTCGTTTTCCAATCGAAGTCCTCCCAATTCAAGCGCAGCATTTCAAACGGACGGACCCCAGCAAAGCCACCCACCGCAACGTAAGGCATGAGTTTCGATGGCACGGCATCAAGCAGCTTCTTCATTTGCTCAGTGGAAAGAATCGCTGGCGACTTGGATTCAATACCCTGCTTCTCGATGTGGGAGGCTGGATGCTCACCGCCTGGACGCAGATATTTCCATTTCTGGCACCTCCGCAGGAAGGTACACCATGTACCGAGACGGTTATTGAAGAACCGTGGACTCGGTGGCTTGCCATTCTCTAACGCTCGCCCTATCCAGCCCTCTAGCTGCTCCGGTGACAGGCTGGAAAGCTCTTGCTGCCCATAGACTGCTCCAAACCCTTCCAACTCCTTCCGCAACCCTGCCACGGTGACGGGTGACTTTTGCCCGTAGCCGTCCAAGAACCGCTTCACCGCATCCGATACCGTCACCGCCTCCACGAGTAGCGGCCCCCTCTCGACGTAGAACGCCACCGCCTTTGCGATGCTATGCCCCCTCAAGTCCTCGATGGCTTGCCCTACCTCATCCATCAGCAGGAAGGCGGACCGCTCCCCCGCTATCTCCTTCACCTTCCGCAAAAGTTCCAACTCCTCTCCGGTGACGATAGCGCCGCCAGACTTCGCGTCCAAAACCTTCGCCTTCTCCCTCGCCTTGTCCTTCGCTTCCTCCAGCTTGCCCGTCACACTCGTTGCGCGTGCCTTCCCTGCTTCTCGCCATTTCACCGTCCAAAGGTTCGGACCCTTGGCATAGATTCGGACGGTGGTATCTCCAACTCTTACGGGCGGGATGCGTTTGGATGTCGGTGCTTTCATAGGATGCGTTTTGCTACCCATTACTACCGCTAAAAGGCTAGAAAGGCAAACAAAAGGCCATTTCTGGCATTTCCGGAAAAGTCCAAAAAGAAGCGCCAGCCCTTTTTTTAATTGGGCCGGCGCGCTTTTCTGAGTGGTGGAGGCGAGGGGAGTCGAACCCCTGTCCGAGCAACCGTCTACCGCAGCTTCTACATGCTTAGCCGTTCATTTGATTTCGGTTGAGGGCTTCGATCGGCAGAATCCCCTTCACCTAGTCCCCTGTTGAATCTCGTCTTCGACCCGGTGACCCGGTCAACTGACCAGCCTAGTGAGTGCATCCGGCCGGCTACTAGACATTGCCGTCAGGATGTCGCGGGGCTTAAGCCGCGAGTGCTAGCTCGTTAGAGTTTGCGTTTGTTTGTTTTGACTCGGTGATTTACGAGGCCAACGAATCATCCTCGGCATGCCACTACGACTTCAGGCTACCCGTCGAAACCGTGACGCCCCCATGTCGTTGAGACATTGAGTAGATACCCGCGATACCCGGCACGTTCAATCTTTTCCTCGAAAACCTTCCCACCAGCGCCGCCCAGCCTCGATATCCAATCGAATCTGCTGAAACAGCGCCTCCACCCCCTCAAACCGCCGCTCACCGCGCAGCAGGTGCGAAAGCCGCACCTCGATCTCCTGCCCATAAAGATCGCCCGTCCAGTCCAGCACGTGCGCCTCCAGCGACAGCGCCCCTTCCGCCTCAACCGTCGGTCTCCTCCCCAAATTGCAAACCACCCCCCGCTTCTCCCCTCCCAACGTCACCTCACCCACATACACCCCCTGTGGCGGATGCACCTGCGTCTCCAACCGCACGTTCGCCGTCGGAAAACCCATCTGCCCCGCCAATTGCCTACCCCTCTGCACCACCCCCAAATAACCGAATCGCCGCCCCAACAACGTCGCCGCCAAATCCAAATCCCCCGCCGTCACCGCCTCCCTCACCCACGTGCTGCTGATCACCCGCCCGTCCACCTTTACAGGTGGCACCCCGTAAACCGAAAACCCATCCCTCGCCCCCGCATCCATCAAATAATGCACATTGCCCGCTCCCCCCGCTCCAAATCGCCAGTCATACCCCACCGACACACAGCCCAACGGCCGGCAAGCCTCCATCAGTCCCTCAACAAATCCCTCCGGCGACGTCGCCGCCATCGCCTGATCAAAAGGTAACGCCACTAGGTGCTCCACCCCCATCTCAGCGGCCAACCTGCGCCGCTGCCCCGGAGTCGTCAGCAGCGGCGGCACTCGCTCTGGACTCAGCACCGTCGCCGGATGCGGATCAAACGTCAAAACCACCGCCGTCCCCCGGTGCTGCCTCGCATGCTCCACCGCCGCCCTCACCACCTCCTGATGCCCCCGATGCAAGCCATCAAACACCCCAATCGCCACCGCCACAGGTCCAGGCAACCCCGAAAGTTCCGCCATGCGATGAGGCCAGCTCATAAAACAACGATCAATCAACCAGACGCCTCACGCACCACGCAACTTCGACACATCATACAGCGACATCATCGCCGACAGCGCCCCCGCCCGATCCCCCGACTTCAACGTCTGAAACGTCACACACCGCCCAGGCTCCAGCGTGAAGTGCCCCGACCGCGTCCGCCGCAAATCCGTCAAATGCGCCCCGCAACCCAGCTTCTCCCCAATGTCAGCCGCATAGGTCCGCACATAAAAACCCTTGCTGCACACCACCCGAAAATCCACCTCCGGAACCGCAATCCGCTGCAACTGATAATCAAACACTCGCACAAACCGCGGCTCCCGCTCCACCACCTGCCCCTTCCGCGCCAACTTGTACAGCGGCACCCCCCCAATCTTCACCGCCGAAACCATCGGCGGCGTCTGATAAAAATCTCCTTTGTAGGCATCAAACGCCTCCCGGATCTGCTCATCCGTAAACGCCGGCACCGGCCGTTCCTCCACCACCTCCCCTTCCCGATCCTGACTATTCGTGGTCACGCCCAGCTTCAAACTCCCCACATACTCCTTCTCCTCCGCCATCAGCAAATCCTGAATCTTCGTCGCCGTTCCCACCACCAGGATCAACATCCCCGTCGCCATCGGATCCAGCGTGCCGCAGTGACCAATCTTCTTGGTCCCCAGGCACCCCCTCGCCACCGCCACCACATCGTGTGACGTCATGTCAGGACCCTTGTCCACCAGCAATACCCCGTTAATCGTGTCGTCTGACTTCATTTTCCAATTCCTTCAAATAGCGTTCCGCTGCCTGCTCGATCGGTCCCGCCATCCGGGCACCCGCCGCCAGAGGATGCCCCCCTCCTCCAAACCTTCCGCAAATATCCGACACGTTCACATCCATCGTCTTGGAACGCGCGCTCACCCGGATCTTGCCATCCGGCAACTCCTCAAAAATCACCGCCGCTACCACCGAGTCCACCATCCTCAAAGTATCAATCAACCCCTCCGTATCCCCCGCCCTCGCCCCCGCCTCGATCGCCGTCTTCTGCGTGTACTGCCAGCTCGCCACCCGACCCTCCAAACTCAACTTCATCTCATTCAAGACCGCCCTCAGCAAATGCAACCGCCGCGCCGGAAAGGTCTCATAAGTCAATCGGCACAGCCTCCCCGAATCCAACCCCGCTGCCAGCATCTCCGCCGCTATCTCATGCGTTCGCGCCCCCGTCCCCGGATATTGAAACGATCCCGTGTCAGTCGAAATCGCCACATACAAATGCTGCCGAATCGCATCCGTCATCGGAAAGCCTCCCGCCTTCAGCAGTTCATAAACCAACTGCCCCGTCGCCGGCACCCCCGAATTCACATGGTTCCAGGTTCCATAGCCCGGGTTCGTACCATGGTGATCCATGTTGATCCACTCTTTGACTCCCGCCAAAACCTCCAAACAACGCTTCCCCACCCGCTCCTGAGTCGCCGTATCCAGTGCCACCACCAAATCCGCCTCAATCAATCCCACCGGCGCCACCACCTCTTCCGAGTGCGGCAAAAACGCCAAGTTCTCCGGCACTGGATCTTCCAGCAATGGGATCACCGTCTTGCCCAGGGCACGCAAACTCAACGTCAATCCCATCACCGATCCAATCGCATCCCCATCCGGACGCACATGCGCGATCACCACAATGCGCTCCGCACCCCGCAACCTCTCCACCAGCACCTCAAAGCCATGTTCCGGCGTCACCATCAAGCCGACTTCGTGCCCTCCTCATCCATCCCAGCTTCCGCCTCCGTCTCTTCGTCTGGCAAAGGCTCCGGCAACGACTCGATCAAATTCAACACCCGCACTCCGCGCTCAATCGAATGATCCACCCGAAACAGCAACTGCGGCGAGTTCCGCAAAATCACACGCTTGTACAGCGCCCGCTGAATCTGGGGACGATAAGCCTGCAACTTCTTCAACACCACCTCGTCGCCACCCTCCTTGCCCAGGACGCCCAAAAAGATAAAGCACTGCTTCAAGTCCGCTGTGATATCCACATCATGAATCGTCACCAGCCGGCCGCCAAAATCATAGTCCTTCTCCAGAATCATCCCCAGCTCACGCCGAATCAGCTCCTTTACCCGAATTAAGCGATGGTTCATTGGAGTCAGTCAGTCGAGGTTACAAATCAAAACCGGCGGCGTCAGGAGAGATGGACCGCTTTTCAGTCACCCCATCTCCCGCCACCCACAGCGTCACAGATTCTGCGGAATTTTCTCCAGACCATAGCACTCGATCACGTCGCCTTCTTCGTAATCGCTGAAATTGCCCAGCTTGATCCCGCACTCCAGACCATTCTTCACTTCCGGAACCTCGTCCTGGAAACGCTTCAAGGTCTCGATGCCACCATCGTAAACCGATTGGGTTCCGCGCAACACCCGCGCCCTTTGCTTGCGGTCGATTTTGCCGTCCACAACCAAACACCCTGCCACCTTGCCTCGGGTCACCTTGAACACCTGCTTCACCTTCGCATGGCCCAGCACATTCTCCCGCGTGATCGGATCCAGCAGACCCTTCATCGCGTCCTTCACCTGGTCGATCAATTCGTAAATGATCGAGAACAGCTTCACCTGCACCCCCTCGCGCTTCGCCACCGCCAACGCCTTGTTCTCAAGCTTCACGTTGAACCCAATCACCACCGCGTCCGAAGCACTCGACAAAAGCACGTCCGACTCATTCACCGGACCGGCTTCAGCATGCAGAATGTCCACATTCACCTTGTCATTCGGAATGTCGTTCAGGCACTTCTTGATCGCCTCAACCGAACCCTGCATGTCCGCCTTGATCACCAGCTTAAGGGTCTTCTTGTTCCCCTCCTCAATGTTCGCAAACAAACTCTCAAGAGTCGAACGACGCGGTGCCGACAGCTTCTTCGTCCGCAAATCCAACAGCCTCTCCTCACTGAGCTTTTTCACATCCCGCTCATTGTCCATCACCACCACTTCATCACCCACATTCGGCATGTTACTGAATCCCACCACCTCCGCAGGCATCCCAGGCTTCACCACCTTGATCGACTCGCCGCGATCATTCTGCAACGCCCTCACCTTGCCCCAGTGCGGCCCGCAAATGAACGATTGCCCCACTTTCAATGAGCCCTGACGCACAATCACCGACGCCACCGGCCCTTTGCCCGCCACCATCGAAGATTCGATCACCGTCGCACGCGCCGGTGCCTTCGGATCCGCCTTCAGTTCCAGCACTTCCGACTGAATCGACATGGTCTCCAAGAGATCCTCAATGCCAATCCCCTTCGTTGCCGAAACTTCCATGCACTCGGTCTCGCCACCCCAATCGACCGGCATCAGCCCGACCTCTTGCAATTGGCCTTTCACACGGAGAATATCCGCTCCTGGAACATCGACCTTGTTCAAAGCCACCATGATGGTCACCCCGGCCGCTTTCGCATGGCTCAAGGCCTCACGCGTTTGTGGCATGATGCCGTCATCCGCCGCCACCACGAGCACCACAATGTCGGTGACATTCGCACCCCGCGCCCGCATCTCCGAAAACGCGGCGTGACCAGGGGTGTCAATAAATGTAATCGGGTGACCATTGTGCTCAACACTGTAAGCACCAATGTGCTGCGTGATGCCACCCGCCTCACCAGCGGCGACCCGCGCCTTACGCAGCGCATCCAAAAGCGATGTCTTGCCATGGTCAACGTGTCCCATGAACGTGATGATCGGTGCCCGCAGTTCGAGTTTCTCCTCCTCCACCTCCTCCGGCACCTGAGCCTCCGGTTCCACGATCACCTCCTCAACCTTGTGCACACCTGCCCCCTTCTCGCGCTTCTCACGCTCCAGCTTGAAACCGTGCTTCTCGCAAATCTTCTCCGCCACATCGATCTCGATGTGCTTGTCCGCGCTCGCCACGAACACCTTAAACCCAATCAAATCCGAAATCACCTTGAAGGGCTTCAAGCCCATCCGCTCAGCCAGTTCCTTGACAATGATCGGCGGCTTCAGATGAATGATCTTCTCTCCCGCCTCATTGATCTCAAACTCAGGCACCTCTTCAACCACTACCGGGGTCGCTACCTCAACGATCGGGCTCGGCGCCGCCACTGGCTCAGGCTCCCGCAACAAAGAAATCGGTGGCAAAGCTGAGGTGCTAGCCTCCCGGCGCACCTCCGTCGCAGGCCGCCTCTTCACCTTCGGCTTGTCCTGCTCGTCAAAAAGATTCAGCGCCTCCTTCTTCGCATCCTCCATCGTCTTCTTCGGCTCCTCCACAGGGGCCGGTGCCTCAGCAGGCTTTGGCGCGGGTGTCGGCTTGCCTCCAATGCGTGGCAACCCTGCCCCCGCCTTGTGTTGGGCGATGTCACCCCGCTTCTTCGGCGCAGGCTTGGTGTCTTCAATCAGCGAAAGCACCTCTTTGCCTGCCGTCTTTTTCCCAACTTTGGGCTGACCTGCCAAGTCCTCCTGGGGCACGGCATTCGCATCCGTCCCGCTTGTGGAAGGTTTACTGGACTTGGAGGAGGAGGGTCGGTTAGGCATGATAAAGGGGAATCAACAAGTGAAGGATCAACTATGAGGATGGAGGTTTTGAGGTTTGGTAAAAAATGAATCTCTGTGCGCTCTATATTATAGACGCCGTGATTGAACTGAATCTTCTCAACCCACGTGGGCTTTTGCACGCTCGATGATCTGCGTCGCCAGTTCCATGTCGCCACCGATGATCTCCGCCACGTCTTCCGCAGACACGTCGTCAAACACCCTGACATCCACCAAACCAGCACCCGTCAAAGTCCTCGCTGTCGCTTCGTCAATGCCCAGAATCGCAGCCAGTGCATGTACCGCACTCCCCATCTGACCTTCAAAGACTTCCGCAGCGTGCTCATCTTTCTCAATGATCAAATCCATCGCGACCAGCCTCGATGTCAGACGCGCATTCTGTCCGCGACGACCAATCGCCTTCGACAGGTCCTCCTCGCTCACCGTCAACCGGGCCTCTTTCTTGGCCGGATCAACGCGAATCGTGATCACCTTGATCGGACGCAGCGCTTCACGGATGAACTCAGCCGGATCCGTCTTATACCGGATGATGTCGACCTTCTCGTTGTTCAACTCACGAACGATATTCTTCACCCGCGCTCCACGCAGCCCCACACAAGCTCCCACCGGATCCACTTTGTCATCGGAACTGTTCACCGCCACTTTGGTGCGATATCCCGCTTCGCGCGCAATGCTCGCGATCTCCACGGTCCGATCCGCAATCTCACTGACTTCAAATTCAAACAACCGCCGCACAAAATTCGGGTGCGCACGGGACAGAATGATCTCAGGCCCACGCGAACTGTCCTTCTCAACCGCCTTAACGTAAAACCGCATCCGGTCACCTGTATTGTAGTCTTCCGTCGCGACACGCTCCTTCGAGGTCATCACCCCTTCAAACTTGCCCAGGTCAACGATCACGTCGTTCTTGTCAAACCGACGAACTACTCCGCTGACCACATCCCCGGTCCGGTCCTTAAACTCGTCGTACAGGTTCTCCTTCTCAGCCATCCGCAACCGCTGCAACATCGTCTGCTTCGCCGTCTGCGCTGCAATCCGACCCATATTCTTTGGAGTCACTTCAAGCTCAATTTCGTCACCAAGCACCGCATCCTTCTTCAATCGCTTGGCCGTACCAATCGCAATTTCTTCAAAGGGATTCGTCACCTTCTCAACCGCGACCAATTTGGCCCACGCTTTGATGCTCCCCTTCTCAGGATCAATATCAATCCGCAACTCGCGGGCTGGACCAATACTTCTCTTCGATGCGGCAAGGAGTGCCTGCGAGAGGGCCTCAACCATCTTGACACGGTCAATACCCTTCTCTTTTTCGTAATAATCGAAAAGTGCTTTAAGTTCGCTAATCATAAATCGAGACCACCCCGAGACAAAGAAAGAGCGGGCGTAAGCCCACTCTCTCAAAAGCGACGGTATGTGGCTCTTGCCCGGGAAAGGAAAGCACTAAAGTAGCGCCACGATCATCTTGGGCAAGCACAAAAAGCTAGGCCCCCCAAGCTTCCCTCCACGTGCCCTCTCCTAAACGTGCCACCGAGGCCAAAAAAAGGGCGCTCACACCACAACTAGGGCTCCTTCACCCCGATAGTCGATTCGCACGCCTCCACCATAAAAACCAGATAAAATGGGTATTTCCAGGTATTGTCATTTAATAGCTACTGTAATTTTTATATTGATTAACAAATTAAACCTCTTATAATTCTATTAATTCCCCTCCGCCATGAAACAACTCCGCTCCCTCCTTCTTGCTGGCTCTTGTCTCTCAGCCATGGCTTCCTGTTCTCTCACTACCTGCCCCCTAAGGCAAATCGCCCAAAAACTCGAATCCATCAATTTCAGCCGGAACTACGAGGTCCGCCCCGCCCTCGCCTCCACCGGAACATTCCAACCCGAGTTGGTTCGAAGCTATTTCAGCATGGTCGAACCCACCCGTCCCCCCAGAATCGCTGCCGCCCCCAAACCCACCGTCGCCAGCATCCCTCCCCTTCTCCGCGACCCCTCCTCCCTCCGCACCGTCCGCACCACCGCTTACACCCACAGCGAATCCGATCACATCGTTTACGGCAAGCTAAGCGCTGTCGGCACCCCTCTCCGCTTCGGCAACGTCCGCAGCGCCGCCGCCGATTGGTCACGCTATCCCAAAGGCACCCTCTTTCGCATCGCCGAACAACCCGGCATCCTCTACCAAGTCGATGACTACGGCAGCGCGCTCGTCGGCACCGACACCATCGATCTCTACAAACCCTCCCGATCCGCCATGAATCAATGGGGCGTTCGCCATGTCAGCATCGAAGTGCTCAAGTGGGGCTCCTACCAGGACAGCATGACCATCATCAAGGACCGCACCCGTTACCCTCACGTCCGCAAAATGTTCGATAACCTTCAATCACGCCTCTACCACACCACCATCCCGGTCTCCAAAAAGGCTCCCGCAAAGACCATCACGGCGATGCTATAGACCGCCGCCTCGAGCAGCGCTCGCGCTCGGCTTCACAAAAGGATCCCAGCCTCCTGCAGCCCCCCCCTCAGAAGCCTCAGCTTCCACCAGTTCCCCAATCGCGGTCAAAGCCACCCGCGGAAACCGCTTGCCCCACTCGGCCTGCAATCGTTTCAGACTACGCTTCGGCACCGCCATCAACAACTCATAGTCCTCTCCGTCCCCCCAAGCCTGCTCCACCGAGCAACCTCGATGCCTGGGCAGTCGATCCCAATCGACCCGAAAACCCAATCCCGCCCCGCCCGCCAAACGCGGCAGGTCCTTCGCCAAACCGTCACTGATGTCCATCATCGCGTGAATCGGAAAATGCGCCACCAGCCACTGTCCCTGCTCCAACCTCGGCTCAAACGTCAAATGCCTGCCCCCAATCGATCCTCCAAGCTTTCCCGTCACCAGCAGCACATCCCCCAATCGCCCGCCCCCCCGTGCCACCCACTTTTTCGCCGCCACCACCCCAGTCAACGCCACCGAAAGCATCCGCTCCTTCCCGCGCGTCGTCTCCCCTCCCACCACACTCACCCCATGCTGCCGGGCCAGTTGATACAGCCCGGCATAAACCGCTTCCACCCACGCGATCTCTGTCTCCGGCGGCAAAATCAAAGTCACCAACGCCTGTCCGGGCCGCCCCCCCATCGCCGCCACATCACTCAACACCCTCGCCAGCGCTTTTCGTCCCACCAATCGCGGAGCGCTGCTCGATTCAAAATGAACCCCTTCGACAATCGCATCCGTTTTCAGCAAACACAATTCCCCACG
The DNA here is from genome assembly GCA_947440575.1 of Verrucomicrobiaceae bacterium. Taxonomy (GTDB): domain Bacteria; phylum Verrucomicrobiota; class Verrucomicrobiia; order Verrucomicrobiales; family Verrucomicrobiaceae; genus JAGRPD01. The sequence continues at coordinate 12,999 of CANETF010000073.1, forward strand.
CCCCACCCCCTTCACCACCGCGCAATCATCCCCCGCCCCAGCCACCACGTCCGCCCCCAAGGGTGCATCCGCAATCAACCGCTTGATAAGCGCATCCTCCCCCACATCCCTCAACGTCGCCGACTTCTTCATGACTCAGCCCCGATCACAACCAGCGCCACCAGCGAGATCGCGTTGAACAGCGCATGCATCAGCATCGGCACCAGCAACGACCCGGTCCGCTCGTAAGCCCCCACAAATCCCAACGCCAAAACAAACAACGGCACCGCGCTCCCCAAATGGAAATGCGCCAGAGCAAACAAAGCCGATGAAACGATCGCCGCAAAAATCGGATCCGTGAACCGCTTCACCACCCCATATACAAACCCTCGAAAAACCGTCTCCTCAACCAACGGCGCCACAATCACCGCAGCCACGCCCATGATCACCCGCGTCCCCACATGACTGTTCTCCAAAAACAGCTTCACACTTTCCTGCGGTGCTAAGTCCGGCCAAAACCCCTTCAACCACTCGATCGCTAACCAATTGCAACCCGACACCACCAACAGCAACGGCGCCAACCACGCCAACGCCCATCCAAACACCGCCTTCAATCTCAACTCACGAATCCCAAACAACACCACCGGATCCAGCCCGCGAATCTGCCTCAAATAAAACAGCAACGCCACGCACACCATCAACAAAAACACCACGTTCGCCAACATCTCCACCGCTCCCGGCCCCTTGGTCGCCGCTTCCCCTGCCGTCTTCAACGCCGCTTCCGTCGCACTCCCCGCCTTCTCTCCGACCGCCGTCGCACGCAGCCCCATCCACATCATCCACCCCAGCACGATCACCACCACTCCGTCAGCTTCCCTGTAGTCTCCCGATGGCACTTTCCCTCGGTGACTCCAATCCGTCATCGGCCACATCGACCGCCGCGCCTGATAAACCCCCGCCCCTAGCACCAAAGCCACGATCACCCACGCCGCCACATCAGCTAGGACACTGGTGCTCGTCACATCAACCATGAATCAAAGGCAAAAAGGGCGTCACCAGAAAAGACTTACCGCCACTCTCAGTGCGCCGGCACCGCCAAAGGTGCCATGTAATAAGGCAACCCAGGCCGCAACGCTGGCATGATCGACGGCGCCACACTCACCTTCACTGGCTCCCCGGCTCGACTCATCCCCGCAGAGGCCGTCGCAAAAAGATCCATGAATCCCATCTCATGCCGATACTTCACCACCGATGCCTTATCCGCTTTGCCCAACTCCTTCGCCAGTAGCACCGCATCCTCCAGATAACCCAATTGATCCACCAACTTCGCCTCGAGCGCCTCTTTCCCCGTTACCACGCGACCATCCGCTACCCCATTCTTCAGCACATCCTTCGGCACCCCCCGCGCCTCGGACACAATGCTCAAAAACCGATCATACATCTGTGCCACCAGGTTTTGAACATACGCCCGCTCCTCTTCCCTCATCGGCCTCGACCCACTCAGCGAATCCTTGAAGGCGCCACTCACAAACGTGTTCGCCTGCAAGCCCACTTTCTCAAACAGGCCACTATAATTGATCGTGTCGATGATCACCCCAATGCTCGCCGTCAAGGTCGTCTCATTCGCCACCACTTTCGTCGCCCCGCACGCAATGTAATACCCCCCTGACGCCGCAATCGAATCCATGTACACGACCACCGGCTTCTTCTTCGCCAAACCCTTCACCGCCTGATAAAGCGTGTCCGATGCCGTCACCTCGCCCCCGGGCGAATTGATTTTCAACACCACCGCCTTCACCCGGTCATCCGCCTCCGCCTGTTCAATCTGCGACTTGATCGACTCCACCGATGACAGCGCCGCCCCCAGCAAACCCTCTACCCCCACCGACGAAATCACCCCATCCAGATCGATCTGCACCACCTTCTGATCCGCCGCGCCCGTCTCCTGCACCACCTCGGAATACTTTGTCTTCTTCTTCGCCGCACTCCCCATCGCCGCCATGCCCTGACCTCCGCCCGTTCCGGACGAAAACTGCAATAGGTTCATCGCCAAGCTCACCACCAGCGCAAACAGCACCAGCGCCAAAAGACATCCCAGAGATCCTTGTTTCATTCCCGCCGATCCTACCCGCTTTCTTTTCGAATGCAATCTCTCCCATGCCTGCCGCCAACGTCCCCTTGACGAATCCACCTCCAGCAACGAAAAACAATCGCGCGGCAACACTTCCCCGCCTCAACTCAAACATCACCATTCAACCCCCACCACCTACCATGGCACTCTCCGTCGGCACCACCGCCCCTGACTTCACCCTCACCACCCTCGGAGCCGCTGGCCCCGAGCTCTTCAAACTCTCCGAAAACCTCGGCTCCTCCAACATCCTCCTCCTCTTCGTCCCGATGGCCTTCACCGGCGTCTGCACCACCGAGTTCTGTGAGATCTCCAAAGGCATCAACGAATACGAAAAACTCAACGCCACCGTCATCGGGATCAGCGGTGACAATCCCTTCGCTCAAAAAGCCTGGGCCGAAAAAGAAGGCATCACCCTCAAACTCCTTAGCGACTACGATCACCACGTCGCTACAGCTTACGACGTCGCCTACTCCGCCTTCCTCCCGGACAAAAACCTCATCATGGGAGGCGTGCCAAAGCGCTCCGCCTTCATCATCGACAAAGCCGGTGTCATCCAATACGCCGAGTCCCACGACTCCCCCGGACAACTCCCCGACTTCGACGCAATCAAGGCCCGCCTCGCCGAACTCGCCTAACCCGAGTCCCCCAAAAAGCATTCAACCCCATGAAAGCGGCTTCCATTCGGGAGCCGCTTTTCTATTCTCCCCTCACTCGCTTCACCAACTCACGCGCCAACCGCGCCTGATGCGAAACCTCCTCCCATCGCCCCCCTTCAATCGCCGCCTTCGTCGCCAACCACGACCCACCCAAAGCCAGCACCGACTCCTCTCTCAAATACACCTCCGCATTGCTCGGACCCAATCCACCCAAAGGAATAAACCTCACCCCCAAATGCGCAAACGGCGCCCCGATCGCCCTCAAATACGCTAGCCCGCCACACAACTCCGCTGGAAAAAACTTCATCACCCGGCACCCCTGCTCCAACGCCACTTCAATATCCGTCGGCGTGCAAACTCCCGGAGCAAACGAAAGCCCAGCCTCCCGCGCCGCCGATACCACCCGAGGATTCATCCCCGGCGCCACCCCAAACGCAGCTCCCGCCGCCTTCGCCTCTCGCACCTGCTCAACCGTCAGGATCGTCCCAGCCCCCACCATCATCTCCGGCACCTCCGCCCGAATCCGCCGCAACGCCTCCATCGCTACCGGCGTCCGCAGCGTCAACTCCACACAATCCACCCCCCCCGCCAACAACGCCCGGGCCACCGGTACCGCCGCTTCCACCGATTCCAAAATCAAAACCGCCAAAACACCGCTCGCTTCCAATCGATTCACTAAGGACTCCTCAAACATGCCCGCCATCATGAATCGAATTCCCCACCACTCAAGCCTAGCCTGGATGATTCATGAACTTCGTTGCGAAAACGCTGGAAAGCCTGTGAATGCAAGGCGGGCGCAGGCTTTGAAAGACGGAGTGCATTGGTAAATGCTCGATGCCTTTCAAAACAAGCCCAACACCGCAGACACGGGCTTTCCGGCGTTTGCAGTAGATGGCTCATGAATAATCAAGGCTTAAGCATTTTAAGGAAAGATGTGGCCGTTGATTTGGGAGCGCCGGAGGTGGAGATGGGCCGTTGCCAGCGCCGGGGCATATGAATACATACGTCCCAAGCTGACGACGGACCAGATCCTCCTCCGCCGCCCCAAAAAAGCGGCTACAGGTTTGCTTAAACGGCTCTAACCACCTGTCACACTAGCTCACTTTGTCTCGACAGCCTCATCCCTCTCCCCATAAACTCCCCACCATTATGCCCACCCGCCTCGCCCTCCTCACCGCCCTCGCCGCAGCCACCACCCTCTCCCTCTTGGCCATCGAAAAATCCGCCCCCATTCTCGGCATCCACTGGATCGACTCCGAAGGCGGCGGCTCCACGCTCCTCGTCACCCCTGCCGGCGAATCCATCCTCATCGACTCCGGCAACCCCGGCGGTCGCGACGCCGCCCGCATCCACCACACCGCCACCCAAGCCGGCCTCTCTCGCATCGATCACGTCATCATCACCCATTTCCATATCGACCACTTCGGCGGCCTCGCTGAACTCGCCGAACTCATGCCCATCGGCACCCTCTACGACAAAGGCCTCCCCGAACAAGTCCCCGATCAGGGCGGCAACCAAGCCCGCTGGGCTCTCACCTCACGCCCCTATCGCAACGCCAAAGTCGAACACCGAATCACCCTCGCTCCAGGCGATTCCATCCCCCTCAAACAACTCCCCGGCACCGCGCCCCTCTCCTTGAAAGTCCTCGCCGCCAATCAAAAAATGATCCCCGCCTCTCCAAACACTCCCGCAAACTCGGACGACCCCTCACTCGCCTCCGACCAGCCCGAGGACAAATCCGACAACGCCAACAGCATCGTCCTCCTCCTCAGCCTCGGCGACTTCCGCTTCTTCGACGGTGGCGACCTCACCTGGAACGTCGAGAAACGCCTCGTCACCCCGCACAACCTCCCGGGCAAAGTCGACCTCTACCAAGTCAATCACCACGGCCTGCAAACCAGTAACCACCCCCTCCTCGTTCGCTCCCTCGCCCCCACCGTCGCCATCATGAACAACGGCCCAAGCAAAGGCACCAGCGCCACCGCCTTCACCTCCCTCCACGCCACCCCCACCCTCAAAGCAATCTACCAAATCCACGAAAACATCCGCCCGGACGAAGCCCAAAACAACACCTCCGACAAATCCCACATCGCCAATCACGGCGACCTCAAAGACGCCTGCGCCGCCCACCCCATCCACTGCCAAGTCACCGCCGACGGCTCCTCATTCACCGTCTCCGTCCCCTCCCAATCCCACAACCAAACCTTCACCACGAAGGCCAAATAACGTTATCCTAGAAACGGGAATGGAAAGGGATGAAGATGGCGTCGTGCCTGGTTCCACAAGGCTTACCGGTTCGCAGCGGTTGCATCGATAAGGTGATGCCACCCGAGAAGCGGGAAGCCTTGTGGGGCCAATGACGGCGGCAGATTCGCCCTCAGCCATTTCCGTTTTTAGG
>CANETF010000074.1 GCA_947440575.1 Verrucomicrobiaceae bacterium
ACTTCGCCTGTGACCGGAGAAAATAATTCCTCCACCTATAACCCCGAGACCCTCACCACCATGCTTTCCACCGTCCCTTGGGCACCAAGCGTCCAAGACGGATGGATGGGCAATGGCCGAAGAGGCATTTCAACCTACTCCGCATCCGCATCATGGACCCATTACTCATGGTCAGCGCCCTGTGGCAATCCAATCCCTGAGCCACCTGAAGACCCAACCACCAACCCTGAAGGCGATGACTGTTGTGGCAGTTCCGGTAGTTCCGGCGGCGGGACCGTCACCACCGTTGGTATGTCCGGTACGACTGCCGCAGCCAACCACACCCAGGTTCGCCTCCAGTCCAGCCACACCGTCAACGATCCTGCCGGCCTATCACGAACCTTCCTCCTCCTCCAAAAACGCACCAACTTCACCCCCCAAGGCGACATCTCCGACGAACCGATCATCACCTCACTCGGCACCGCCACCCTCACCATCCCCCAAGGCCAAAAAATCTCGACCCAAGTGTCTGGAACTGCTAGCCTCACTCACCTCCGTATCGAAGGCGGAATCGCCTACATCGAATTGGCTCCTCCCCCATCCATCCCCAACACTAGAATCGAACTGGACCTCCTCCCGGTTGACTTAGCCATCGACGCCAACCGTGACGGCACAATCGCCAGCGGGGAAACTGCCTCGCAGGAAAAGCCATTCAGGTTCTGGATAAATGAAGATTGGGACACTTGGGGCGGAGATGATAATCCAGAAAAAATTGATTTGGCTCAAAAGGATTTCACTTCCGGAGTCATTACCTGCAAGCGTGATCTCGAAGACTTTACAATGCTTCAATGTGGAATTGAAAGTATCGCTGACAAAATCAGAAGCGGTGAATTTCAGTTGGGCCTCAAGTGGACAAATGTGAGTGATGATGCCCCGACGCTCTATGTTTACCGGTGTCCCCCCGAAATTCATAAATCTGCTGACTATTTGTCGGGCGACGAGAAAGCTAGCCTTTTGGATGGGAAGTTTAATATCGGATTTGTGGGTGGTAGTAGCGTTGCCTGGCTCCCATCCGATGCATTTGGGACTGAGGCAACCCCGCATCCCTACCTTTTGTTTGAGGGGGGACACAAAGGCAAAGGAAAACTAACTTTGGTCCTCAAGGCAAACGGACAGACCACAGAGGGCCCAGGAGCGTGGATCAAATTGATGCATTCCAGGGAAATGATACAACGAGGCAAAGCCACCTACGCTGGCGGCGCAGCCCCAGGTGATGTCCCGGACCCTTGGGATCAGCCCTCGCCAGTAACAATGCAGGCCGTGCCCGATAACACTCCAAGTTTTGATCCCGACCCGGACGAGACCTCCGAGTGCGTCGTACATGTCCACGGATGGCGGATGTCGGAGGAGGAATCGGTGAATTGGTCTGAGATGAGTTTCAAACGTCTGTGGCACCTAGGATACAAAGGACGATTCGCATCCTTTCGTTGGCCTACTTATTCTGGTCCACTTGGTGGCTACCATACCTACAATCCAAGCGAGTACCGCGCGTGGCTGTCTGGGGATGCGCTTGCTGCGTTTGTAAATGGAATAAACAAGCCTGCCGGTGAAAAACGACTTTTCGCGCACAGCATGGGCAATGTGATTACTGGAGCGGCGTTGACGAAGGGTATGCAAATCGGCACGTACGCGATGCTAAACTCTGCTATGGCCTCAATGGCGTATCAAGGGGACTATGTTGATTTTCACGATTACAGCACACCAGATACCGACCTTGATCCTGCGACCCAATCTCTTGGTCTAAAAAACCAATTCAACCTACCTGGAAATCCCACGATCATAAACTTTTATCTGCCGGATGATTCTGCGCTTACGGGTTGGATCGCCAATAACGAAATCAACAAACCTTCGGGCGGCTTATTCAACAGTTACGATTACAACTGGTGGGCACAACCCGGAATGAAACTTGTCTGCAATGGAATCTTGAGCACACGGGTCGTCAACAAGCTCCCGGAGGCGCTTGCTTTTGTAACACGGTCCCGCTCAGGCACAGCAGGCATGACCTCGGCCGTGCAAGGTACTGTTCAGGAACGGGTTGGCATGTATCAATTCGGCTTCGGAAGCGAACACAGTGCCCAGTGGAACTTTCGGTTCCAGAAGACGTTTGATTTTTGGACAAGTCTTGCGGATCGACTGGGAATTTCAACAATCGTTGACGAGCCATGAAGAGACTTTGGATATTTCTTGCGTTCGTATCATGTGGTTTGCTTTTTTGGTTTGTCATAGGCCGCTTTTCGAATTCGGCTGGTGATTCTCGATCAATCAATGTTACCGCTTCGCAATCTCATGATTCAGCGGCTCATCCGGAAGTGCGCCCTGATCCGCCCGACCCAGGTAAATTCTTAGACGTTCTCTACTCGACTCCGATCACTTTCTACGGCCGTGTCATTGATCAGCATGGTTCTCCCGTTGGTGGAGCTACAGTTCGCTATCAGGCGCATGATACACCCACTCGAAGTGGGCGGGAGCAAACACTAACCTCGACGGTCGACGGTGCGTTTGTCATAAGTGGAGTTCAAGGAATATCTCTCCACGTTCAAGTCGAGAAAGGGGGATATCGCCCATTTCGTCAGGAATCCGACCAGAACGATTCTGCTGGGTCTTTTGGATTTGGCGTCAACCTTGGTGGCGGTCGGCACGTTCCGGACGCAAGCAGACCAGTCACGTTCGTTTTACAAAAGATTGGGGAACTTGAACCATTGCTTGTGATTCCCTCGCGTCGAATTTTGATTCCCAAAGACGGCACACCCCGTTTGATCAGCCTTCATCCCGACAAATCGCAGACTCACTCCATTGAGGTGAGTTGCCGAACAGACAATGATGCCTCGGCACTGAATCAGCCTTATTCTTGGAAATTTGAGATCTTGGCTGTCAACGGTGAAATACAAACTCGCCAGGGCTCATTTGCTTTTCGTGCGCCGACGACCGGCTATCAGCGGAAGGATGCTGTGGAGATGAAGGCAAGCATGTCTCGCGATGTTTGGCGTCGGGTGGCTGAGAAATCATATTTTGTCAGGTATGCAGACGGTGTGCACGCCCGCCTAGATATAGAAATGTTCACAGGTAGCCAACAAAAAATTGTTCTTAAATCTTGGTTGAATCCAAAACCTGGATCGCAAAATCTTGAAGACCCTCCTCACTGAAAGTACCGTGCCAGCCAACTCCAGCGCATCGCAATGCACGCGGCTCCGCCCATTGCCCACCACCGACAAGCTCCGCCCGCTCCCGCCCCTGCCGCAAAAGACAATGCTCATTTCCATAACGCCGCAGCTCCGCACCCGTGATGACCAACCGCTTGTTCAGTGTGGCTCGCACAACTCGCCAGCTCCGCACCCAAAGCGGTAACCACGACACAATGCGGAGTAGTGTGCACTCGCCAAGCCTCGCCTCACGACAGCGCATTGTGTGTAGTTACCTCCTTCCCGGTTCGTGACGGCTCCATTCGGCCTCCGCCTATCTTCGCCGCGTAATGGCTCAGGCCGCATGGCCATAAGGCACCGACTCCCACCCACTGTCATCCTGACATCGCATTTTGTCATATTTACCGGACAGTTTAGCCCAACCTCGCACACGTCAATCAATCAAAATCGCCGCGCAACAGCCCCACCCTCAAAAAGCACTCAAACGAACACCCATCTAACCTCCTTCGATAACACCCATTAATTTCCAATAATTCTAATTTAACACTATTCCTCTGGTTACCCAATTTTCTTTCATGAATTAAAAATCGCTACTGTCAGATTCTTCCGCTAATTTTTGTCATCTGTAAGCCGACATCATTCGTATTGCTATGACACTCGCGATTCCAACTCAACCCGGCGAAGCCCTTCGCGACCTCCTCGAAGAGCGCGGCATTTCCCAGATCAGCGCCTCTCAGGCCCTCGGCATCAGCCGAGGCCACCTCAATTCCATCATCAACGGCCACAACCCCATCTCGGCCGACCTCAAACTCAAACTCCAGGACTTCCTCAACGTCCCCCACCAGCACTGGACCCGTCTCCAAGATCAGCAAGACTCCTTCGCCTCCTCTCCCGAAGGCAAAAAACACCTCCAGTCTGCTCGCGTCGAACAGTTCCGCGACCAACTCCGCCTCCAAAACTCCAACCGCCTCTCCCGCACTCAACTCCACGAGGCCATCACCTCCGAGTGGCTCGGCCTCTCCCCCTTCTCTCCCACTCAACTCGCCCTCGGCGGTTGCTACTGGCTTGGCCTCGGCCTCCGCGGCTTCACCTCTCGCCTCAAAGACCCCGCCAAACGTCCCTCCGAAACCGAAGTCGAACTCAAACCCAGCCTCGATCTCGCCCCAGGCGAAGTACTGACCCTTCTCACTCACGAAAAAATCATCCTTCCCCAGGGGATGCTCATGCGTGTCGTGAACAAAGGGGCCGTCTTCTGCGGCGCTGACCTGCGCCTCGAGTCCAGCCTCCTCTTCGGCACCGGACTCTCCGGCAGAATCTCCCTCCACATCATCAACGACTCAGGCCGTCCCCAGACCCTGCGCCATCAACAGCAAGCCCTCCTCGTCCAGTTCGAATACGACCCCGACGAAGACACCCCAGGTTAAGGCTTCCCCACCCTTTCCCCAGTCAAAAACAACCCAACACACACAACAACACACCCCCAGCTCCCATGAACACCCCAAATCGCATCACCACCCTCCCCGTCCATACCGAAACCCCCGCCAATCCCAACACCGCCCTCGAAGCCGCCACCCTCCCCTCCTCACTCGTGCGCCAAGTCCAGGAGGCCCTCACCCACTGCACCCTCATTCACAGCGGCATCCTCCGCGAACGGATGCAAGCCCTCCAAATCCAACCCCGCCCCCTCTCCCAGGAAGACCCCGGCGTCTCGGTCTACTCCACCGACGTCAAAAGCCACGCCTCCCCCGACTGCCTCATCAACACCATGATGATGTCCGCCGCCCACGCCGCCGCTCTCGATTTGCACAACCTCGCCTGCACCGTCGAACCCGTCACACCCCTTCTCGATGCCTCCGAGCGCTTCGGCGTCGCCTTCTTCGCCCAAATCCGCACCAACGCCGGCGCCGCCATCCGCCTCCGCGACACCCTCGATATCATCGCCGGAGAAATCGCCGCCCGCAGCCTCACCTTCGTCCCCGAACGCCCCTGGATCGAACTCGTCCACCAAATGGTCAACCCCTTCACCTCCGCGGCCGACTCCTCCACCCTCCTCCCCGTCGAACTCTTCCGCATCCGCTACCGCGGTCTCACCTGGCAACAAGTCGAAACCCTCCTCGCCGACGCCCTCCGCTCCCTCCCCCTCCTCACCGAGCAAAAAGGCCGCCGCGACGTCTTCACCCTCACCCTCAGCGGCCACGCATAACGTCAGGCCGCTCCATCCGCCACCCTCCCGCTGGGGGGCGGCTTAGCTTGCCAACTCCACGGTCACCCGCACCGACTTCGAAGTCGGCGTCAAACTGACGTCCGCATACGACCTCAATGGCACCAGCACATTGAGCTCCGGAAAGTAGCCCGCGCACGCCCCTCTCGGCAGATCATAAGGCACCGCCAGATAATGCCTCGCATGCCGCTTCTCCCCCTCAAAATGGCTCGTCAGGTTCACCTCCTCCATCGGCCCAATCCCCCGCGCCTTCATGTCTTGCGGATTCATAAACACCACCCGCCGCTCATTGCTGATTCCCCGATACCGATCATCCAATCCATACACCGTCGTGTTGAACTGATCGTGACTCCGCAGCGTCTGCAACAGCAATTCCCCCTCCGCTAACTCGAGACAACTCAAAGCATGCGTCGCAAAATTCGCCCGCCCGCTCTCCGTCGTCCACGCCAATTCACGCGCTGAGTTCGGCAGATAAAATCCCCCCGGCTTGCGCACCCGTTCGTTGAAATCCTCAAACGCCGGCACCACCCGCGCAATCCGTTCCCGAATCAAATCGTAGTCCGCTCCCATCGCCAGCCACGGCACCGAACTCCGCCCCTTCAGCACCGCATGCGCCGTCCGCGCAATGATCATCGGCTCACTCAGCAGCGTGTCCGATGCCGCCGCCAAATGCCCCACTGACTGGTGCACCACACTCATCGAATTCTCCACCGTCACAAACTGCTCCTTGCCCCCCGTCCGATCCTTCTCACTCCGCCCCAGGCACGGCAAAATCAGCCCCACCTTGCCCGTCACCAAATGACTGCGATTCAATTTCGTCGCCAAATGCACCGTCAATCGACACCGCCTCAACGCCTCCGCCGTGTACTCCGTGTCCGGCGTCGCCTGCAAAAAATTCCCCCCCAACGCATAAAACACCTTCCCCCGACCCTCATGCATCGCCTCAATCGCCGCCACCGTGTCCCATCCATGCTTGCGCGGCGACTCAAACCCAAACTCCCGGTCCATCGCGTCATGAAACCACCCCGGCATCTTCTCAAACACTCCCATCGTCCTGTCCCCCTGCACATTGCTGTGCCCCCGCACCGGACACAACCCCGCCCCCGGCCGACCAATCGCCCCCAGCAGCAAATGCAAATTCACCACCTCCTGAATCGTCGCCACCGCATTCTTATGCTGCGTCAATCCCATCGCCCAACACGTCACCACCTTCCGCTCACCAGAAGCGCACTGCCGCGCCACCCGCTCGATCCGCTCCCGCTCAATCCCGCTCACCCGCTCCAGCTCCGCCCACTCCAATCCCAGCAGATGCTCCCGATACATCTCAAACCCCGCCGTGTGCTCCCGAATGAACCCCTCATCAATCGTCCCATCCTCCACCAAAACCTTCGCCAACCCCTTCAGCAACGCCTGATCCCCATTCTGCCTCACCTGCAAAAACTCCTCCGCCAGCGGCGTCGCCATCCCCAGCATCCCCATCATCTGCTGCGGATGCATGAACCCCGTTAACCCCGCTTCCTTCATCGGATTCACCCCCACAATCACCGCGCCTCCCTCCACCGCCGTCTGCAGCGACGTCAACATCCGCGGATGATTCGTCCCCGGATTCTGCCCGAAAATCAAAATCGTCTCCGCCGTCTCCAAATCCTGCAACGTCACCGTCCCCTTCCCCACCCCCACACTCGCCATCATCGCCGCCCCACTCGACTCATGACACATGTTCGAGCAATCGGGCAAATTGTTCGTCCCATACTGCCGCACAAACAACTGATACAAAAACGCCGCCTCATTGCTCGCCCGACCCGACGTGTAAAACACCGCCTCATCCGGCGAATCCAAACCGTTCAGCTCCTTCGCGATCAACTCAAACGCCTCATCCCACGAGATCTCCGAATAATGCGTGTCCCCCTCCCGCAACACCATCGGATGCGTCAACCGCCCCGCCTGATCCATCCAAAAATCAGTCTTCCCCGCCAGCTCCGCCACCGAATGCTCCGCAAAAAACGCCGGCGTCACTCGCTTCAACGTCGTCTCCGAGGCAATCGCCTTCGCCCCATTCTCACAAAACTCAAACTGCGACCGATGATCATCCGGATCCGGCCACGCGCAGCTCGGACAGTCAAACCCTCCCTTTTGGTTCAACTTCAGCATCGCCGACGTCCCCCGCATCAGCCCCGCATTCCCCATCACATGCTTCATCGAAATCGCCACCGCCGTTAGTCCCGCCGCAGCCGACTTCGGAGCCGATACCACCAAATCCGTAAAGGCCTCAGGAGGCGTTGCAGACACAGATTCAGAAACAGGAACTGATGAACTCATAGGAAATGCAAAAAAATCAAAACTCAGGTCGGCACCGTAGGCGCATTCGCCAGAATGCGGGGGCTACCAACCAACCTGAACCCCCAACAAATACGCCACCAAACCCCCAAAAGCCACGCCCACTTTCAGCAAAACCTCTCACATATTTCGCTTTCATTGCCCACTTGTCAAAACCCGCCCCCCAAGCTAGTTTCCTAATCGAATGCAAGGATCGTCTTACATCACCCTTCTCCTGGTTACCCTTCTCACCGCCTCCTGCAATCGCAGCGGACCCTCTGTCTCCGAACTTCAAGAACGCCTCGACACCGTCACTCAGGCAAACAGGGACATTGCCACCGCCTCCCGCGCTCTTAGAAAGGATTACCAGCGCCTCCTCGACGAAAAAGAAGAAGACTTCACCGCTTACGCCGACGGCATCCGCGCCCTCAATGACACCTCCGAATCCATTCGGAAAACCATGGAAGCCTTCGCCAACTACAAGCGCGATTACCGCACCTATTCCCGAAAAAATGCCCCCGGCACAATCATAGAGGATGTCCCCTTCGGCCTGCAAACCCTCCGCAAAGTCACCATCAAAGAAGTCACCGACACCCACATCCACGTCCTCCACACCAACGGCAGCGCCCGCATCCCCATGAATGACGCTCCCGATGCCCTGCAGGCCCGTTATGGCTTCGACCCCAGCCTCGATGTCGTCCTCCAGCAGGCCTCCGGCACCGGCACCGACTGGCTCCTCAGCGCCATCGACGCCGCAGAGCAATACGCCCTCAACAACGTTCCCGCCTCCCCCTCTCCACCCATTGCCGCCTCATCTTCGCCTTCTTCCCCAGCTTCCGTCCCAGCCCCCCAATCCAACTACGGCACCCTCTCTGCCTCCCTGCCCACCGCTCCCGTTTACGGCTCCTACTACAGCACCGAACCCACCTGGAAACGTTTCAGCAGCTTCACCGGCAGTTACTGGGCTCCCCTGCAACAACGCAAACGCATCGTCGGCACCGTCAACACCTTCACTTCCTCCGACTGTTGCTATTAGCCCCGTAGGAGCATTCGCCAGAATGCCCCACCCAACCACCCCAAAAGAAACTGCCACTCCTGTCGGATTTCTTTTGACAACAACCGCCCCTAACCGCCATTCTAACGCACTTCCGTTATGAAATGGCTCCTCGCTCTCGTCTCCCTCACTCTCCTCGCCTCTTGCAACACCAAACCTTGGATGGTTGGCAGCTATAACGACAAAGGATGCCGCTGCTGCAAAAACGGCAAGCACAAATACAAAGTCCCTGCTGACATCAGCGCCGAGCCTGAAGCCGCCCCTTACTCTGGCAAAAGCGGCAAAGACTCCCGCAGCGTGATGCCATAAGGCATCTCCGAAACCACATGGTGTTTGACGGCCTGTTCCTCGACGCAGCAGGCACTCTTTTCGAGCTCTCAGAGCCCGTCGGGCATTCCTATGCCCGCATCGCCCTCTCCCACGGCCTCACGCTCGACCCTGACTCGCTCGAAGCCGCCTTCCGCCGCGCCTGGAAAGCCACCCCCCAACCTCTCCACCCCGAAGGCTTCGTTCCTCCCGATGACGACCGCTCCTGGTGGCTTGCCGTCGTCACAGCCACCCTCCAAACCACTTCAGGCACCACCCTCCCCCCAGAAGTCATCGCCCCCCTCTTCGACGACCTCTACCATCACTTCGCCCAACCCCACGCCTGGAAGCTTTTCCCAGACGTCCCCACCGCCCTCGAACAACTCGCCCAAATCGCCCCCCTCCACATCCTCTCAAACTTCGACCTCCGCCTCATCCCCATCCTCGAAGGCCTCCAAATCGCCTCCTATTTCAAAACCATCTCCCTCTCCAGCCAAGCCGGCGCCAGCAAACCCCACCCCCGTATCTTCCATCATGCCCTCGCAAAAGCAGGCATTCCCGCACACTCCGCCCTCCACATCGGCGATGAAAAACGCGCCGATCTCGAAGGCGCCACCCAGGCCGGTCTCCACGCCTATCTCCTCGACCGACCCCACCTCACCCTCGCCACCCTCGCCGAAAATCTCCTCTCCCATGACGATTCATGCTTGCATGCCCCCGCCACCGGAGTATTAAAGCGGCCCCAAAACGAGCGCGGGTAGCTCAGTGGTAGAGCAGTTGGCTTTTAACCAATTGGTCGAGGGTTCGACCCCCTCCCCGCGTACCAATTTCGTCAGTAGGGCGCTGTCCCGGAATGATCACGACATCAAACCACACGCCCCTCTTCCTCCCTCACCATGGCTGAACATCGCTTCATCTACACCGACCGCGTCCAGTTCTCGGACACCGACATGGCCGGCATCGTCCACTTCTCCAACTTCTTCCGCTTCATGGAGCGCGCCGAACACGCCTTCTTCCGCTCCATCGACCTCTCCATCTGGGAAAACCCAAACCAAATCCCCGACGACGAACGCATCGCCTGGCCCCGCGTCCACGCCTCCTGCGACTACCACGCCCCCCTTCGCTTCCAGGAAGTCTACACCGTCGAACTCCTCATCGAAGAAATCCGGTCCAAAGCCGTTCGATACCTGATCCGGGTCTGGAAAGAAGACAACACCCTCTCCGCCGAAGGCCGCATGGCCGCCGCCTGCGTCCGCAAAGACTCCACCTCAGGCAAAATGGCCGCCGTCCCCATCCCCGATCGCATCCGCTCGCTTATTGAGGTCGCCCCCGAAGCCACGCTCCGCCGCCATTCCCCAGCCTGACCCACTCATAAATCAGCCGGGCTATCGTAATTCTAAAACAAAAACATTGAGACCGTGCCAGAACCGCGCCTCGTAATCTGTTATTCTTAACTCATCTCAACCACCCCTCATCCCCTCCCCATGCGAAATATGAATTGGATCGTCTTTGCCCTTCTCACCGTCCTCTCCTGGGGCGTCTATGGTGTCCTCCTCCACAAAGCCCGCGGCCTCATGCCCATGGGCACAGAGACCCCGCACGCCGGCTTGAAGGCCTTCCTTTTCGTCTGCATCGCCTACGCTCTCATTGGTGTCGCCGCCGCCATCCTCCTCAAAATGCGCGGCTCCGCTTACAGCTTCAGTAGCTCAGGCATCACCTGGAGCCTTATCGCCGGAACCGCCGGTGCCCTCGGCGCCTTCACCCTCGTCCTCGCCCTCGGCGCCGCCGCCCCGATCTACAAAGGAGCCGCAGCAGCCGCGGTCATGCCCATCGTCTTCGCTGGCGCCCCCGTCATCAACACCATCGTCGCCATGACCATCCACCCCCCCGAAGGTGGCCTCAAATCCCTCCCTCTCCCCTTCATCCTCGGCTGCGTCCTCGCCGCCGCCGGCGCCTTCATGGTCGCCAAGTTCGCCCCCACCAATACCGGCGGCCCCGCCAAACCACACACCGCCGCTCACAAGTAAACGGCTCTACTTCCCGTAAACATCCGCCTCCGCGCGGAACCCGTCTGCCACAATCGTCTCCCGCAGGTTGTCACGCGTCACCGCCTTGATCTCCAGCAAAAGACTCGGCACCTCCAACTTCCCGTTGTCGATCCCCGATCGCGCGATCACCGACTGCCCCTTCGCCAGTTTGACTGCCGCCTCCGCCGCCCGACTCGCCAGCACCTTGATCGGCTTGTAAACCGTCATCGTCTGGGTCCCCTGCACAATCCGTTGGCAGGCCGCCAAATCCCCGTCCTGCCCCGTCACCAGCACCTTCCCCGCCAATCCTTCCTCCGTCAGCGCCTGCACCGCCCCGCCCGCCGTCCCGTCGTTCGACGCCAGCACCGCATCAATCCCCGGCCCATTCTTGGTGATCGCCGCATTCATGATCTTCTTCGCATTCTCAGGCTTCCAATCCGCCGCCCAGTCCTCAAACACCACCTCCACCTTCCCCGCCTCAATCAACGGCCTCAACACCTTGTCCTGCCCCTCCTTGAACAGCACCGCATTGTTGTCCGTCTTAGACCCATAAATCCGCACCACCTTCATCTTCCCCCCTTCAGGAATCCGCTCCGCCAAAAACCGCGCCTGCAACTCCCCCACCTTCACGTTGTCGAACGTGATGTACAAATCCAAATCACACCCCGTGATCAATCGGTCATACGACAGCACCGGCACCCCCGCCGCATGCGCCAACTCCACCGCCTTCGCCATCGCCTCCCCATTGTGCGGAATGATCACCAGCGCATCCACCCCCTGGGTAATCAGACTCTGCACCTGCGTCAATTGCACCGAATCATCACTGTTCGCCGACTGCACCAGCACATCCACCCCCAACGCCTTCGCCCGCTCCAAAAACAAATCCCGATCCACCTGCCACCGCTCCTCCTTCAACGTGTCCATCGAAAGCCCAATCAATGGCCTCCCCCGCTTCGCCTCCCCTACCCCGCCTCCAGATCGAGCCACCACCAGCCCGATCGCCAAACTCAGCACCAGGGAAACAACCACCAAAACAAGACGCGGATTCATAAACAAACAGACTCCCACAATCAAAGACCACCCTCACCCCAGCTGCCAATCAAAAAAACGCCGGTCCGCTCCAAGGGAGCGAACCGGCGGCTTCAAACCTTCGGATCAATCCGTGATCTTCAGCAGGATCTTCTCATAATACGTCACACTGTCCGGATCATGACTCTGAATCCCAATCGTCCCTGAACCCAGTTTGCGCCCAGGCATGCCCTTCAGCGCCGTCGCCGGATCAAACCCCTCTGGCTGCACCCACTCCACCGTCGTCACGCCATTGATCTTCAACGTGATCTTCTGGTCCTTCACCACGATGTTGTAATCAAACCACTCGCCGTCTGTGCTCGGGGCCTTCTCCTGAATCTTGTTCTCCAAGCTCCCCGCTGGCGGTTGTTGCCCGGGCTGCAGCGCCAAAATGTTGACCACCCCGTAGAGACTTCCCGTCTTCTTCGGATCCTTGTGCGTGCTGTTCACCTGGCACTCAAACCCCGTCTCAGGCCAGCCCGTCTCCTGAAAATGCGTGTGGAAATAAATCCCGCCATTCGCATTCGGCATCGTCTTCACCCGCGCCTTCAACTCGAAATTCTTAAAGTCGGCCTTCCCGTCCGCTCCCATGTAAAACAGGTGCGCCTTGCCCTTGTGCACCTTCAGCAATCCGTCCTCCACTACAAACGCCCCCGGCGTTTCCTCATTTGACTTCCAACCCGTCAAATCCTTGCCGTTGAAAATCGACACAAACCCGTCGCCATCTTGGGCATGACCCGTCGACCCGACACACGTAAACACCGCCATCGCGGCCAGCAAAGAGAGAGATTTCTTCATGGAGACCCCGAGTTAAGAGCATCGCCCCTCACTTGTCCAGCCATGAAAACATCACCCTAGAAACGGGAATGGAAAGGGATGAAGATGGCGTCGTGCTTGGTTCCACAAGGCTTCCCGGTTCGCAGCGGTTGCATCGATAAGATGATGCCACCCGAGAAGTGGGAAGCCTTGTCGGGCCAATGACGGCGGCAGATTAGCCCTCAGCCATTTCCGTTTTCGGGATAAACCTTTCACGCGCTCGTCCGCCTCTCCAAGTCTTGCAAAAACAACCGCCAATCCTGCACCTGATGCGTGTTCCGAATCAACAGCGTCACCGGCACCTCCCTCGGCGCAAACGGCTGCCTCAAAAGCTTCAACCCCGCCTCCTCCGGCAGCTTGCTCCCCTTCCGACTGTTCACCCGCCGATCCGCCAGCACACAGTTCTCCCACGAACTCGCCCCTCCCCGGGAAATGGGCACCACATGGTCAATGTTCCCCTCACCCGGCCTCAACTTCTTCCCGGTATACTGACAGATCCCGCCGTCCCGATCCCAAATCGCCTTCGCACAGAACTTCGGCCTCCGCTTCGGCACCCGGTCAAACCGCGCCAGCACCAGCACCGTCGGCACCCGCACCGGTCCATGCACCGTCCCGATCGCCTGATCGCTCTCACGCACCGGCAGCACCAGCCACTCATCCCAGCGCACCGGCCTCAACTCTTGCTCACCTAGCATGTCCAAGGCCGTCGCATTGCCCGCGGCCATCATGCCAAAAGCCTCCATCGGCGTCTTCACACCAATTGCTTGCCAGTGCCGATTCAGCACCAAAACCGTCGTCTTATTCAGGATCTCACTCATAGGCAGGTTTCCTTTTCCGATGACCCGGAAATCCTGCCAGAGGTAGGATTCCCTGTTCTGGAGGGGCATCGTACAGCAAACCTACCTTTTGCCAAGTGGCAAAGTCGGCAGATTAACGCCCCCTCAGATCGGTCTCGTATAAATACGCTCAAAAACCGCCTCAGGGCCTTCCTTCGCACGCCACGGATCAATCAAAGTAATCCCATCCTCCCCAAACCTCGCCGTCACCGGCGCCCCCTTGCCTTCTTGCAGATACTTGAAGTTGAGATCCCTCACCCGCGCCGCCGCCTCCACAATCGCACATGTCACCCGCGCCTCCTCCGCCGTCGGATAAATCCCCGCCACCGCCTCCCTGGACTCCCCATGAAACTTCACCCGGCAAACCGCCACCATCCCCACCGTCAAACTGTCCACCCCATACCCCAAATACCCCTTCGTCCCATCCGGCCTCACCACATCCCTCGTGAAGTGATTGTTGCTCGTCCTTGACCCACCCCCCGCATTCCAAAACCGGAATCCCCGATACTGCTGGTCGCTCTCCACCTTGCCATCCGCCCCCACAATCTCATGCCCCTGATTCACCGGCGCCTCAAAGTCCGCCGGCGTGATCCAATTGTTGTGGAAGTTCATCGACAGCCCGTTCGCAAACTCCACCCGCACCTGCACGGCATCATACGCGTCAATCCCATCCCGCACCAGCCTCCGCTTCTGCCCCACCGCGCTCAGCGCCACCGGCTTGCTGTGATAATACGACCAAATCAAATCCGTCCAATGCGGCCCCACATAGCTGAACGGATCACTGTCCTCCACCCACTTGAACGTGCTCAAACTCACCTCCAGCGGCTCCTCCAAATACGCCGTCCCAT
The DNA here is from genome assembly GCA_947440575.1 of Verrucomicrobiaceae bacterium. Taxonomy (GTDB): domain Bacteria; phylum Verrucomicrobiota; class Verrucomicrobiia; order Verrucomicrobiales; family Verrucomicrobiaceae; genus JAGRPD01. Next base: position 14,672 of record CANETF010000074.1, read on the forward strand.
ACAGTGGTTCCCCGATCCGCTTCTGAATGTCATCCCGAATCCGCAAATGATCCGGATCATACCGCTTGTGCATGTCCACCGCCACGATCAGCCCCTTCGCCTCAGCCGCCTCAATGATCGCATCCGCCTCCGCCAAAGTCAGACACATCGGCTTCTCCGTCAACACATGCACCCCACGCTCCAATGCCGCTAAAATCGGCGCCGTATGCAAGTGATCCGGAGTCGCCACCGCCATCACATCCAAATCCGGAAACGCCTCCAAAATCCCCTCCCACGGCGCCTCCCCATGAAACGTCTGGGGCCGATACCCCGTCCACCCCTCAAACGCATCCGCCGACTTCTTCGCCGATCCCTCCGACCGCGTCGCCACCGCCACCAACTCAATCCTCACCGGCGCCAACTCCCTCACATGCTCATCCAACCCCACCCGCGCCAACTGCCCCGCCAACCCAAACCGCTGCATGTCCGCATACGCACGCAAATGCACATCCCCGCCGAACATCCCAGCGCCAACCAAAGCAATCTTCAATGTAGGTTCCATAGTCATATAAAGTCCACCCTACTCCTGCACCCCTTCCCCCCGCAAGCTCCGCCCTTCCTCACCAAAACCAATACCATTGTGCCGCCCCCGTTCATCACACCTCAAGGAGTGACGGCTTCTAGCCGTCACCCATCAATCAGCCACTGAATACTGACTTCTGATTACTGATTACTCCCCTCCGATCACCTCCAACTTCCTCCCCCTCCCCAACCGCTTGAACGCCAACTCCGCCTTCAACGCCTCCGACTTCCCCCCGCACTCCCACTCCCGCAACAACCGCACCGGCCCCCTCCCCCTCGTATACCTCGCCCCCTTCCCCTCCTCATGCTGCTTCACCCGACGCGCCACATCCGTCGTGATGCCGCAATACAACGTCCCATCACGACACTCCAACACATAAAGATACCACGCCCCTTCTGCCATCCACCCCCATCACTGCAAAACCCAATCCTGGCAAGCTCCGCTCACCAACTCAAAACACGCCACCGTGTGACATTCCAGGACATGCTCCCCTGACGAAACCTCACGCTCGCCACCTTCAAACGGCTCCTGCAACCCCGTATCAAACACCAAACGCCACACCGTCTCCGGCCCACCCGGCAGAATGAACCCTTGCGACTCCACCCCGCGATTGAACATCAACAGCAGCACCGGATCCCCATCCAGCAGCATCCCAAATCGCTCCCGCGTTGGCTCATGCCACTCCGCATGATCCAGCAGCCCACCCGCCCCATCCAACCACGCCACATCCGCCAGATTCGTTTCAGGCCGCTTCCTCCCGTCAAAAAACGCCCCCCTCCTCAGCACCCGATGCCGTTTTCTGAACGCCAGCAACGCCTTCACAAACCCGGTCATCCGTACCCCCACCGCCTCCTCACTCCAGTCCACCCAGCTGATCTCATTGTCCTGGCAGTAAGCATTGTTGTTGCCCCCCTGCGTCCGCCACCGCTCATCCCCAGCCGTCAAAAACGGCACCCCCTGCGCGCACAGCGAACTCGCCAGCAAACTCCTCGCCATCCTCTCCCGCCTCGCCAGCACCGCCACATCCTCCGTCTCCCCCTCCACCCCGCCATTCGTCGAGTGATTGTCTGAATCCCCATCCCGATTGTCCTCCCCGTTCGCATCATTCACCTTCGTGTGATAGCTCACCACATCCCGCAGCGTGAACCCGTCGTGCGAGGTGATGAAATTCACCGACGCCGTTGGCGGCCGCCGATCCCATCCAAAGATGTCGTCCGATCCGCTCATCCGCTTCGCAAAACTCGCCGTCGACCCCTCATCTCCCCGCCAATACTTCCTCACCGTATCCCGGAATCGCCCGTTCAACTCCCGCCACGGCGCCGGAAAATTCCCCAATTGATAGCTGTCCATCTCACCCACATCCCAAGGCTCAGCGATCAACTTCACCTGTGACAACACCGGATCCTGCGCCACCGCGGTAAAAAACGCCCCCATCTTGTCATACCCCGCTGGCCCACGCCCCACCGTCACTGCCAAATCAAAGCGAAACCCATCCACATGCATCTCCGTCACCCAATACCTCAGGCTGTCCAACGTCAGCCTCAGCGCCGCCGGTTGATACGTCGCCACCGCGTTCCCGCAGCCCGTCATGTTGTGGTAAAACAACGTCTCATTCTTCTCCAGCAACCGATAATACGCCGTGTTGTCAAACCCACGAAACATCACACTCGGCCCGTTCTCATCCCCCTCAGCCGTGTGGTTGTACACCACATCCAGAATCACCTCCAACCCCGCCTCATGCATCGCCTTCACCATCCCCTTGAACTCACGCAACATCCCCTCCGCCTCCTGATCCGCCGCATACTCCGCATGAGGCGCAAAGAAACCGATCGTGTTGTAACCCCAATAATTCGTCAGCCCCTTGTCCGCTAAAAAACCATCATCCATGTGCTGCTGCACCGGCAGCAACTGCACCGCCGTCACTCCCAACTCCTTCAAATAGCTCAACACCGCCGGACTCGCCAGCCCCGCATAAGTTCCCCGCAAAGCCGCCGGCACCTCCGGATGCAACTGAGTGAACCCCTTCACATGCAACTCATAGACCACCGTCTCCGTCCACGGCGTCAGGGGCGGCGCATCATTCCCCCAATCAAATTCCCCTTTCACCAGCACCCCTTTCAACGCCGTCGGACCATTGTCCCTCGACCCCGGCGGCCGCCTCGGCCCCGGCGTCGTCAGCATGTCCAGCCGACCCTCACAATTCCCCGCCACCGCCCGCGCATACGGATCCAACAGCAACTTCCTCCCATTGTGCCGCAACCCCCGCTCCGGCACCCACGGCCCATGCACTCGATACCCATACAGCAACCCGGGCTCCACCCCACCCAAATGCACCCGCCACCACCCCGCCTCCCCACGCTCTAGCCTCACCCTCGCCCACTCCCGCCCAAACGCCTCCGGCCTGAACAAACACAACTCCACCGCCTCCGCCTGCGAGGCATAAACCGAAAACACCGCCCCCTCAGCCGTCCATTGCACCCCCGGTTGCGTTCTCGGAGGCAAACTCAAAATCTGGGGCATCGATAGGGAAACAGACGACATAACAACAATTCAAGAACACACGCAGCAAGCCGGACCCAACCCAAAAGTCAAACCCATCCTCCCCTAGCAGCTTGATACCGTGCCAACCCCACCAAGAACGTAATAATTCCAATATTAGAAAAAGATTCGTTTGACTTTCCTCCCCCCTTCCCGCAACGCAAATCACCCACAACTTATCCCCCATTTCACCAGCCAATTTCCATTCCCTCCGCAATTCGCAATTCGCAATTCGCAATCCGCAATCCGCAATCCGCAATCCGCAATCCGCAATCCGCAATCCGCAATCCGCAATCCGCAATCCGCAATCCGCAATCCGCAATCCGCAATCCGCAATCCGCAATCCGCAATCCG
>CANETF010000075.1 GCA_947440575.1 Verrucomicrobiaceae bacterium
GGTGGGGCGGGGTGTGACGGCTAGAAGCCGTCACTCCTTGGGAGAAGGGGTGGCGGGTGCGGGGATTTGGTGGAGGGCGGTGAGGGTGGCGATTTCGGTGAGGAGTTTTTGGATGTGGAACTCGGTTTGGGCGAAGGTTTTTTGGAGGTCGTTGAGGGTGTTTTGACCGTAGGCGGCGGTGGGCTGCTTGACGGTGTGATGGAAGAGTTGGCGGATGAAGGCGCGCTGGCCGTCGGGGGCGCTGACAACGTGGTTGACGATGTCGCGGGGGCCGGTGAGGCGGATTTTTTTGTCTTCGTTGATGGGGAAGTCAGAGGTGGCGTTGACGGGTTTGTTTTCGTCTTTGGTGCGCCAGCGGCCGATGGCGTCGAAGTTTTCAAGGGAGAAGCCGAGGGGGTTGATGAGGGAGTGGCAGGACATGCAGTTGCCGTCGCGGGTGAGTTCAGTGACTTTTTCGCGCATGGTGAGGCCGGGTTTAAAGTGGCTCTCTTCGAAGGCGACGGCCATGGGCGGGGATTTCAAGGAGAGGCCGACGATGTTGCGAGTGAGGAAGACGCCGCGATGGATGGGGGAGGTGGTGCGGGTGTAGGCGAAGGAGGCGAGAAGGTAGGGGTGGGTGACGACGCCAGCGCGTTGTTTGGGGTCGAAGGCGACGCGCTGGAAGTCGGGGGTGGAGACGTCTTTGCCGTAGATTTTGGCGAGACGTGAGTTGAGGTAGAGGTAGTCGGCCTGGAGGAGCTGGCGGTAGTCGGAGGTGTCACTCCAGACGGTGTCTTCGATGAAGAGGCGGAGGGAGGTGCGGAGGTCGGCAAGGGCGGACTGGTCGAAGCCGGGGAAGGCTTTTGGGTCTTTGCTGGCGTCTTCGGCATGGTCGAGTTCGAGCCAGTGGTGGAAGAAGCCGTCGACTTTGGCGCGGGAGCGTGGGTCGGTGACGAGGCGCTGGGCGGCGCGGAGGACGTCGGCTTTTTCGTGGAGGCGTTTTTCTTTGGCGGCCTGGAGGAGGCGTTTGTCGGGGATGGAATCCCAGAGGGCGAGGGCGAGTCGGGCAGCGACGGTGTAGTCGTCGGGTTTGTCGGAGTCGAGGAGGCCTGGGTAGAGGAAGTGGGGGGATTTGAGGGTGAAGAGGACGACGCGTTTGACGGCGAGTTCGGGGTTAGGTGCGGTTTTGAATTGGGCGGTGATGAACTGCTTTTGGGGATCGTCGAGGGGGCGGCGGAAGGCCATCTCAGTGAAGGTTTCGGCGAAGGTTTGGAGTTTGGCAGGGCGGTCCGGGGTATCGGGCTTGGTGCGGGTGAGTTCGTCGAGGTTGGCGTCGACGTGCTCTGCGACAGTGATGGCGGCCTGGGTGGCGGCTTGGTCCCATTCTTTGGAGATGCTGGAGCCGCGTTCGTAACCGAGGCTGCGGTCGTCGGCGGGAAAGGGGGTGCTGACGATCATGACTTTGGACATGCGTTCGGGGGAAAGTTGGCGCTTGGGGATGATTTCTTCGACGCCATGAGGAGGTTTCCAGAGGAGCTGCAAGGAGGCGGATTTTTCGCGGAATTTGAAGTGGTCGAGGGCGAGATAGTAGGCACGGCCGCCGACGAGGTAGAGGGAGGTGCGTTCCTCGCGGACGGTTTCGCCGGAGCTGACCCAGGCGTCGATGAGGGGTTTTTCGCGGTCGTTTACGGAGAGGCGGAAGCCGTTTTCACTGCGGACGATGAATTCGTAGGTGCCGGTTTCGGGGGCGATGAGGCTGCCTTCGAAGCGGAGTTCGAATTCGTCGGGATCGAGTTTGTCTTTGACGGGGCTATCGGGGCCGAGGTGGAGGTCGAGGTTGTCAATGCGACCGTCGACTTTGACGGTTTTTTTTCGAGGGTCGGCGTTGCTTTTGAGTTTGGCGCGGTCTTCGGGTTTGAGGATTTCCGGGCTGCGGTAGAAGAACTGGAGGCCGCGTTCTTTGCCCCAGTCTTTGTCGCTACCATTGCGGAAGTGACCGATGAGGTCGGCGACGCTGGTGCGGTATTGGGAGATGGTGAGGCGGGTGAGGTCGATTTCGATGGGGTTGAGGCGGGCCTGGGCGGCGGGGGAGTAGAAGGCATCGTAGATGTAGGCGGCGACTTGTTTGGCGTCTTCGCCGACACAGGCGTCGGGGTCCTCCTCGGGCATGGTGCGTTCGATTTTTTTGGTGAGGGCTCCGAGGGATCGGTCGCCGGTGAGGGGTTCGTCGAATTTTTTGGGGACGCCTTCGCCGCGGATGCCGTGGCAGCTGGCGCACTGGGCTTTGTAGATGGCGGCACCGGGGTGAGAGGTGTCGGCGCCGGAGGCTGCGGCGAGGGTGAGGAAGAGGGCGATGAGGAGGCGGGTGGGCATCAGTGACTTGGGGTGAATTCAGGCCTTGTGATCCATACGTTTACAATCCGAGGGGGGGAGGTCTTTCGAGGGAATGGTGGGGTGAGGTTAGAGGGGACAAAAAAGCCGTCCGGGGGAACCGGACGGCTTGGGTGAATGAGATGATGTCGGAAGGGTCCGCCCCGGCATTGATTAATAACGATAATAGCCGCCAGGAGGTGGCTGATTGTTGTAGTAGCCGGGCTGCGGTGGTGGCTGATTGCGGTAGTAGTTTTGAGCGTTGCGCTGGTCTTGGGCGTTGCCAATCACGCCGCCGCCGATGCCGCCTGCGGCTGCACCGATGGCTGCGCCTTCAAGACCGCGGCCGGATTGATTGCCGATGATGCCGCCGACAGCCGCGCCGCCGAGGGCGCCGAGGACGGCTCCGGTTTGGGCGTTGGGGCCACTGGCACAGGATACCATGGAGGCGGCGCACAAGAGGATGAGTAGTGTGTTTTTCATGAGAGGGAGTCAGTTTGGCACCGGATGAGATGCCCATACGGTGCGATGGATTGACATATTACGACCTGGATTGTTCAATGAGAAAGGACTTTTTCATGATGGAAGAAAAATCCTGAAGGTCATGGAATGAGCCAAGTGGCGAGGGCGAGGAAGAAACCCATGCTGAAGATGTCTGTGACCGTGGTGAGGAAGATGCTTGAGGCCGTGGCGGGGTCGGCGCCGAGGCGGCGGAGGATGAGAGGGATCCACGCTCCGGCGATGCTGGAGACGATGCAACTGGTGACCATCGCTAGAAAACCCACGAAGCCGAGGTGGAGGGCGCGGGGGTTATGCTGCCAGAAAGCATAGGCCCACATTCCGAAGCCAGAAGTGATGCCGACGAGGACGCCGTTGAGGAGGCCCAGGAGGCCTTCTTTGAAGACGAGGCGACGTTCCTCGCCATCGCGGAGATCACCGAGGGTAAGGCCGCGAAGGGCAACAGCGAGCGCCTGGGCGCCGGTGTTTCCGGACTGGCCGGCAAGCACGGGCAGGAAGGCGGCAAGAATGACAATTCGATCCAGGGTGCCCTGAAAGTGAGTGACGACGGCAGCGGCGATGAAGCAGGTGAGGAGATTGACTTGAAGCCAGGGGTGGCGGAAGCGGAGGCTGCGGAGGATGGGGGTGGAGAGGCGCTCTTCGTTTTTAACGCCGACCATGGAACCGGCTTGGGCACTGATTTCGATGGCGCGGGCCTCGAAGAGATTTTGGCCGCGGACGAGACCGAGAAGGCGACCTTCGGGATCGCAGACTGGATAGACGGGATAGTGTCGGTTCACCGTGGAGCGCATGGCGGCGGTGAGTTCCAAATGAGGCTGAAGCGAGAAGACGCCATCGCTGTGAATGATTTCGCTGAGGCGTTGTTCCGGGCGGGCGAGGAGGAGGTCGCGCATGACGAGGATGCCTAGGAGGCGGTTTTGGTCGTCGGTGACGTAACCGTAGGTGATGACGGCCTTTTGAGTGAGGCGGCGCAAACCCTCGATGGTCTCTGCGACGGTCATGTGGGGGCGGAAGACGCCGATGGGTGGCTCCATGAGCCAGCCGACGCTGTCTTCGGGGTAGGCTTGATTGCCCATCCATTGGCGGGCTTTCTCGACAGGGGCAGCGGCGAGGATCTCGCAGCGTTGCTTGTCGTCGATCTCCTTGAGAATTTGCTGAGCGACCATGGGGTTGAGGCGGTCGAGGGCGCTGACGGCGTTGGGAGGGGTGACTTTTTGCAGGACGTCTGCGGCTTCGTGAGGAGCGCGGGATTGCAATAACCTGAGAAGTTCGTCGGGGTCGGTCTCTTCGGGAGTCATGGGGAGAGAATGAACCCGACTGCCTTGGGACGCAACTGAGGGATGATGCATTCCAAGCTTGCCCTATGCGGGATTCTTGCTCATCTAGCGGGCCACATGAGTCGCACTTATTCAATCGCAGTTCTCGCCGGTGACGGCATTGGTCCTGAAGTCATGGCTGAGGCCATTAAGGTTCTGGAGGTAGTTGGCACCAAGTCCGGGTTCGGGTTTGATTTCAGCCCGCAACTGGTTGGAGGGGCGGCGATTGATGCGGTGGGGAAGGCTTTGCCAGCGGAGACGGTGGCGGTTTGTGAGAAGAGCGAGGCGATTTTGTTTGGATCGGTGGGCGGACCGAAGTGGGAGCATTTGCCGCCGAACGAGCAGCCTGAGCGGGGGGCGTTGCTGCCGATCCGGAAGCATTTTGGGCTATTTGCGAATTTGCGCCCTGGGATTTGTTATCCGGCGCTGACATCGTCTTCGCCGATCCGGCCGGATTTGGTGGAGGGGGGATTTGATGTGCTTTGTGTGCGTGAATTGACTGGGGGGTTGTATTTTGGTCAGCCGAAATCGCGCGAAGTGCTGCCGGATGGGGACATCCAGGTGATTGACACGATGGTTTACAAGAAGAGCGAGATTGAGCGGATTGGCCATGTGGCGTTTCAGGCCGCGCAGGGCCGGGGCAAGCATGTCACGAGTGTGGACAAGGCGAACGTGCTGACGAACTCGGTTTTGTGGCGGGAGACGATGATTGAGGTGGCGAAGCAGTATCCGGACGTGACGCTGGCGCATCTTTACGTGGACAATGCGGCGATGCAGTTGATCAAGGCACCGAGGAGTTTCGATGTTCTGGTGACTGAGAACCTGTTCGGGGACATCTTAAGTGACGAAATGGCGATGATTACGGGGAGTCTAGGCATGCTGGCGAGTGCGAGTTTGGGCAAAGTGCGCGGGGATGGGCTGTATTTTGGGCTTTATGAGCCAAGCGGAGGCACGGCGCCGGATATTGCTGGTAAGGGGATTGCCAATCCGATTGCGCAAATTCTGTCGGCGGCGCTGATGCTGAGGTTCTCTTTGGGGCTGGAGGCGGAGGCGGCGGGTATTGAAGCGGCGGTGCGTCAGGTGATCGGGGATGGGCTGAGGACGGGAGACATTTTCACGGGGGCACCCGGGACGAAGCTGGTGAATACGGCCGAAATGGGTGCTGCGATCGTGTCGGCTCTCGGATAACGCAAACTTCAGGGCTGATGCCATGCTAACTTGACGCATGAACAAGGCTCCTCTACTCTGAACCTCAATGACCGTCCCAGTTCTCTCCCGAATGATTGCCTTCTCGGCAGCCGCAGGTTACCTGCTAGCCGGGCCGTCGCCCGCTTACGCGCTCCTCGATTTCTTCAAGAAGCCTGAGAAGCAAGTGCCTGCCTCGGTAGGTGAGCGTCAGCAGCAGGAGGCTGAAGCGGCTGGATTACTGGCTGAGGCGAGGGCTCAGCAGAGCCAAGGGAATGGGGGCCGGGCCAGTGGGATTTATGATTCGATCCTGAAGAAGTATCCATTCACGCAGTCGGCAGCTGAGGCGGCTTATGCCAAGGCTCTGATCGTGAGAGAGACCGGCAAGTTGCAAGATTCCTTTGATGCCTTTCAAAAGCTGATTGAGGACTATCGTTCGAGCCCACGGTTTGCGGATTCGCTGGGTCAGCAGTTTGAATTGGCTGAGGAAGCCAAGGGAGGCAAGAAGCAGCGCAGCGTGCTGATTTTGCCGATGAAGATGGGATCAGACGATGTGATTGAGATGTATCGCACGATCATCAAGAATGCTCCGTTTGGAAAGTTTGCCGCGATGGCTCAATTCAGCATTGCGGAGGTCTATCAAGATCGAGGGGATAAGGACTTGGCGGTGACGGCCTATCAGGGGGTAGTGGACAATTACCCGAACTCCAAGCAATCGTCCGAGGCGCAGTTTCGGATTGGGGCGATCTCAAACATTGCTGCCCAGCGGAGCGAGGATAACTCGAACCTCCTGGCGACGCGCGATGCTCTGACGTCCTACGTGGCGACCAATCCTGGTGGCGAGCGCAAAATGGAAGCGGAACAGATCATGAGTCAGGTGAACGAAGCTGAGGCGACGCAATCCTTGGTGGTAGGCAAATTTTACGAGAAACAGGGTAAGCCAAAGGCGGCGGCGATCTACTACAACGAGGCCTTGAAGTATGGCACAGCGGAGGCTTCTGCTGAGGCACGGGATTTGTTGGCTCGGCTTTCTCAGGATAGTCCAGAAGCGATGGAGGCTGTCGGCAATCAAGACTTCACGGTGCCAGCGGCATCTGATTTGCGGAATCGGGATGACTATGTGGGGCCCCCATCGCCTGAGTTGGCGAAGTTGAGTGAGAAGCCAAAAATGCGCGCGGATCAGGATGACTTCATGCCGATACCTCTCCAGGAGCCTACTTTGCCAACACGGCCTGGGACAACGCCAGCGACAGCGCCAGGGACGTTGCTGCCGCCGGTGCCGGGTGGGGCGCCGCTTTTGCCGGTGCCGCCGGCTCCAGGTCAAGGTGCAGGCATTCCGCCACAGCCAGCGGTCAGTCCCAACCCTCCGGTGCCACCTGTGCCAGACGCGCCGAAGCCGTAGTGATTCCGTTGTTGTTCCGTTTTGGGGCAACCCAAGCCTGACTTTCTTTTCATTGATTCGATACTCCTGACTGACACCATGAAGTTTTTCACCTGTCTTCTTCCTGTTCTGATTTTGGGCCTTACCGGCTGTGCTGGATACCAGTTGGGTGGTGCGAAGCCGCAACATCTTGCGGGAGTGACGAAGATCGCCATTCCAGGGTTTACCAATCAGACACTGGAGCCAAGGCTGGGTGCTTTGGTTACCAATGCCGTCATTAAGCAGATTCAGGCTGATGGCTCTTATCAAGTGGTATCACGGGATGAGGCTGAGGCTGTGTTGGAGGGGATTGTGATGAACGTGGATCGCTCTCAGTTCCGTGCGGTGCGGAACAATGTTTTGAGAACCTCGCAGCTTTTGGTTCGCCTTCGGACAGATTACAAATTAGTGAGCACAGCGGATAACACCGTGCTGCACCGCGGTCGTGCCTGGGGTGAGTCGTATATCGTTTTGGATCCGAACTTCCAATTGTCTGAAGCTCAGGCACTGGAAGACGCTGCTCAGCGTTTGTCTTTGACGATGACGAGCGAGCTTTCCGAAGGATGGTAGTTTAATAGAGATGGGGCGTGCGGCCCTGCTCATGACTCTAGCGGGTGAGAGCCTGTGATTTTTGAAGCTGATTGAGTGCTGAAACCGAATCTCCATTAGAAGTCGGCGCCGTGGCGGCGATGGGAGGGGGTTTTACGAGTGCGGCGGGTTTGACGCTGGTGGCGACACCCATTGGCAACCTAGGCGATTTGTCGTTGAGAGCGATTGAGGTCTTGAGGACAGCGACGCAGGTGGCTTGTGAGGACACTCGGCACAGTCAACGGTTGTTGGCTCATCACGGCATACGCGTGCCTTTAATCAGTCTGAACGAGCACAATGAAGCGCGGAGGATCCCTGAGTTGGTGGCAGCTATGAAGAGTGGCGGGAAAATTGTCCTGATTTCTGATGCCGGGATGCCGACGGTGTCTGATCCCGGTCAGAGGTTGGTGCAGGCGGTGATTGCGGCCGGTTTGGCGATGACGGTGGTGCCGGGAGCCTCAGCAGTGCCGACGGCGCTTGCTGGATCGGGGTTGCCAGTAGTGCCTTTCTATTTTGGAGGATTCCTGCCCCACAAGAAGGGGCAGCGGGAAAAAGAGATGCTGCGAGCGCTGGAGAGGGACTGTACTTCGGCCTATTTTGAATCGCCGTATCGACTCGTGGATACCCTTCAGATGGTCGCCACTCACCAACCTGAACGAAGGGTGGTGGTGGCCAGGGAGTTGACGAAACATTTTGAGGAATTTCAACGCGGCACGGCGCAATTTGTGCTGAGTCATTACCAGGGCAAGGCTCCGAAGGGAGAAATCACGCTGATGATTTCTCCTGTGGAGATGCCCAAGTGGATCAGTTGGTAAGACGTCTGATCCCAAAAACCATCCAACCATCAAAACCTGAATTGAACATGTCCACTGGCGAACTTGGAAACAGTCCTGAGAGTTTAAGAACATCCATCACCAACCATCTGCGTTTCACTTTGGGGGCGTATGAGTCGTCCGCCAGCGCGAATGACTGGTGGGTGGCGACCTGTCTTTCGGTGAGGGACAGGGTCATGGAGAGTTCGACCCAGACACGAACCCTGCATCGATCCTATGGTGCGCGCCGGGTTCATTATCTTTCGTTGGAGTATTTGATGGGTCGGCTGCTAGAGAACAACCTGCGCAATTCGGGGTTGTATGACGCGACGAAAGAGGCGTTGGCAGGCATGGGCAAGGACTTGGACGAGGTGCTGCATCGGGAGCCAGACATGGGGCTGGGCAATGGTGGCTTGGGGCGGTTGGCGGCGTGTTTCATGGACAGTTTGAGCACGCTGAATCTTCCTGCGATTGGATATGGCATTGATTATGAATTCGGGTTGTTCCGACAGGAGTTCGTGAATGGCCGTCAGGTGGAGCATCCCGATGCGTGGCAGCGAGATGGGAGTCCCTGGAAGATTGCCCGGACGGCGTATCGCCAGACGATCCATCTTTACGGGCATGTGGTGCAAAGGTTCGATGAAAACGGGCATCCGTACCAGGATTGGACGGACACCAAATGCCTGCTGGGTTTGCCGTATGACATTCCGATTGTTGGGTATCAATCGAGTACGGTGAATGTGTTGAGGTTGTGGCGGGCGCAGGCGGATGAGGACTTTAACTTTCAGATCTTCAATGAGGGCAGTTACATTGAGGCGTTGAGGGAGAAGGCGCTGGCGGAGACGGTTTCGAAGGTGCTTTACCCGAATGACACCACGGAAAATGGGAAAGAGTTGAGGTTGGTGCAGCAGTACTTTTTTGTGGCCTGCTCGTTGGCGGACATGGTGCGCCGATTCAAGAATGGGTACGACCTGCCATGGAGCGAGTTTCCTTCGAAGGTCGCGGTGCAACTCAATGATACGCACCCTGCGGTGGCGATTCCGGAGCTGATGCGGATTTTGGTTGATGTAGAGAAGTTGCCTTGGGATGAGGCGTGGAAGATCACTCAAGCGACGATGTCGTATACGAACCACACGCTTCTGCCTGAAGCCTTAGAGACCTGGAGTGTGGGCTTGTTTGAGAAGGTTTTGCCAAGGCATCTGCAAATCATTTACCAGATCAATCAGGGGTTCCTTGACAACGTGGTGGAGAAAAAGTGGCCTGGTGATGTGGGCAAGAAAGAGAAGCTCTCACTCATTGGGGAGCAGGGTGGCAAGCATGTGCGGATGGCGCACATGTCGGTTCTGGGTGGGCATGCGACGAACGGAGTGGCGGCGCTGCATACGAGGCTGCTTTGTGAACGGTTGTTTCCGGAGTTCTTCGAGTTGTTTCCTGACCGGTTCTTGAACCTGACCAACGGGGTGACTTTTCGGCGGTGGCTGGATGTTTGCAATCCGCAGCTTTCAGCGCTGATCAAGGAGTCGATTGGCGATGGTTGGTTGAAGGACTCATCGAAATTGATCGAACTGGATCGGTTTGCTGATGATGCGAGTTTCCGAGATCGGTTCCACGCGATTAAGCGTGATCACAAGGTGGTGCTGGCCAAGATGGCGCAAGATCAACTGGGGGTGATCATCAGTCCGGATGCGTTGTTTGACGTGCAAATCAAGAGGTTGCATGAATACAAGCGGCAGCACTTGAACCTTTTGAACATTCTGACGCTGTATCGGCAGATTTTGGATAATCCAGGGCTTGATGTGCATCCCCGGGTATTCATTTTTGGTGCGAAGGCGGCGCCGGGTTATTACCTGGCCAAGAACATCATCCATTGCATCAACGCGGTAGCGGCGAAGGTGAACAACGATCCCCGGGTGGGTGGGAAATTGAAGGTGTTGTTCATGCCCAACTACGGGGTGAGCGTGGCCGAGAGGATCATTCCGGCAGCGGATCTATCAGAGCAAATTTCGACGGCGGGCAAGGAGGCTTCGGGGACCGGGAACATGAAGTTGGCGCTGAATGGTGCGCTGACGATTGGGACACTCGATGGGGCGAACGTGGAGATTGCTGAAGAGGTGGGCGACGAGAACATCTTTATCTTTGGCCTGACCGTGGAGGATGTGACGTCCTTGCGCGCGCGCGGCTACAATCCGTATGATTACTACTGGAAGAATGATTGCCTGAGGGATGTGATCGACTGGATTGGCAGTGACTACTTCACTGGAGTCGCGGGAGAGTTTAAGCCGCTGCGTGACAGCTTCCTGGACCATGGGGATCCGTATCTATGTCTTGCGGATTATGAGGGGTATGTGGCTGCGCAGGCGAAGGTGGATGCGGCTTACAAGAATCGGGATCAATGGGTGAAAATGGCGGTCCACAATACGGCCCGGGTGGGCAAATTCTCTTCTGACCGCACGATCAGTGAGTATGCTGAGAAGGTGTGGAGTTTGGGGGCCATCACTCCTGCGTGAGGCGGGGCTGAGGGCGGGTGGGTGCCATGTCGAAAAGGCTGCGAAGAGGCGACTCTTTGCAGTCTTTTTCTTTTGGCGGGGCTCAACCTGAACTCCTCGATTGGAGGCATTCGATAGGCTTGAGGATTGGTTGCTCAATCCCCTCGAATATCGGACTCCGGGTTCAATCCAGGGTGATGACGATCTTGCCGAAGTGGTTACCGGATTCGAGGTGGCTGACGGCGGCAGCGGCGTCGGAGAAGGCGAAGGTGGAGTCGATGATAGGGCGGTGTGGGGAGGTGCTGAAGAAATCGACGACCTGGGCGAGCATGGTGCGAGATCCGACGTAGACGCCGTCGAGGCGGATGCCTTTGCGGAGGATTTGCACGGTTTGAATTTCGCCTGAAGTGCCGGTTAGAACGCCGATGAGGGCGATGTGTCCGCCGAAGCGGGTGGCTTGGATGGAGCGATTGAGGGTCTCTGGTCCGCCGATTTCGACGACATGATCCACCCCGATGCCACCGGTTTGTTCGAGTGCCCAGGTGGCCCAGTCGGGGTTTTGTTTGTAGTTGAAGGTGGCGTCGGCACCGAGTTGGCGGAGGCGGGAAGCTTTTTCTTCTGAACTGGTGATGGCGAGGACTCGGGCACCGTGGTGTTTGGCGATTTGGAGGGCGAAGATGGAGACGCCGCCGGAGCCTTGGATAAGAACGGTGCTACCGGGTTGAAGTTGTCCGCGAACGATGAGAGCATCCCAGGCGGTAACGGCGGCGCAGGGCAGGGTGGCGGCCTGAGCGAAGGACATGGCATCTGGAAGGCGTACGAGGGAGTCGGCGGAGACGGCGACTTGCTGACGCAGGACGCCGTCCACGGCACCGCCGAGGGCAGCTGAGGAGTGGGCCTGGCTGAAGGGGCCGTCGAGCCATGAGGGCATGAAAGGAATGACGACACGGTCTCCGAGTTGCCAAGTGGTGACGTCTGAGCCGAGGGCGATGATTTCGCCGGCGCCGTCCGAGCAGGGGACTCGGGGAATGGGGCCGGTGACGCCCCGGATGCCGAGGATGTTCATATAGTCCCGGTAATTCAGGGAGACGGAGCGGATTTGGACCACGACTTGGCCTGCTGCTGCCGTGGGGGATTCCGCTTCTACGATTTTGAGGGAATCTAGACCTGAGGTGCCGGTGATATGATAGGCTTGCATGGGGGAGGTGATGACACGGGGCGAAAGGTCTGGCAAGAGGGTTCTTGGGTGGGGGTGCGATGGATAGGGATGAATCCGAGCAGGATAGGGGGAGATGTGAAGAACTTTCAGATTATGCGGGGTTTCCCTCGTTTTGCGCCGTTGGAATAAGGCTTCTCGGGGCTTGAGAGGTGTGAAAAAGGGGGTGGAGAGAAGGGGATGAGTGGGGGAGCTGAAGGGGACTGGCAGGGTGGGATTTGGGTGGAAAATGGAGTGTCGTAGGACGAGGAGTTCGGGGTTGTGATTGGTCGATAATGATTGATACGCGGATTTCGTTTTTTATCGGGTAAAGGGTTGATAGAGAGTGAGTTAAAATGGTTTTATGAATGTTTAATTGGTTTGATTTGATGGGTGAGAAAGGTCGAAATTTTTGTGAAGTTGCCTGGGGGCAGGGATGTTCCACGCTTTGTTTTGTGGGGTTCCATGAATTCCCTGTCTAGACCCTCAACCTAAGAGGCGGTGGAGTGGTTGTGGGGTGCGATTACGCGCTGGCGTGCCTGATTTTAGCAGGTGCATGCAGCCTGTGAATAAGTTGTGAAGAACCGGGCATTGCGCCGTCTCGAGTTCTGCAAAGTACGAAGATTGGGCAATCAGTTGCCTTGGGCTTCGTCGGCGTCGGGCTCGCGTTCGACGAAGCGCATGGCGTAGTCGATGAAGCGGAGGTGGACGTCGTCGGTGGGGCCGTTGCGGTTTTTGGCGAGGATGAGGAGGGCCTGGCCTTTTTTGGCGGCTTCTTTTTCTTCGTCTTCGACTTCCATTTTGCCACCGGCGTAGTCGGCACGGGTGAGGAGGCCAACCATGTCGGCGTCCTGCTCGATGGAGCCGGATTCGCGGAGGTCAGAGAGAACGGGGCGTTGGCCTTTGCGTTGTTCGACGGAACGGTTGAGCTGGGCGAGGACAACGATGGGGACGTTGAGTTCTTTGGCGAGGCCTTTGAGGCCGGCGGAGATTTCGGCGATTTCGATTTGGCGGTTGTCTTTGGCGCGCCGGGAGCTGGAGGTGAGGAGTTGGAGGTAGTCGATGGCGATCATTTGGATGCCATACTGTTTTTTCAGGCGGCGGGCTTTGGCCCGGAGTTCCATGATGTCGAGGCCAGGGGTTTCATCGATGAAGATTTTGGATTTTTGAAGTTCGCGACTGGCCTTGGCGAGGGCTTCTTTTTGGGCGTGGGTGAGGAGGCCGCGGGAGAGGTCGCCGAGGGAGAGCATGGCGCGGGAGACGAGGAGTCGGCGAACGAGCATGGCGGCGCTCATTTCGAGGGAGAAGACGGCGCAGGGAGTGTCGAGATCGACGGCGATGTGCTCGACGATGTTCATGGCGAACGAGGTTTTCCCCATGGAAGGGCGGGCGGCGATGACGAACATTTCACCGCCCTGTAGGCCGGAGCTGATTTTGTCGAGCTGGGAGTAGCCGGTGGAGAGGCCGCGGAGTTGGCCTGGGTGTTGCAGCATGTATTCGATGGCGTCGATGGCCTCGTTTACGTGGTGCTTCATGTGGCGGAAGCCTTCTTCAGTGCCGCTATTTTCACGGACGGCGAGGACGCGCTGTTCGGCGACGTCGATGATGGTGTTGACGTCCTGGTCGAGTTCTTCACGCCCGAATTCGTAGGCGGAGTGGATGTTGATGGAACAGGCGTGGATGAGGTCCCTGAGGATGGCTTTTTGTTTGAGGATGTCCCGGTAGTAGGTGTAGTGGGAGGGGACGGGGACGTAGATGAAGAGGTCTGAGATAGCGGAGGCGCCGCCGACTTTGTCTAGCAAGCCCTGCTCACGCATGGCGTTGGTGACGGTGATGAGATCGATGGGGAGGTTCTTGTCGTAGAACTCGAGCAGCTTTTCGTAGATGGTGCGGTGGGCTTCGTGGTAGAAGCAGGGGGAGGGGAGGGTGAGGCGGCTTTCGGCGAGCAAGTTGACGGGGTCCTGGAGGAGGCAGCTTAGGAGGCCTTTTTCGGCTTCCTCACTGAAAGGGAGGGCGCGATTGATGTTGGCGAGGAGTTCCTCAGCGGTGGGTTCACGGAACTTTTTTTTGCCTTCGTACGGAGCGCGATCACCTGCTGGAACGGCTGAGGGAGGAGGGATCGTGGCAGAAGCTGCGGCGATGAGTTGTGATGCGTCTTCGGCCATGAACGGGAGAGGGAAATCTGAGGGGCAAAGAGACTAAACGGGATCACATGATGCACAAGATTTCACGCGAAGAAAAACAAAAAGGCCGCAGGAGCTTGTCCTGCGGCCTTTTGAAAAAACAGACTGCTTGAGTCGGGGCCTTTAGGAGTCTGCGGGGGCTTCGGCGCCTTCGGCAGAAACGATGACCTTGAGGAAGCACTCGATTTCGCTGTGGAGTTTGACGGGGACGTCGAAGGTGCCAGTGCCTTTGATGGGCTTGTCGAGTTGGATGGCGTGACGGTCGAGGTCGATGCCGGAGTCGTCTTTGACGGCTTTGGCGATGTCGATGGTGGTGATGGAGCCGAAGGCCTTGCCTGCTTGTCCGGTGGCGAGGGTGAGCTTGATTTTGAGCTTCTTGAGTCGCGCAGCGATCTTTTGGGCTTCAGCGATCTCATTGGCTTCACGCTCGGCGCGAACCTTCTTGAGGTTTTCGATCTGACGAAGATTGCCTTTGGTGGCTTCGTAGGCCTTGCCACTGGGGACCAGGAAGTTGCGCGCGAAACCGCGACGGACTTTAACCACATCGGCTTCGGAGCCGAGGTTTTCGATCTTTTCTTTGAGGATGACTTGAACGGTCGCCATGATATTTGTTTCCTGGTTTGAGGGGGTAAAGGGGCCGCGAAGGTATTCGGATGGTTCAGCATGTCAAATTAACATGCTCGATTCGAGGAGGTTTTTTGCATTTATGGGGTTTTTAGGCTCTGCGAGCGAGGGCGAGGAGGGCGATGACGCTCATGGAATCGCGAATTTGGCCGGTGGTGGCCATTTGGATGGCTTCGGAGAGGGGGAGTCGGCGAATGGCGATCTGTTCGGTGTCTTCGGGTTGAGGGGTTTCCTGGGTGAGACCGCGGGCGATGAAGAGGTGGGCGGTTTCATCGCCGATGGAATTGGAGAGTTGGATATCGAGGAGGAGGGGTTCGAGATGGGAGGCGACGAGGCCGGTTTCTTCGAGGAGTTCGCGGCGGGCGCAGTCTTCGAGGGACTCGCCCTCGGGGCAACCGCCTTCGGGGATTTCCCATTCGTAGCGGTTGTGGGTGTAGCGGTATTGGCCGACGAGCCAGGTGTAGCCTTCATCATCGATGGGGACAACGCCGACGGCGCGGTTGCGGTATTCGACGACCCCGTAGATGCCTGGGGTGCCGTTGGGTTTCAGGACTTGATCTTCGCGGACGCGGATCCAGGGATTGAGGTAGATCTCTCGTGAACTGAGGGTGGTCCAGGGATTCTTTTGGGGGTCCGAGGTCATTCGGGTTGGGTGGAGAGGGTCAGGCCTTCGGGGGTGACGCGGGCGGAGCGGAGGGCCTTGAGGGTGGCGGAGAGGGCGGGGTCTTGGTGATAGGGGGTGATCCAGGTCCAGGCCTGCTGGCTTTCGATGAAGCCGGAGGGAATGCTTTTGCCTGGTACATCGATAGCGATGATGCGGGCGTCCGGGCCTTCGGAGGTGACTTCGACTTGGAAGGAGGCTTTGCCGACGAGGTAGCGTTTGGGTTTGCCGGAGAAAGGGAGGGGATTGAGGGGGAGGGCGATGTCGGCCAGGAGGAGTTTTTTCTCGGGGTTCGTGCCGGTGAAACGGACGATGTCGGCGTAGCTGCCGTTGCCGAGGTCAGGGGCTTGAGCGACGAGGGTGTTGAGTTCGGCGATGGTGAGGGTGAGGGTGCCGGGTTTGGCGCTATTGATGGCCTGCTGGAGCGTTTGGGTTTTGGTGCTGAGGGCTTTGGAGTCTTCGGCGGAAAGTTCGATGCGAGGGGGGAGGGTGGCTGAGGCGACAGTGAACTGGTCAATTTCGGCGTCCTGTCGGAAGAGGGTGTAGGCGCTCCAGGCGATGATGCCAAAGAAGATGGCGGCGGCGGCGGCGATGATGACGCAACCGTAGTAGGGACTGAAGCCGGAGACGGGGTCTTTGATGGGGCGTGACATGCGGGGGGACATTCACGGAGGCGGCTGGGGAGTCAATTCGGTATTTTGGAGTTGGATGGTTAGGTGATTGAGGCTGGGTTTGATTTGGCTGGTGATTCGAACGGCAGTCGAAATGTTTGTCACCTTGCCCGGCGGTGGATCGGTCTCATTGTCTGTGTCAGCCGCTTGCCCGCTATTGATTGAATAGCGGGCTGCGCGACTTCCTTGCCACTGAATCCGCTGCGCTCGCCGGATCAAAATGACAATCTTTTCGTGAGTCGGTCTACTCCTTGATGCGGATGTTGCGCCAGGCGACGGAGTAGGGGCCGGTGCCGGCTTTGATGCCGTGGACTTGGAGGGCGATGAAGCCTTTGGGGTGGCTCTTGTAAATGGCTTCGTGGGTGAGGTCGGCGACGGGTTGGCCGTTGATGAAGGTTTGGATGCGGGGGCCTTTGGCGATGATGCGGTAGGTGTTCCACTCGCCATTTTTCATGTGGGAGTGCTGGTTTTTGGCGGGGTCCTTGGAGTTGGGCTCCTGGGAGAGCCAGCCGAGGCCGGTGGCTTCGCCGTAGATGTAGCCGGCCTGGCCGGGGGAGGCTTCGATTTCGCACTGGGGGCCGTTGACGCGGTCGCCAGCGGCCTTTTTGCCCTTGGCTTTGCCTTTGGCTTCCGGGGTGCCTTCGACGGTGACGGGTTTGTCGGTGGAGCGGAGTTGGACGCCGGAGTTGAGGGCGTCGTCGACTTTGACTTCGAATTCGAGTTCGAAGTCGCCGTATTCTTTGTTGGAGGCGAGGAAGGAGTTCGGGCTGCCTTCGGTGGTGGTGCCGAGGATGGTGCCGTCGACGACTTTATAGGTGGCGGTGCCGTTGCGCTGGGTCCAGCCTTCGAGGGAGGTGCCGTCGAAGAGGCTGGTCCAGCCGTCCTGGGCGAAGGTGGCGGTGGTGGCGGTGGTGGTGAGGAGGAGGGTGGCGAAGAGGTAGGATTTCATGGTGTTGGTTTTGACGGAAGAGAGGAACGGGGATGGGGGCGGAAACATTCAGGCAAAGTTCGGGGGTTGCGAGTCGGTGGGGGATGGCGATGGTGGGGGATGAAGATTCATGCGGTGCAGCTTAATTGTGTTTGGGAAGATCCGGAGGCGAATCGGGTGAAGGTGGAGGGTTTGCTGGCGGGGTTGCGGTGTGGGGAGGGCGATTTGGTGGTGCTGCCGGAGATGTTTTTGACGGGGTTCAGTTTGAAGACGGAGGTGACGGTGCAGGCGAGCGGGGGGGAGCATGAGGCGATGCTGGCGGGGTGGGCGGGGCGGTTGGGGTGTGCGGTGATGGGTGGGGTGGTGAGTCGGAGTGAAGGTGGGGTGTTCAATGAGGCGGTGACGTATGGGCCCGGGGGGGAGGTGCTGGTGCGGTATGCGAAGCGGCAGCCGTTTTCGCTGGGGAAGGAGGACACGGTGCATGCGGCGGGGAGGCAGGCGAAGGTGTTTGACTGGGGTGGGCTGCGGGTGGGGCCGATGGTTTGCTATGATTTGCGGTTCCCTGAGGTGGCGCGGGAGGCGGTGGCGCTGGGGGCGGAGATGCTGGTGTGCATCGCGAGCTGGCCGATCGCGCGGGTGGATCACTGGGTGACGCTGCTGAGGGCCCGGGCGATCGAGAATCAGGCGTGGGTGGTGGGGGTGAATCGGTGCGGGAAGGATCCGCAGTTTGTTTATCCGGGGAGGTCGGTGGTGGTGGATCCGCAGGGGGTGGTGGTGGCGGATGCGGCGGATCGGGAGGGGGTGCTGAGCGTGGACTGCGATGCTGAGGTGGTGCGCGGGTGGCGGGAGGCGTTTCCGGCGTTGCGGGATGCGGGGATTTGATTGATTTGCACCGCAGAGGTGGGATAGCCGCAGAGGGGGGCTAGTTCTCTGAAGAGTGCAAGCCAGCGGCTTGCACCACGGGGGTGCTGTTTGGAGGGGGCAAGCTAGCAGCTTGCACAACGGGTGCGGTTCGTTACTCGATGATGGGGTTGGGGGAGATGGGGGTGGCGATGGCTCCGGGGTCCTGGGCGGCGTTTTTGGATTCGTTGGGGTGGAGGAGGCGGTAGAAGAGTTCGCCGATTTTGGAGCGTTTGACGCCTTCGGCGGGCGGCCTCTGTTCTTGTTTCATGA
>CANETF010000076.1 GCA_947440575.1 Verrucomicrobiaceae bacterium
ATCCCAACTCGCCACCCCCAATCCCCGAATCTCCCCCGATACTTGCATCTCCGTCGCATCCACCACCCACCCCTCCGGAATACACCGCCTCAACAACGCCAAATCCGCCTCCCCCATGAACCTCTCCCAATGCTGCTGCAAACTCGGTGCCCAAAACAACGCCAGCCACAGCTTCTCCTCCAGATACGCCTTGATCGGCGGCGTGATCCTAACTCGCCCCTCCCTCGCCATCCCCAACAAGCCCTCACTCTGCTCCACATTCGCCAAATCAAACAACTCGAAAAAACGATACACCGCACGCCCCTCCAACCCCTTCAAATCAATCGACCAAGGATTCAGCACCTCCCTCCCATCCCCCAATCGCCCCGCCAGCCACCGCATCTCCGGCTCGTAATCCGCCGACTCCCTCGACACCAAAATCACCTCCTCCGGAAACGCCCTCCGAAACCCCTCCACCATCCCCGTCGCGCCCCCGATCACATCCTCCCCCAGCCCCGCATACGTCTCATTCAACCAAGCCGTCAGCCCAATCCCCCCCGGCAGCGAATCCAATTCCGCAATCTTGACCCCCTCCTCCGTCAGCATCAAATCCGGCCGAATCACCCCCGGCAGCGCCTCCCGCCACGCCCGCTCCCTCCCCAACGCCACCACCGACTCCGGTTTCCCCTGATCCATCAACGCCGTCACCCACCCCAGTTCCCCACCCTCAATCCCCTCCAAATACATCCGATTGCACGCCGCCTGAAACCGCCTCAAAGCCGGCCCCAACTCCCGAATCTCCCGCACCACTTCCTCCGACAACGCAAACGCCCTCGGCGACAGCACCCACTCCTTGTCCTGAAAAAATCCCTCCGCCGGAAACTCCCGCCGAAAGCGCTCAATGCGTTCCAAATCATTCATGTCAAAAAGGTGAAGGCCCGATTCCTTACGGATTCGGGCCTTCATTGGTTGCGGGGGCTGGATTTGAACCAACGACCTTCAGGTTATGAGCCTGACGAGCTACCGGGCTGCTCCACCCCGCGATTTATTGGGAGGTCAGTATGCGTCACCCAGACCCTTCTGCAACCCCTTTCTGCATCTTTATCCACCCACCCAAGGTGGTGCAAGCATCTTGCTTGCACCCCACCCCCATTTCATTTGCAACTTCCCCCGTTCTAGCCTGTTTACCCACAATGCCTCTCCGCAGCCTCCTCCTCGCCTTCACCCTGGCCTTCATCGCCGGACCCGCCTCCGCCCAACTCGCCGTCTACACCCTCCAGTTCAAACCCACCGGCGAAAGCATCAACTACCGCTCCTACCAGTCCGGCTACTACGTCGCCCCCATCACCGGCGGCACCGGCAGCCTCGTCCTCATGCTCACCACCGGCGGCCAAAAACAATTCTTCACCTACTCCAACTTCGGCGAACTCTTCGTCGCCGTGAACGGTAGCGATCGCAAAACCGTCCTGTCAGCCACCGCCGCTAACACCGTCTCCACCACCACCTTCTACGCCATCGGCACCGCCAACGAACGCGTCACCATCGAATCCCGCGCCGCTGAAAGCCAGGTCTACGTCGCGAAAAAACTCGATGGCTACTCCGTCAGCGCCGACAGCGAACGCGACCTCCCCTTCTCCAGTGCTGGCTCCACAGACGTCGGCGTCGCTGGCGCTTCCTTCATGATCGCCACCTTCGACGAAGGCCGCACCACCAACGCCAATAACCAAAATCGAACCCTCGCAGAAGAAATCACCGACATCCAAACCTTCCTCACCAGCAAAGGCCACACCAACGGCCTCCCCACCACTGGCACCGGCGGCACTGGAAGCACCGGCGGAACAGGCACCGGCACCGGCGGCACTCGCTAGCCAGTCTTTAAATGTGACTCAAAAAATCCAGGCATTAGCCCCGGTTGCGCACATGGTTCACACCAGTGTGTCATTGCACTAGGAAAAATAGATGCCGCCCACAAGCCGCAATTAATGTGCCACGCAATCTCTTGCAAATTTCTAGCGTTCTCTTGCTACCCCACTCCCCATTTGCCTTTCCTTCCACCCTCTTCTAATATCTCCCCTTCTATCCGATGACCGCCTCTCCGACCCCTGCCGCCGCCGCTCCCGCGACCCCTATCCCGGACCTCGAATCCATAGCCGCCGCCGCTTCCTGGGTCAATCCTCTCCGCTCCGAAATCGGCCGCGTCCTGATCGGTCAGGATCACCTCGTCGACCGCCTCCTCATCGCGCTCCTTACCAATAGCCACGTCCTCCTAGAAGGCGTCCCCGGCCTTGCCAAAACCCTCGCCGTTCGCACCCTCGCCTCCTCCATCCAGGCCAAATTTCAACGCATCCAGTTCACCCCCGACCTCCTCCCCGCCGATGTCATCGGCACCATGGTCTATCACCCCAAAGACGGCACCTTCACCCCCCGCCTCGGCCCCATCTTCGCGAACCTCGTCCTCGCTGACGAAATCAACCGCGCCCCTGCCAAAGTCCAGTCCGCCCTGCTCGAAGCCATGCAGGAACGCCAGGTCACCATCGGCGAAAACACCTACAAACTCCCGGACCCCTTCCTCGTCCTCGCCACGCAAAACCCCATCGACCAAGAGGGAACTTACACCCTCCCCGAAGCCCAACTCGACCGCTTCCTCCTCAAGGTCAGAGTCGACTATCCCACCCCCGAAGAAGAGCGCCGGGTCCTCGACGCCATGGCCACTTCCGCCCCCAAACTCGATGTCAGCGCTGTCATCGACGCCAAAGACATCGTCTCCAGTCGCCAAATCGTGAACTCCATCTACATGGACGAGAAAATCCGCGACTACATCGTCGCCCTCATCCATTCCACCCGCAACCCCGCCCCCCTCGCCCCCCATTTGAAGCTCCTCATCCGCTGCGGAGCCTCCCCTCGCGGCACCATCAACCTCGCCCTCGCCGCCAAAGCCGCCGCCTTCCTCGAAGGCCGCAACTACGTCACCCCCCAGGACGTCAAAGCCCTCGCTCCCGACATCCTCCGACACCGCGTCCTCCTTTCCTATGAAGCCGAAGCTGAAGGCATGACAAGTGACGATGTGGTCCGAACCCTGCTAGACAAACTCCCCGTACCCTAAGAGGCAGCACCCGCAGGCATTAGCTAAGCTGGACTCTCTCCTCTTCGCTCCCCGCCTCATCATGCAACCTCTCCTCGGACTCGTCACTTTCATCGCCCTCGCCTGGGCGCTCTCCCTCAACCGCCGCGCCTTTCCTTGGCGCATCGTCCTCGCAGGACTCGCACTCCAGTTCCTCCTCGCCTTTCTCATCCTCCACACCGGCCCAGGCATCGCCTTCTTCTCCAGCCTCGACGGCGCCTTCAGCACCCTCCTCAAGTTCGCAAACGAAGGCACTTCCATGGTCTTCGGCCCCCTCGCCAACACCTCCCTCATCTCCGAAAAATGGGGCCCACAAAACGCCTTCATCTTCGCCGTCACCGTTACCGGCACCATCGTCTTCGTCTCCGCCCTCTCCTCTGCCCTTTATCACTACGGCATCCTCCAACTCATCGTCCGCGCTGCTGCTGGCGTGATGGGAAAAATCCTCGGCACCAGCGGCAGTGAAAGCCTCGCAGCCGCCGCCAACATCTTCATGGGTCAAACCGAAGCCCCTCTCGTCATCAAACCCTATCTCCCCACCATGACCCGAAGCGAACTGCTCGCTCTCATGATCGGCGGCATGGCCACCATCGCCGGCGGTGTCCTCGCCGCTTACGTCGCCTTCGGCATCTCCGCGGGCCACCTCCTCACCGCCTCCGTCATCAGCGCACCAGCCGCCCTCATGATGGCCAAAATCCTCCTCCCCGAAAAAGAAGTCAGCCCCACCCGCGACGGCGCCACTGCGCAGATCGAAAAACAATCCGTCAACGGCATTGACGCTCTCTGCACTGGCGCGTCCGATGGCATGACGCTCTCCATCAACGTCATGGCTATGCTCATCGCCTTCGTCGCCACCGTCGCCCTCCTCAATCACTTCCTCTCCCTCGCCCTCGGCTGGGTCGGTGCCGATGTCGCCCAACCTCTGCAACTCCTCCTCGGCTGGATCCAAGCCCCCTTCGCTTGGCTCATGGGCATTCCCGCCAGCGAGTGCGTTCCTGCCGGCGCCATCCTCGGCGAACGCATCGTCCTCAACGAATTCGTCGGCTACCTCTCCCTCTCCCAGCAATCCGAAGCCCTCTCCCCAGAAACCAAGGTCACCCTCACCTACGCTCTCTGCGGCTTCGCCAACTTTTCCAGCATCGCCATCCAGATCGGTGGCATCGGCGCTCTCGCAGAGACTCGTCGTGCGGACTTGGCACGACTAGGATTACGTGCCATGATTGGAGGACTGCTCGCCTGCTACTGCACCGCGTGCATTGCCAGCCTCTTGAGTTAGGTTGGCGCTCAGCCACCCAACCCATCCTCAAAAAGCCCATTTCCCCAGCCATCCGCCCATGAAAATCTTCATCCGCGTCCTCCTCGCTGTCATCATCCTCGGCGCCGTCTTCGCCATCACCTGGTGGGCCGCAGGCACCAGTTCCCCCCGCAAACCCGAACCCATCGCGGCCAAAGACCCCGTCAAAGCCTCCGCCGTCAACACCCCCAACAATCTCCCCACCCTCCCCGGTTCCGCCCCCTCCCTCCCCAACACCACCCCAGGCCTCCCCGGTGGCCCCACCGATCCCAACGCCCCTCCCGCTCCAGCCACCGGCGGCATGAACCCCGAAGTCTTCGCCGAAAAACTCCACAACGTCCTCATCAACGACGCCATCTCCCACGACCAAGCCGCCATCACCCTCCTCGACATGCTCCCCTCCGGCAATGTCGAACAACAGGTCGAACTCTCCCAGCACGCCGCCAACCTCCTCCCCGACGAACAATATGGCCGCATCGGCACCCTCCTCCTCGACCCCAAAGTCCCCTCCGAAGTCAAAGAAGTCTGGTATTCCGACATGCTCAACCGCGACCCCAAATTGAACGTCCCCCTCCTCGGCGCCATCGCCAAACAAAAAGACAATCCCTTCCATCAGGAAGCCATCGACACCCTCAGCATCATTCTCAATCCCGAGATCTCCGACAACCAGGCCATCATCGACGCCGAAGTCCAAAAGCACCTCCGCGAACTCCAAGCCCAAGACGCCTCCGCCAACGTCCCCCCACTTGCCCCCAAACAGTAAGTCCCCCCTTTGACTTCCGTCTCTCGGCACTCAATCGTCATCACTACCACTCCGACCCGGCTTACCTCCCTCGGTTTCGCTTTCACCAAGTCGCAAAGTCACTCCAATCCCAGGCAGTTTGACCGTAGCGTTCTTCCCATCGTGACTGGCAAACAGCGCCGCAATCCATAGCCCGGCCCCGATCAGTAGGATCACTTCCCACACTGGGTGGGCCGAGCCAATAGCATCCTCAGGGTTGCCCTTCTTCGTCCCCGTCACCATCGCGAGCGCAATGTTTTCCCGATGCCTGACCGTATGCCAGCCCAAGCCCGCTAAGTGCATCCCAATCACCGCCAGCAAACCCCAGGCACAGAGTTCGTGGAGTTCCTCAATCGCTTCCCCTCCAAATCCAATGCCCGACACAAACAAAGCCGGCACCAGCAGAAACATCAGCACCGCGGCCATGGCAGAGCCCGGATTATTGCCTGCATAAAGCCTCGTCTTCAAGATCACCGCACTCACCAGGTATCCAATGACCTCCATTGGACGCAGCGGATAACTGGAGAATCGCGAGTAGCGAGATCCAACAAATCCCATCACCACTCTCACAATAAGCAGGAACAACGCCGTGATACCAAAGATCATGTGCCATTGAAATAGCGGCTCGTCATCATCCACCAAAAATCCGATCACGATGGCAACCGTAAGTGAGGCGGCGAACCCCCAATGAAACAGACGCGCCGGGATGTCCCAAATCAGAATTTTTTTCATAACGAAGCGAGGGTTAGCATTCGGATCTTCCGACGACACACCCTGCTTGTAATCCATGCCCCCAACTGCGCGGGAATTGCGCAATCACTCTCGGATCCTGCTATGACAGCACGCCAAGCGTCATTCAGACGCCACCTAACAGCCCGTCATCACCATCTCCAACCACCCTCCCGGCACAAACCCCTCGAAGCTTCAGCAACTCTAACTCCCCGCCTTCTTCTTCAACTGCGGAAACAACACCACATCCCGAATGCTCTCCGCCCCGGTCAGCATCATGATCAACCGATCAATCCCGATCCCGATTCCCCCCGCCGGTGGCATCCCGTGCTCAAGCGCCAGAATGAACTCCTCGTCGATCTTCTGAATCTCCTCCCCGGCCTGCTCCATCAAGCGAGCGCGCTGCACCTGCGGATCATTCAGCTCCGAATACCCCGGTGAAATCTCCTGCCCGTTGATCACCAGTTCATAAACATCGACCACCGAATCATCATCCGGATTCTGCTTCGCCAACGGCACCAACTCCTTCGGACACCGCGTCACAAATAGCGGATTGAACTGCTTCTCCTCCACCAGCTTCTCAAACACATGCTGCGTGACCTCGTAGTCTTCAAAGTTCGGCCCGATCTCCACCCCCAACTCACCCGCCCGCTTCAGCCGCTCCTCCGGCGTGTAATCAAACCACTTCTCATCCACCCCGCGCAGCAAATCACGATAGCTCGTGCGCTTCCACGGCCGGGTCAGATCGATCGTCTTGGTCACATTCCCCTCCTCATCCTTGTGCTCCAGCTTCAACCCTCCGCAGAACTTCTCCGCCAGGTGACAAATCATCCCCTCGACCAAATCCGCCATCTGCTCAAAGTCCGCAAACGCCCAATACGCTTCCAGCATCGTGAACTCCGGATTGTGCCGGCGACTCAATCCCTCATTCCGGAAATTCCGGTTCAACTCAAAAATCCGAGTGAACCCACCCACCAGCAACCGCTTCAAAAACAGCTCCGGCGCGATCCGCAAATACAGCGGCATCCCCAGCGCATTGTGAAACGTCTCAAACGGTGTCGCCGCCGCACCGCCCGCCACATCCTGCATCATCGGCGTCTCCACCTCCAGGAAATCCCGCTGGGACAAATACGACCGAATCTCCGCCACCATCCGGCTCCGTGTCACAAACACTTCCCGGCTCCGCTCGTTCGAAAGCAAATCCAAATACCGCTGCCGATACTTGATCTCCCGGTCCGCCACCCCATGCCACTTGTCAGGCAGCGGCCTCAACGTCTTGCCCAAAAAGACAAGTTGCTCCGCATGAATCGAGTTCTCCCCCGTCTTCGTCACAAACGTCTTCCCAATCACTCCCACGAAATCCCCAATATCCACCTCCTTGATAAACATTTCCCACACCTCATCCCCCACTTCCTTCTTGTTGATGTAAACCTGGATCCGACCGCTGATGTCTCCAATGTCAAAGAAGGCCGCCTTACCCATCTCACGGCGCGAAAAAATACGACCCGCCACCCGCACGGCCAGCCCCTCCTCAAAGGCTGCCTTCAGAGCCCCCGGATCATGCGAAATCTCAAACTTCCCTCCAAATGCCGACACCCCACGACGCTTCAACGCCTCCAGTTTGTCCCGGCGCACTTGCAGGAGTTCGGATTCGGTGGCTTGCGGCTGATCTTGAGGTTGCATGAAGGTTCGAATGACTGAGTGGTTGAAAAAGTGGACCCATCAGTAACCAACATCAGCGCAAATGCCAGCGCGAACCCACAGAATCCTGCCCCCATTCCGCCCCAGGCGAATCCCGGGTTCAGCCACGTCGCCAACGGCGTCTGGCTCGACCACCGCCACGCCCTCATCCACCCCTCCCAAGGCTGGATGGCCATCGCCGACCTCCACTACGGCTACGAACTCCGCCGCCGCCGCGAAGGCCACCTCACCCCCGATTGGGGCCGCTCCACCCTCGAATCCCGCCTCACCAGCCTCCTCCGCGACCACCAACCTACCACCCTCATCTTGGTGGGCGATATCATGGACGGCACTTCCAACGTCACTGAAACCCTCGATTTCCTCGCCCGCCTCCGCCCCCTCGTCCCCACCCTGGTCCCCCTCCTCGGAAACCACGACCACCGCTCCCTCCACCGCGACCCCGCCTTCACCAGACACCACAAACAACCCGGCTTCTTTTTCCATCACGGCCACGAACCTCTAACCGCCGACCTTCCCCCAAACACCGTCGTCATCACCGGCCATCACCATCCCGCCATCAGCATCAAAGACGGCGCTGGCCTTCGCCTCAAACTCCCCACCCTGATCCGCGAACACCTCCCCGATCCCGACCTCGAGCAGTGGATCCTCCCCGCCTTCTCCCCCTGGGCCGCCGGCGGCGAATACCGCTCCCCTCATCCCCGCCTAGCCACCTGGGCCTGCGCCCCCCATCGCGTCTGGCCTCTCTAGCCTGAATCATTCAGGCCGTTCCCCAACCACCCCCGCCCGGAGTCTCAATCACCACCCGATCACCGGCCTCCACCTCAAACGTCACCACCGAAGGCAACTCCTTCTCAACTCCCCCACTCACCCACACCTGCCTGCCGCACGCCCCGGACTCACCCCCGTTCATCCCATACGGCACCTCCACCCGATGCTGCGTCAGCAACGAGACCGTGAGCCGATCCAAAAACTCAAACTCCCGCACCAATCCATCCCCACCCCGAAACCTCCCACCCCCACCCGACCCGCGCCTCACCTCAAATCGCCGCAACCGCACCGGATACCGCCGCTCCAGCACCTCCACATCCGTGATCGCCGTGTTCGTCATGTGCGTGTGCACCGCACTCGCCCCCGCATACCCATCCCCCGCACCCGACCCACCACCAATCGTCTCGTAGTAACCAAAGCGCTCATTCCCAAACAAAAAATTGTTCATCGTCCCCTGACTGCACGCCTGCACTTCCAGCGCCTTAAACAGCGTATCCACCACCCGCTGACTCACCTCCACATTGCCCCCCACCACCGCCGGATCAACACTCGCATCCCCGGTAAACTGCGGACTCAAAAGACACACCGGACAGCGCACCTCCACCGCCTCCAGCAGCCCCTCATTCAAAGGCAAATCCTCCCGCAACCACACCCTCAACACATAAAGCACCAGACTCCGCAAAATCGCCGGAGTCGCGTTCAAGTTCCCCGCACGCACCCCCGCCGTCCCGGCAAAATCCACCACCAATCGCTCCCCTTCTCGCCGCACCTCCACCGCCAGCACCGACCCATCATCCAATCGCTCTCTCGCCGAGCACGACCGCGAAAATCTCCCCATCTCCCGCCGCATCACCGCCGCCGAATGCTCCAAAATCTCCCCCAACACCGCCGCCGTCGCGCCCTCCGCAAACAACGCCTTCATGCGCCGAACTCCCAACTGATTCGCCGCCAGCTGCGCATGCAAATCCGCCCGATTGTCCGCCTCATTCCTCGTCGGATACCGCCCCGAAACAAAAACCTTCATCACCTCTTCAACACACGACTCCCCCGCCCGAATCAAATGCCTCGGCGCAATCACCACGCCCTCTTCCTCCAAGCACCGTGCCCCCGCTGGCATCGACCCCGGCGTCATCCCTCCAATCTCCGCGTGATGCGCCCGATTCGCCACATACCCCAGCAACTCCCCATCCTCCCCATGCACCGGCGTGATCAACGTCACATCCGGCAAATGCGACCCTCCAAAGGCCGGATGGTTCGTGATCAAAGTGTCACCCATTCCCGCTGCCACCGCCTTCACACTCTCACGCACACACAACCCCAGCGCCCCCAAATGCACCGGAATGTGCGGCGCACTCGAAATCAATCGCCCCTCCGCATCCAACACCGCACACGAATAATCCAGCCGCTCCCGAATGTTCGTCGAGATCGCCGTCCGCTGCAGCAGCGCCCCCATCTCCTCCACCACACTGTTGAGCCGATGCCTCAGCAACTCCCTCCCCGCCTGCTCTTCCACCCGCGCCCCCACCTCCACTCGCCTCAACACACGCCCCACCTCTCCCCGCTCCTCCACCGTCCATCCCGGCGCCACCACCAACGTGCTGAACCCATCCTGAATCAGCCGCCCCTCATCCCACGGCCCCAAAACTTCCCCTTCCATCACCCCCACTTGCTCCTCTCTTCCCCGCACCCGAACCGCCACCCTCACACTCACCACCTCCACCACCCGCCCCTTTGGCGCTTCGTAACCAAACAATCGCCGATACTGCTCCCCATACGCTCCCGCTAGCGCCCCGCTCCCCCCTCGCATCACCACTTGCAGCGCCGTATCTTGACCCCGCAACCGCATCTCCACAATCACCTGCGGCTCCTCCACCTCGATCCCCTCCCCCAAGTCCGCCACCAACGCCTCCCTCGCCCCCTCCGCCAAAGCCGCCACCCATCCATCCATCTCTCCCCGCACCTCCTCCAACGTCTTCCCCACCGCCCGCTCCGCCCGCCTCTCCGGCAACGCCGCATCCAGCCCCACCGCACTCAAAATCCCCGCCTGCCTCGGCACCAGCACCGTCCGCATCCCCAACCGCTCCGCCACCGCGCACGCATGTTGCGGCCCCGCTCCTCCAAACGCCAGCAACGCGTACTCCACCGGATCATACCCCTCCGACACCGAGATCCGCCGAATCGCATCCGCCATCTGCTCCACCGCCAAAGCCAGCAGATCCCGCAACAACTTGTCCTCCTCCACCTCCCCTCCCATCGCCTCCGCCAACTCACGCAACCTCCCTCTCGCCGCCGCCACATCCAACGGAATCGGCGCCCGCTCCGGATCAAATCGACCCACCAGCAAATTCACATCCGTCACCGTCAAAGGCCCGCCTCTCCCGTAGCACGCCGGCCCCGGATCCGACCCCGCACTCTCCGGTCCCACTCTCAGCCCCGACGCCGTCCATCGACAAATCGATCCCCCACCCGCCGCCACCGTCTCAATCGCCACACTCGGCGCCAGCAACTGCATCCCCGCCACGCGCTGCACAAACCGATACCCCGGCCTCCCCTCCTCGATCCGCGCCACATCCGTGCTCGTCCCTCCCATGTCCAGCGTCAGCACGCGCTCAAATCCCATCGCCCGCGCCGCCGCCGCCGCACCCACCGCCCCACCCGCCGGCCCGCTGATGAGCAGATCCTTCGGCCTCACCTTCCCCGCCGGTTCCAGCCCCCCCGCACTCGTCATCATCTGCACCACCCCGCCTCCCAGCGGCCCCGTCACCCCCTCCACAAACGCCTCCACCGGACCCGTCAGCAGCGCGTTCGCCACCACACTCTGCGCCCTCAGCAGCAGCTTCGGAAAAGGCGCCACCTCGCTTGAAATCGACACATGCTCGAACCCCACCTCCATCAGCCACCGCCCCACCTCCCGCTCCATCTTCGGAAACAAATCCGCATGCAACAGCGCCACCGCCGCATGCCGAATCCCCCGCACCAAAACCCGACCCGCCGCTTCCTTCACTTCACCCTCATCCAAAGCCTCGATCACCTCGCCCGTCGCCGATACCCGACCTCCCACTTCCACCTCCGCCGCCGCAAAACACGCCCTCGCTTCATGCTTCAACGCAAACAAATCCCCCCGCCTCTGATCCCCAATCCTCAACACATCCGCAAACCCCCGCGTCACAAACAGCGCCGTCGCACATCCCTTCCCCTCCAGCAGAGCATTCGTTGCGCGCGTCGTCGCCAACCGCACTCGCATCTCCGGAAAAGCCTCACCCACCCGCGTCCCGGTCATCAACCTCGCCCCCACCACCGGCGCCTCCTCTCCCGTGAACACCTCAATCATCTCCCCCTTCCCAAACACCCCGTCGCACTCGATCCCATTCACCCCCGAACCCCGAATCTCCCACGCCTCGTCACCCACACCCCGACACCGCCACCCAGCATAAAATCCCTCCGCCATCTCCACCAGTCCCTTCACCCGAATCCACCCCGACCCCACCTCCTCCACCCGACCCCTCAAACACCCGGTCGAAAGCAGCTTGCATCGCCGCTCCTCCCCTTCCGGCGTCCGCCCAAAGCAGTCCGTAAATGTCCCGCCCGTATCCGCCGCGATCTGCCAGACCCCGGTCACTTGTTCGCCGTCCCGG
This sequence comes from Verrucomicrobiaceae bacterium, assembly GCA_947440575.1. Taxonomy (GTDB): domain Bacteria; phylum Verrucomicrobiota; class Verrucomicrobiia; order Verrucomicrobiales; family Verrucomicrobiaceae; genus JAGRPD01. The sequence continues at coordinate 12,009 of CANETF010000076.1, forward strand.
GTGCCGGTGGCAGCCCAATATTCACCACCCAGCGCGCCTCCATCAAACTGTCCACATACGAGACCGTCTGATTCTCACCAAAAATTGCCCGCGCCTTGTCCACCCACTCATTCGCCGCCGCCTCATCCTTCTTCTGAAAAGCCACCGCCGCCTTCGACAAATAATACGCCGGCGTGTCATCCATGAACGTGAACTGGGACGCGATGATCGCCTCCGCTGCCGCCACCTGCTCCAGCTTCAACTCACACATCACCAGCTTGAACATCACCAAATGCCGAACCGCCAAGTTCGCCTCCGGAAACGCATCGCGCACTTTCTCAAACCGCTTCTTGGCCTCCGCCCAGTCATGCTTGACGAAAGACACCTCCCCCAAGTTGAACAACGGTGCCAACCCACCAGGCTGCAACGACTCAGCCTTCTGAAAGGCCGTCTCCGCCGCGTCAAAATTCCGAATCCCCGGTGACAGCAAAATGGACCCCCGAATGTTGTACAAATCCGCCGAATCCGGATGCGTCTTCTCCAACTCCTCCAGCTTCAACAACGCATCCACATACTGATGCCGCGCCTGCAAACTCTGCACCTCCCCCAGCAACGCGCGCAGCTTCTGATCCGGCGCGTCAGCCCCGCATACCGTCCCGTCCAATTGCCCCCATAAGACCATCAAGGAGACGATCCCAATTTTGCGCGCTATATGTCGAATCATCCCTTCACTCTAGCGCCTGCCACCTCATCATCAATCACAAAACCCGCTGCCATCCGCAATTCCACCCTCCCTCACAACGTTTCCAGTCTTGCGCAAAAAAAAAGCATCTCCATAATTCCACCCGCGCGTAACCCTCACGCCGAACAACTCTTCAATCCCATGCGTCTTCCTCTCCTCCGACCCCTCCTACTCGCTTCCATCACGCTCTCCCTCGCGTCCGAAGGCTATTCCCAGTCCATGCTGGATGCCTACAAGCCCATGTTCGCTCCGCTTCCTGCCGAGGCCCCGGCTCCCGATAACGAACTCACCGACGCCAAAATCAACCTCGGCCGCATGCTCTATTATGAGGATCGCATTTCCAAAGGTCAAAAAATCTCCTGCAACTCCTGCCACAAACTCGATGGGTTCGGCCAGGACAATTTGCCCTTCTCCCCCGGCCACGATGGCAAACTCGGCGGTCGTAGCTCCCCCTCCACCTTCAACGCCGCCATCCACATCGCCCAATTCTGGGATGGCCGCGCTCCCACCGTCGAGGAACAAGCCAAAGGCCCCGTTCTGAACCCCATCGAAATGGGCATGCCCGACGCCGACTTCGTGGTGAAGGTCCTCAAATCCATGCCCGGTTACGTCGACGCCTTCAAAGCCGCTTTCCCTGGCGACGCCGACCCCATCTCCTACAACAACTTCGGCAAAGCCGTCGGTGCCTTCGAACGCAAATTGATGACCCCTTCCCGCTGGGACGACTTCCTCAAAGGCAAAGATGACGCGCTCACCGCTGACGAAAAGAAGGGCTTCGAAAACTTCGCCAAAGCCGGCTGCGTCACCTGCCACAACGGTGCTGGCGTCGGTGGCCACATGTATCAAAAACTCGGCCTCGTCAAAGCCTGGCCCGACCTCAAAGACGAAGGTCGTGCCGCCAACACCAAGGTGGAGTCAGACAAATTCATGTTCAAGGTCCCAAGCCTTCGCAACACCACCGAAACCGGCCCTTACCTCCATGACGGCTCAGTGAAAGACCTCCCCACCATGGTCAAAATGATGGCCGAACACCAACTCGGAAAAATCATCACCGACGAAGAATGCGCCTCCATCATCACCTTCCTGAAATGCCTCAAAGGTGAGATCCCAACCGACTACGTCGCGAAACCCGAACTCCCCGCTTCGACCCCCGACACCCCAAAGGCGTAACCATCACCCCTTCATCAAGGCGGCTCCCCACCAGGAGCCGCCTTTTTTGTTTTCCATCCCCTCCCCAAAAAAGCCATCATCCACCCCCTCGCTTCGCCATTCTCTTGCTCCTTATCCTGATTTAGTTTTGGACAAGTTCAGCTTCGCGGGCCATCCAGTCTCCATGACCGCCATCGAACACGCGCGCAAAATCCTCGACACGATGCTCGGCTACCTGGGCTTCACCGTCCAGATCGAAGAGCTCGAAACCCCCGAAGGCCCTACCCTCCAGATCCTCACCGAGGACGCCGATGCCCTCATCGGTCACCGTGGCGAAATCCTCGACGACATCCAATACCTCGTAAACCGCATCCTCGTCCGCCACATGTCCGGCGCACCCCGCATCCGCGTCGATGTCGAATACTACCGCTCCATCCGCGAAGACAACCTCGTCGACCACGTCCAACAAATGGCCCTCCGCGTCCGCACCACCGGCAAACCCGTCGTGCTCAACCCCATGAACAGCTACTACCGCCGCCTCGTTCACAACGTCTTCGTCAATGACCGCGAAATCATGAGCGTCAGCGAAAACGGCCCCGCCCGTTTCAAACGCATCACCCTCAAACGCCGCCCCCACTAAGACGAGCCGCCAGTACAGTAGCCATCTCGCTCCGCCGAACCGAGCCCAAAGCACAGTAGCCATCTCGCTCCGTCGAACCGACCACAGGGAGGTAGCCAACCAAAGGTTGCCCGAAGGGTGGCGCTGAGCGCTAGCAAATGAGCGAGCGACTCCGCCAAAACCTATCAAAGCACAAGCCAGGCAAATCCCCCGAACCTGCGTCAGCCCCCTCCGCCAAAAAAACAAAAAAATCTTGTCAGGTTTTGTCGTTTTCAGACAAAGTGTGAGTATAGCAAGGTTTCGACCTTCCTCCCAACCCAGTCCGCCACCCACCATGTTCCCTTCAGCGCCCTCCGGTCTCTCGCTTCCAACCGTCGCCACCTTCCTCCTGGCCTCACTGCTCTCCAGCCCCTCGCTGCCAGCCCAGTCGCTTCCCCCACTTTCCGGCGTCTCCGTCTCCCTTGCCACCTCCACCAACCGCATCGACGCCACCCCCGAAGCCCTCCTCAACCCCCGCCGCACCTCCCTCGCCGCCCAAATCCAACTCCGCAATCGCAGCCGCGCCCCCCTTACCTACTCCTTCCCCGACCTCTCCGCCGCCCAGGCCAAATTCCAATTCTCCCTCTACAACGAAAAAGACGAAGTCGTTTGGACCAGCCCCGGTCGCATCCCAGCCCGTTCCATCGCCCCAACCTCACCCAATTTGACCCTCCGTCCCGGTTCCTCCTGGACCGCTTCCGTCCTCGTCCCCCTCGCCCCCTCCGGCGCTTGGCTTCCCTCAGCCACCTACCGCCTCGAAGCCGTCCTCGCCGGCACCCCATCCGTCTTCGCCGCCACCAGCTTCGAAATCACCGCCCCACCCCTCGTCGTCATTAACCCTCCCGTCAGAGCCCCCTCCCTCGTCGGCGGTCTCAATCAACTCTCTGCCCATCTCGTCACCAACGAAAAAGGCAGCCAGTCCATTCGCGTCACCGCCTCCGGTTGGGTCCCCCACCCCGGCTACACGAACCCCCGCCTCGAATCCTCCACCAACATCCCGCTCGTCCTATCCGCCGACGGCTCCTCCATCCTCTACCTCGACTTCAACGTCGACACCCCACCCCCAAATCTTCTCTTCATTCAGGTCATCACAAACGTCAACGCCACCATCGACATCCCCTACACCAACCAAACCTCCGTCCAAATCCGCTCCACCTCCGGCTCCCAATCCGTTCCCGTAACAGACGCCCCGCTACCCCCCGTCTCCCGCTTCCCCGTTCACTGGGGTCCCCCTCCCGCCATCCAAACCATGGATTACGGCCCACTCCCCGGCGGCTACGGCATGGGCAGCTCCACCCTCGCCAACTGGATCCGCCAAAACATGGAAATCGACACGATCTATCAGTAAGCCGTAGCCCAGGCCTTCCTGTCACCGTTAGTTCTTCAGTTCAAACACCTCCGGCTTCATCCCCACCTTGAACCCAAATTCCGAGGTTCGAGGGGCCGCAGACGGTGCCAAATCTGGCGGCACAAGACGCTGGAAATCCTAGCGGCTGCATCCAATCGACACGATCCAAGATCTCCCGGCGGCATGTTCGGCCAATGATGGCAATGAATGCGCCGCCTCCACCTTCGATGTCCGGGTTGGAGCCATCAAAGCCATACTTGCTCGGCTCACTCCTTCACCTCAAACACCTCCGGCTTCACCCCCGTCTTGAAGCCATCAAAGCCGTACTTGCTCGGCTCGTACACCCCCAACAGCGTCACATCCGCCTTCTCCGGCACCTCCAAGCCCAGCCCCCAGAACACCCCGTTCACCACCAGCCGACGCAAATCCTCATCTACCAGGTCCGTCGCCGCGCCCATCGTTGTGCAAAAAATCCGGTTCACCGTCCCCGCCTCGTTCTTTAACTCACGCGTCCACGCGATCGGCATCATCGGCTCATTCACCGGCTGCTCCACCCCCTTCACCGTCTTCTTCGACTGCTCCGCCGCCCCGCTCTCCGGCGTCATCCCCGCCACCACCTGACCCCTCAGCAGCACCTTCACATCCTCCGGCGGATGCGCCTCATACACATCGCTGTCGCCAAAAAGTTCTCCCACCCCGCGCAACAGCGCACTCTTCTCAGCCCCCGCCTCCACCACCGACCGCGTCGCCTCAAACTTGTGCTTCCCCCAGTGGCTCACCCACGTCTCCCCCAGCACCTTCTTCCCCCAGCCGCCACTCTCATCATTCCACGCCCACTTCCCCCACGCCCCCTCCTTCGGCGGATTGAAAGCATGCGTGCTCGTCCGTAGCGCAATCACCGGCACCCCCCGATCCAGCGCCGCCTGAAACCGCTTCATCGTCGCGTCATCCCAATACCGGAACCGCAGCAGCATCACGATCGCATCCGCCGAATCCAGCGCCTCCGGATGACTCAAACTCCCGCCCGCCTTCGGATCAATCTCCCCCGCCGCATTCAAACTGAAGCACACGGTGCTCTTGAACCCGTGATGCTTGCTCAGGATCTGCCCCAGCATCGGCAAACTCTCCTCACTCCGATACTCCTCATCCCCCGCCAACAGCACCACATGCTTCCCCTTACCCGCTCCCTCCCCCCCCTCATAAACCACATGATCCGCCCCCCGAACCTCGAGCCCAAACCCAGCCGCAAACAAGAAAGCCCCCGACAAAACAAATCGATTCAAAATCATACACCCAAACCCTACCCCGCCCCCCCCAATCCCATCAAGCCCTTTATCACCCCAAAACCACAAGCCCCCCGCTGCCCCCCAAGGTGGTGCAAGCGTCTCGCTTGCACGATCCCCCTCTCCCCCTCTCCCCCTCCCTCCATCCCTCCATCCCTCCATCCCTCCATCCCTCCATCCCTCCGTCCCTCCATCCCCCAGCCCCGCCCCCCGCATTTTCTTCACTCCCACTTGTAACGGCACGCTTCCTGTTGCGTTCTATCTTCACCCCATGAACCTCGCCCTGCGTCCCGCCACCCTCCAAGCCCTCGCCGCCTTCCGCGCCCGACGCTCCACCCTCCTCCACTGGCGCGCCCTCCTCACTCTCCTCGTCGTCGCCGCCGCCGCCCTCGCCATCGTCGCCCTCCTCGACCGCGCCCGTCTCCTCCCCGACCCCGCCCGCCCCTGGATCTCCCTCGCCATCTACGCCTCCGCCGCCCTCACCGCCTGGCACCTCGCCTGGCGCCAACTCGCCGCCGCCCGCACCAACACCGACGCCGCCCGCCTCATCGAAGACGCCGCCCCCGCTCTCCGCGAGCGACTCCTCGCCGCGGTCGAACTCTCCCAATCCGGCGACACCTCTACCCCCATCTCCGACTCCCCCGAATTCCGCGCCCGCCTCCAGGACGAAGTCGCCTCCGAAATCCAGTCCATCCGCTGGTCCCACGCCCTCCCCTTCGCCACCCTCGCCCCCTGGTTCCGCCGCCTCGCCCTGCTCGGCCTCATCTTCACCGCCCTCGACGTCACCCCCCGCCTCCACTTCCCCGGCTTCTTCATCCGCGCCGCCCTCCCCTTCGCCCCCATCGAACGCCCCGCC
>CANETF010000077.1 GCA_947440575.1 Verrucomicrobiaceae bacterium
CGAGACGATCTGCGGTGGCGTTGATTGAGAGTGGTGGTGTTTCTGCAGACAGAATTGTCCAGTGAGCAGTCGTTCGGTGTCTGGAGGTAGGGCTCGGCGCCATTTTCGCCGGACCATTGGCGCAAGAAGCGAGTCAAGAACAGGCTTGATGGTGGTGGGTGCTCCATTACTCCGTGATGGCGCTCCGTTGGAGCAGCTCTGGCACTCGTTTGATTTTGGGAGGTGCCGTAGCTTTAGGAGGTAGGGCAGTTCTCGCGCTTCGAACTCATTGTGGATGGAGCATACTTTTTCCCTTTCCCGCTTTCGCCTTATGCATTCCTGAAACGCAACTACAACTTACTGCAAGCGCGTCATGGCTACGGTGGGCTTGTTTTGGAAGCCGACGAATCTCCGCTGATCCACTCTATCCTTTAAGAAGGGGCACCTGACATGCCGCTGAGGGCATTCGCTGCGGCATGCTAGGTTGATATTGGAGACTGGAAAATGGTTTTCCGTGCTAAAATCTCAAAATTGAGATTCAAAAGGAGCTCGATTATGGAAAATGATAGTAAAGGCATCTTTTTCGGTTGCGCGTTCTTATCGATGATTTATAATTATGATAATTGCAAAACAAAACACTCATGAAAACTTCTGCCTTTGCTTCTAAAGTTTGTCGCACCCAAGGATTCAGCCTTGCGGAGTTGCTGATGACGATCGCGATCATTGGGATCATGTGTTCTCTGGCGATGCCGTTGTTTGGGGGGCAGCAGGAGGCGTTTTTGAGCATCAAGGCGAAGCGGAATGCGCAGGAGTTGGTGACTGAGTGCACGGCGGCGCAGGCGAGCGGGGTGGATTTTGTGGTGCCTGGGGATTTGGATGCAACGCTGGCGAATTTGAAGGCTGGGGCCGTGGCGACGACCGGGGTGTTTAAGGGTCGGCAGTTTGGGATTCGGGGGATGAATGTTGAGGAGATCGGGTTTTCGAAGGCGTTGTTGGAGGTGCGGTCGGGGGTTTTGGTGATTCGGTGAGTGGAATGGTATGTGAGTTGGGGATGGGCAAGCAAGATGCTTGCGCCATCTTGTGGGATGCTGAGGGAGATGGTGGTTGGCTGGAGTGGCGGGCAAGCATGATACTTGCGCCGCGGTGGGCATGAAGCCTGTGAGAGGAAGTGGGTCGAGGAACGATTTCGTCACTTAGGGTGCTTGAGGATTGCGTGTTGGCACGGTTCTACCTATTATTTATATTCTGACTCTGACGATTTGAATGGAAGCGAACTGGAAACCTTGCATGCGTTGCGTGAGTCTCTTTGGGGTGCTGGTGTGTGTTTGGTTGGGGGCGGTGGAGGTGCGGGCTCAGGTGCCGGACACGCAACAGGTGGGGACGCCGGTTGAGTTGATCCAAGCGGGTAATGCGGCGTATCAGGCGCAGAATTGGGAAGAAGCAGCCAAGCTTTTGCAGAGCTTTTTGGACACTTATGGGGCGGATGCGGCTTTTGCCGACATGGTGAAAAAGGTGAAGCCCATGCTGGCGTTGGCTTACATTCGGCAGGGGAAGTTTGATCTTGCGGAGAAACCCATCGCTGAAGCTCTTGCGGATCCATCCGTGGAGCCGGCGGTGCGCGCTGAGTTACGTTTTTTCTCAGGCTTAGCGGCGATTCAGGCGGCGAAGTATGAGGAGGCGCGCAAGCATCTGGGGGGTGTTTTTGGTGATGCCACGGTGGAGGCTGGGCGACGGATGGAAGCTCTTGTGCTGGGGGGAATGAGCTATGTCATGGAGGAGAACTGGCCAGGAGCGATCGCGTTTTTCACGAAGTATGGCAAAGAGATTCGGGCGTCGAGCCCGGAGGCTGGAGGCCGGGCGGACATCCTCCATTTGCATGCGCTGATGAAGGCGGAGCGATGGGACGAAGCCATCACGTTAGCGAGGAGCATTTTCTCTAGGTTGGACCAGATTCGGCAGATCGTGACCTATGCCTCCCAGTTGATTGAGCTGGGATCAAAGTTTCTGGAGCAAGAGCAGTATTACAAAGCCATTGCGGTGCTGCGGTTGGTTCCTTTGCGTTCAGACATTGTGAAGATGCAGAGAGCAAAACTGGATGAGGCGGATGCGGAATTGCAATATGCTTTAGCGAGCAAGAACATCGTCAGGCAGACGCAGATTCAGACAAGCCTGAAGGAGATGGAGAAGGACCTGGATAACATTGAAAAACTGCCTCAGTTTGACTCGGGTTCGCGTCTTCGATTTGCCCAGGCCTACTATTCATTGGGTCGGCTGCGGGAAGCTTCGCTCATCTTGGATCAGATGGTGCGTCAGATGCCCCCAGATGGGCTGGTGGAATCAGCTTCGGTGAATTTAATCAGTGGGTGGATGTCACTGGAGAGATGGAATCGAGCTGTGAGAGCGGCGGATGTGTACGTTGAGCGCCTTGCCAATTTGCCTGAAGCCAAAAACCTCCCCGGGGTGCTTTTTGCCAGAGCGCAGGCCTATGAGGGGCAATATGAGTATGCTAAGGCAGCGGAGGGCTATGCGGAAGTTGCCAAGCGTTTTCCGGAGGATGAGTTGGCGGTGAAGGCGCGATTCATGGAGGCTTACAACGTGCTTCAACTTGAACAGTATGCCGAGGCAGGACGGCTTTTGGAATCGCTGTTGAACGACATCCCTGACGATCACGAGATGTGGGACCATGCCTTTTTTTGGCGGGGCATGGTGCTTTATTTCGATCAACAATGGGAAACGGCGCGAGCGCATCTGGCGAAATATTTGGAACGCAGTCAGAAGGGGGGGGCAAGACGCGGCGAGTATGTGGATGATGCGATGTTCCGGATGGGATACTCTTATTTTTCGGAGGCGCTCTATGAGCGGGCCATTGAGGAGTTGGAGCGATTTGAGAAGAAGGAGCCCGCGAGTGAATGGCTGGCGGAAGCGCAGTTAACGCTGGGAGATTGTTATGCTGCGGAGGGTGAATTGGAGAAGGCTCAGGAGGCGTATCAGCGCATCGAGGTCGCCGCTACGGGCTTTCATGATGAAGGTTGGATGAAGCGGGGGCAGATTTTCAAGGCTCAAAAGGATCTTGAAGGGATGAAGGGACTGTATGAGTCCTTTTTGAAGGCGCGGGCGGAGAGTCCACGGGTGGCTGAGGCGTTGAACTGGTTGGGCTGGGTAGCGAAGCAAGAAGGCAAGATCGAAGATGCGCGGAAAATCTATTGGGAAGCGATTCGCCGTCTGGGCAATGACAAGGTTCGGCCTGGGTTGGAGGACATTTTCCTGGGCCTGAACGCACTTTATCCGGGAGACCAAAAGCAGGAACTCCAGGGGCTGCTACAAAAGGAAAAATCGAGCGCTGAGACGCGGCATCAGGGAAATTATTTCGCGCGGCTGGGTTGGGCTGAGGCGCAGCTGATTCAGCGGTCACAGCCTGATGAATCAAGGGTCATGCTGGCGCGTTTGGGTGAGAAGGTTGAACCCAAGGAGACTGCTCCGAGGGTGATTGTGGACTGCGCGGAGGCCCAGGCTCAGATTGGTGATAGCAAGGGGGCGGAGAGGCTTTTTGAGGGGTTGAGAAAGTGGTATCCGCGGGCGCCGGAGCGAGATCGAGCGTTTGCGGGACTGGGATTCCTGGCGCTGGCGGAGAACAATGAAACACGGGCGCTGGACATGTTTGATCGATTTGAAAAAACGGCCGTCATGCCCAAGTCAGCGCCTGATGCCAATGGGGTCTCGATTGTCGAGGCTGAGATTGGGGGCAAGGTGGCTCTGGCTCGTGCGCGCTTGCTGGAGTCCGGCAAAAAAGATCTGGCGTTGAATCTTTACGCGGCCATTCAGAAGTCGAAAGCCATCCCTTCGCGTCTGCGAGCGGAGGCCTTTCTGGGAGCGGCGAATCTGCATGCGAAGAAGGGGGAATCGCGCGAGGCGTTGCCGTATTTTGAGCAGGTCTATGTGCTGTTTAATCGGTATCCTGAATTGGTGGCCAAGGCTTATTGGGGACGCGGGCAAGCCCTGGAGAAGCTGGGCAAGACTGAAGAAGCTCGCGAGGTGTATTCGGAGCTGGCGTTGCGTGATGATTTGAAGTCGACGAGCGAGTCAGCGGATGGGCGCAAGCGGGCCATCACACTCGGCGGCTTGATCGAAGCCAAAGTGCCAGAGGGTGGAGAGATACCTCCGGCTACGATTCAACCGGGAGGTGCCTCATGAGGGGTTGGATCTGTTGGATGCTGGTGATCGCGGGCGCTGCTTTTGGGCAGACGGCGGAGCAGGCTGAGCGAGCGATTTCACAGCGTGGTGAATTGGATGAGATCCGGTGGAGTGATCCGGCGAAGGGAGTTGCCTTCAGGGCGGGTATCATTCGGGCTTTGGAGGAAGGGTTGGAGGTGCAGCGAGGCGCGGTGAAGCGCGTGCTGGCTTATGATCAGATTGGCAGTGTGAAGTTTGGATTGTCGATGGGGGAACGCCAGCTCATTGCCGAGGCAAAGACTGAGGCGATAGCACCGCTGAAGGTGTTCTGGGAGGCGCGCAAGCGATCGATTCAGATTCAGGGTTCGAATGCTGGAGACTTTGGTCTGGCTTTGGCGAGGTCATTGCGGAAGTCTGGAGCGTTTGATGAGGCATCGACGATTGCGAAAGAGATCGTTGAAAAAGACAGCGACCCGCAGCGCCGAGCACGGGCCAAGGGTGAGAGTGACACGCTGGCTTTCATTCAGGTGATGAAGTCGGAGAAGGCGGAAGAAGTGGAGAAACGGGCTTGGGCGGTGACGGAGGCGGCGGACGAGGGCAATCCAGATTTGATGTTGTTGGTGACAGGGTTCCTGATGAAAAAGGAGTTTGAGGCCCTCAAGAGCATCGAAGCGGAGAATCCGCGGTGGATTGAGGATGATGAAATCAAACCGCTGCGGAACCGGCATTATCATCTGGCTCTGGATCTCGCGCTTTACCCGAGCCTGTTTCATCCGTTGGCTGAAGCCGAGTCGGCAGACGGGATTTGGCAGGCTGTGCAAATCTATTTGTACTCGCGTGAGACCCAACGCGCCGTCGATGCTTTGGAAGACCTTTTGGCGCTTTACGCGGATAGTATTCATGCGGGCAAGGCCAAGGAAATGCTTACACCTTTGAAGGCCAGCGTTGAGTCTGGAAAAACTGTTACCGAAGCCAAACCCGAAGAGAAACCGAAGGAAGCGGAGCCGATGGGCCCCCCGCCGCCACCCAAGCGCTACAATCTATTTGAAGACTAAATCTATGCTCCACCTCATCCGCTCCACTGCATTTGCGATCATAACCGGCGTTCTTATTTATGCCGGGTTGAATAGTTCGAACCTCGCGCAGGCACAGGAGGCTGCGGCACCCGCGCCTGGACCTGCGGAGAAGGCGCCGGAGCTGCACTCCAAGACCTTGATTGATCTCTACAAAGAGGGTGGCTGGGTCATGCACATGATCGCACTTACCAGTGTGGCCACGGTGGCGACTTTGTCATACTGCCTGCTTGCGGTGAACAAGAAAAAGATGGTGCCGGTCACACTTGTCGGCGCTTTGAATGAGGCGCTGGTCAGTCAGGATGTGGGCAAGGCCATGCAACTTTGTGACGGCACACCTTCAGTGCTGAGTACGGTCATCCGTGAATCTTTGCAGAAAGCGGGAACGGGGGTGGCTGAGTACACGAAAGCGGATCTTGAAGCAGCGGCGGCGGAAACCATTTTCCATGAGGAAACGCGATTGATGCTGTGGGTGAACATGTTGAATGCTTTTGCTGCGGTGGCGCCGATGATCGGGCTGCTTGGCACGGTATCGGGGATGATTCAGAGTTTTGACAAGCTTTCCCAGGGGGCCTCGAAAGCTTCAGATTTTGCGGCGGGCATCGGTGAAGCCATGGTGGGTACGGCGGGGGGCTTGTTGGTGGCGATTCCGGCGATGTTTGCTTATTTCTATTTCAAGAACACCCTTCAGGCATTGATGTCTGATGTGGCGCGTGTGGCTTCCAATCTCATTGGCCGCTTCGTATCGGGCCCACCTGCAAACGCCGAATGATTATCCGTCGTCGACATACTGAAGACGTCGGCTTTCAGATCGCGCCGATGATCGACATCACCTGGATTCTGATCATCTTTTTCATGGTGACCATGCATCTGGCGGAGAATGAGTTTGCGGTGGAGGTGGCGTTGCCGCTTGCCTCAGCAGCGGAGACACCGCCGGACATGAGTGGACGCGTCATCGTGAACATCGACAAAGCTGGGAACTATTACGTGGGCAATCAGCCGATGAGTTTGGCGGAGTTGACGGCGCACATGAAGCAGCGGTTGATTCAGTTTCCGCCCTTGAAAGTGTATCTACGGGCGGATGCGGGTATTCCGGCCCAGAAGACGAAGGAGTTTTATCGTGCCTGCGCTGAGGCGTCGGCTGTGGAAGTGATTTTGGCCAGCTTTCGGGAGGGGCAGAACTGACTATGAGATTTCACCGACGTGAGGAGCAACCCCAGGAAATGCAGATTGCGCCGATGGCTGACATCGGATTCCTGCTGCTGTGTTTTTTCATTGTCTCATCCAAGCCCCCTCGGTATGAGGCTGACATCAGCATGACGCTGCCGGGGTCTGTATCGGATGAAGTCAGTGTCGAGTTGCCTGAGGAAGTGCGGATTGCCATCCGACCAGACGGTGCGGTGGAAGTGAATGAGGCGATATTGGGGCAGCCCGGGGATCAGGGGTTGAAGGCGCTGCGCGATCTTTTGCGCCGGTTTCGCGAAGCTGCGGACAACAACCAGAGTTTGTCCCTGGTGACGCTGGATGCGGCGAATCAGACGACGCATCAACGGATTGTGGACGTGCTGAATGTTTGTGCGCAGGCGGGCATCAAAGGGGTGACGTTGAACAGCGATGAGGAGGAGGAAGGATAGCCTATCATGAGCATGGATGTCATCGAGAACTCGAGCGAGGCAGCGCCGGCAGCGCGGCGCAAAGGCGCGGGCGCTGCGCTCATCGGCAGCCTGATCATACACGGTATTTTGGGACTCGTTGGCGGAGCTTTCATTGTGGCTCAATACATTCAGCCGCCGCCCCCCAAATTTGTCGCTCCGCCAGCGGCGAAGATCAAGATTCCGCCGCAGACGCGGCAACACCGAATGAATCTTGCGGCTCATGCGGGTTTGGCTTCGAAGCCGACCTTCAAACAACGATTGGTGAGTTTGCGTCCAACGGCTTTTGCGTTGCCGGAGGCGCCCAAAATCGCTTTTGACAGCAGTCTTGTGCCGGATCCTTCGACGGTGGTTTCCAGCATGGTCACGGGTCTGACGGGCAGCGGAGGTTCAGGCAATGGGTCGGGGTTTGGATTGGGAGGTGGAGGCGGGCTGGGCAAAGGCCTGACCAACTTCAGTTTCATGGGCCTGAAGGCGCAAGGGCAACGAATTGTTTTGTGTTTTGATGTTTCGGGTTCGGTGGTGAACAAGGCGGCGGGAAGTGGAGTGCCTTTGGCGAAGATCAAGGAGGAGACGCTGAAGTTGATCGACACGCTGCCGACGGGGGCGTCGTTTTCGATCATTCAGTTCGTGCGGAACTTTAAGCCGTTCAGTGAGCAACTGGTGCAGGTGACGCCGGCGAATCGGGAGGCGGCGAAGAAATGGATCGACAATGAATGGGATGAGAGCGGGCAGATGGCGCGGGGCTCTGAGGGGGTGAAGAGTCCGGAGCCGAACGGGGTGGTGAGTGTGCTGGATGCGGCGTTTGGGATGAATCCGGATGTGATCTTTCTGATTTCAGATGGGCAGTTTGAGCAGACTTATCCGGCGGAGCGGCGGATTCCCAATGAAGAGATCGAGGACAAGATCAAGGAGTTGGAGAAGGGGCGGAAGGACAAGATCCCGTTGAATTTCATCGGGTTTCAGATGCGGGCGGATGATGAGGGGGCGTGGAGTTCGATTGCGCGGCGGACGGGTGGGAAGCTGAGGCAGATTAAGAAGTGAGGTGGCGATTGGCTTTGCTCGATTCGGGCAAACTCCACAGACTTGCCCCATGCGGTCTCTGTCTTCGGTGGTTCAAACGAGCTCAGCTACATCCGGGTGCATGGCTGCTAGGCCGTGATCGAGTGTGGCGAGTCGGCCTGAGTGTTTGCGTGCGAGCTCAGCCAGCCAAGCGTCAGTGACTTGTCGATGTCCGGTCAGTCCGTGATGGCGGACTTCGCCATAGCTGAAGCCGTCCTGCCAAAACTCGTGGTTATGCATCAGGCGCAAGTTTCCCAAAGTGGTCCAAGCTGCTTTTGCGGATGCGTCTTCGGCGAACATCATGTGAAGACGCAAGAGCGTTCCTTCCGTGATAGCGCAGGTGGCGAAACGGCGGGGCTGTGTGTAGAACCAAGCCACGGCACAGTCATGATGCTCATGAGAACTGATGACGAGAGCGGTAAGCAGATTGCCATCGAGTAGCCAGATCATGAACTCGTGAGTGTCAGGCTTCGTCTTGGAGGCGTGCAACCTCCTCTGTGGCAATGGGTCTGACCCCCTGAACGAGCGGAAAGCGAATGCTTTGTGAGTCTGCGGAGTCAGCAACAGAGATGGGTTGCACTAAGGCTATCGCATCACGCACAAGCCGTTCGAGCCGGGATGCAGTGACGGCATCCAGTCGTTGCATGGCTTGGTCGACTTCAAGAGCGAGCGCACTCATACCGGTAAGCTAGTGGAAGATCGTTATGATGCAACGGCTGGCTGAGACGCTGTAAGAGTCGTCATGATGCCGCCACGGGAGGTCATTTTTTACTTGGGGAGGAAGTTGGAGTCGGTGAGCCAGTCGGTGAAGCGGTGGGGCCATTGGGAGGCGGCGCCTTTGGCGTCGGGGCGGTAGCCGAAGCCGTGGCCGGCTTCGCTGTAGATGTGGAGTTCGGCTTTGACGCCAGCGGCTTTGTATTTGAGGTAGAGTGAGGCCATGCCTTCGGCGATGTCGGGACGGTCGCCGTAGCCGCAGGCGATGAAGACGGGGGGCATGCCTTTTTCGGCGGTGAAGAGGTTGGAGGTGCCGGGGTAGATGAGGGCTTGGAAGTCGGGGCGGGAGCTGGCTTGGTCGATGGGGTCGGCAGCGTCGGGTTTGCCGGGGTCGGACTGCATGGCGGCGAAGGCGGCGAGTTCGCCACCGGCGGAGAAGCCGATGATGCCGATGCGATCCGGTTTGATACGCCATTCAGTGGCGCGGGTGCGGACGGTGCGGAGGGCGCGGCGGGTGTCGGCCATGGCGTGGTCCTGGATGGTGTAGGGGCTATTGGGTTCGCGGGCGAGGCGGTATTTGAGGACAAAGGCGGCGATGCCGCGGGCTTGGAACCATTCGGCGAGGGCGCCGCCTTCATGGCCGAGGCAGAGTTTTTTGTGGCCGCCGCCGGGGCAGATGATGACGGCGGTGCCGGTGGCTTTGGTGGGGTCGGGGAGGTAGGGGGTGAGGCTGGGATTGTGGACGTTGCAGACGTTGGTGCCTTCGAGGGTTTCGGGTTCGGTGGCGCGGGCTTCGGAGCCGGGGGCGCCGTTTGGCCAGAGGGGGAGGGGGGAGGGAGGATTGTCAGCGTGAAGGGGAACGAATGACAGAAGGGCGGTGAGGGCGAGCAGTGCTTTCATGGAGGGAGGGTGGATCCTGACGATGCGCTGAAACCCAGGCTGTGCCAAGCACCAGTGTGAGGAGGGTGGCCGGTGTTGCGGCTGGCATCCCTGGAAATGCGACTCCGGGCATCAGCGCATTACTGGGCTCAGTCTTCGTGAGGACTCAGGTGTGTCTAATGGATTCCACAGGTGTGTTTAATGGATTCCACTGATTCGAAGCCGTATTCGACCCCAATAGCCAAAGCGATGCAACTATCTAGTTTTCACCGTAGGGCAGTTCCCAGTGGGGAGGTTGCCCGGAAACAAACAACCCATTAAAATGATGAAAACAAACAAGCAAAATGCGTCCGCAAGGCGAACCGTTATCATCGCTCTGCTAGCGGGTATTTGCAGTTCCGCCGGGGCCGATGGCCCCATGAGCGGACTGCAATGGTCCAAGGCGGTCAATAACTTGGATAACATCCCAGGAACGGAAACTAAATTCAACAGCTACAATCAACCGTCTTTGAATGCGGCTGGCCTAATGGTTTTTCGAGCGCGGAGCAAGGGTCCGAACCAGCCGATGAGTGGGATTTTCACGAAGGACTTGGCGAAGCCTGGGTCTGCCATTCAGGCGGTGGCGACGCGGCTGACCACGGTGCCTGCGCCGAACAATACGACGTATCCGCCGGATGATCTGCTATCGACCTTCATTGAGTTTCCTTCTATTCCGCGGATTGGGATGTGGACCACGACGGTGGCGACTCGCGGCAATGCGCAGCCGGTCTGGACTTACCAGGTGGATGGGGCGGATACCAAGGCGGGAACGACAGGGATTTTTGCGAATCCTGGCGGGGGGTTGATGACGGGTGTGAGTCTTTTGGGAGCGGTGCCGGCGCCGACGGTGCCGGAGTTGGGGGCAAACTACTTTCCGTTTTTTGCGGTTCCGGGGGCACCACCGGGGACGAAGTTTGACGTGTTTCCGGGGTCGCCGTCGGTGACGGACCATCAGGTGATCACGTTCAAGGGGAATTACACGGATGTGATTGGCAAAACGGGGGTGTACTTCAGGGATTTGCTGGCTGAGAATGGTCATGCGCCGGTTCAACTGGTTGCCAATACGGCTACGATCATTCCTAATCTGCCCGATGGGGTCAGTGGCATCCGCTTTGGCTCCACGGCTCCGCCAAGCGCGCATGGATGTGAAATGGTGTTTGCGGGTTATGACAATGAGGAAGCGCCGACCTATGGAGGCCTGTACTTGGCCAAGCTGGTGCCAAATCCATCGTTAACCACTTTGGTGGGTATTGGTGATGCAGTTCCTGGTGAGACTGACCAAGCCTTTACGCAATTTGGTGAGGCGTTAGCGTTTGACGGACGGTATGTGGCCTTTTGGGGTGCGTGGGGGACGGCAATGAAAACGATCTGGTTGGACGGTCCGACAGACGGCAACAAGGATTTGTTGGCCTACCATCGTGACTTTGTCGGGGACAATTTCCCGGTCCAAGTGCCTGTCAACCAGGGGATTTTTGTTCATGACACGCGCAGTGGTTTGACGCATCGGATGGCGCGGACGGGTGACGGTCTGGATGACTTCGTCTTTTGGACTTTTTCGGGGCGGCCTCCCGGTGTTGGCGAGAGCGATGACACGGACGGCGAGTTGCCACGCTGGCGCGCGTCAGCGTTCGTCGCGGTTTCGGGCGGGCCAGGAAACACGGTGTCGGTGGCGTTCAAGTCGCGCAGGGGTTTGCTGGATCCGGTGGAGCACAGCTACATCAATCCGGTGGACGGGATCTACCTTGGGGATGGTTCGGAGATCAAGGTATTCTTAGACACGTCGATGAGCGGTCAAGGGCTGGATCCTGCGGCGCCTGTGGGCTCCAAGATTTCGGCGCTTTCGTTCGAGCGTGAGGGGCTGCGCGGGCGTTGGCTGGCGGTGTCTGCCACGATGCTGAATGCGACGACCACAGAGAGTTTGGCGGGGATTTATGCGACCAAGCTGGAAACCAGGCAGAGCCAAGTCAAGGCAGGCTACTACTCTGGGATGCTTCGGCACGACCACATCGCAGGGCGAGTGTCGGTGCGGGTGCAGAAGTCCCGCGCGTTCTCAGGCACGGTGAAGATTGGAGCGGTGAACTATCCCATGACGGGGAAATTCGACGCGTCGGGAGTGGCGACGGTTTCCCTGAAGCTTCGAGGCAATCCGACGCGGCAAATCAGGATGGAAGCGATCTTGGCCGGTGATTATCGGGCGATGAATGTGAGTGTTGCGGCGAATTCCAGCATGGATGCGGCGGACTCTGACGGTGCGCTGGTGGGTTCGGCTTTGTATTCGGGGTATCCTTCCAAAAACCTCACCAGTCTGGTGCCCGGACACTATACGCTGGGGATCCCGCCGAACGCGGAGAATGCCAAAGATTCGGACGTTCCCCAGGGGTCTGGTTATATGCTAATGTCAGTGTCCAAGAATGGAAGGGTAACTGTCAACGGCCGACTGGGAGACTGGTGGACATTTACGGCGGCGCCCTTGTTGAGTGAAGACGGCTCTTTCTCTCTCTACTCGCGGCCTTACCAGAATCCGAAGGGCCAGTTCGCTGGAATTGTGGACACCATGGATGTGCCAGGGGTCAGCGATATTGAGGGTCAGTTTGAGTGGGTGCGTTCCGCCCAACGCAAAGTAACACATCGGTACTCGCAAGGGTTTAGTGTGGCATGTTTACGCGGTGTCGGTTCTCGGTATGTGGTTCCTCTTTCTCCGCAGGGCATGCTGCAGCTAGGGGCGTCACGTAAGGTGGGTCTTACTATCGGGTGTGAAGACCTGATGGCACCGATTGTTTCGGCGACTGCGTGGGTGAATGGCTCGATGAGTGCGTCCTGTTCGCCTCCGCTTCAATCATTGACCTTTTATCCTGTGAATGGATTCTTCATGGGCACCGTTCGAGACGGGAAGCGAACCCTCGAATTTCGAGGTGCAGTGGTGCAGAAGTTGAATCTGGGGATGGGGGTTTTGCTTGGGCCTTTGCATACGGGTGACATGCGTTTGGAAGTGAAACCGTAGTGGGTCGGGTTTAATGCCGGGGCGTCCAGGGTGATCGAGCCATCCAAAGGGACCCGGTCAGGAGGGGCATGAAGGGAATAGTATTCCCTTTATGCCCCTCTCATTTTTTGGTGTCGCTGCAGAAAGTTTCGAGGCACCTGCCCCAAAAGCTAGGAGGTTATTTTTTCTTGCCCTTGCCCTTGCCTTTGGCCTTCCTGGGATTGCCTTCGGCGTCGTCGATGGGGCCGACCATGGGGGGGGATTCGAAGAATTTGCCGTCGTCGATGAGGCGGGGGTCGCCGGTGCGGGTGAGTTCGGCGAGGAGGCGTTTTTCGAGGTCGGCTTTGATGGTGGCGTAGGCGGGGTCGTCGGCGAGGTTTTGGGTTTCGTGGGGGTCTTTTTTGAGGTCGTAGAGTTCGTATTTGGGGCGTTTGCCGTAGACGGCCTGGTAGGCGGGGCCCCATTGGGTGTCGTTGCGCATGCCGACGAGCCAGGTTTTGGTGGGGCCGGCGTCGTCATCGGGGTGGGTGGTGCGGGTGTTGGCGTTGATTTCTTCTGGGGTGGGGGGGCTGGAGCTGTCGAGGCCATAGGGGTCGCCGAGGGGCCAGCGGTCGGGGCGGAAGTTGATGATGAAGAGGTGGTCGGCGGTGTGGAGGGCGCGCTGGGGGTAGGGGGTGAAGTCGGCACGGGCGTTTTCGACGTGGCGTTCGCGGCCGGTGACGACCCAGGTGCGGGTGGGGTCGACGAGGCCGGATTTTTCGGATTTGAGGACGGGCCAGAGGCTGCGGCCGGTCATGACGTCGGGGATGGGGAGGCTGGCGGCTTCGAGGAAGGTGGGGCAGAGGTCGGGGAGGCAGACGAAGTCGTCGACGACGCGGCCGCCCTGGATGCCGGGGCCGGTGAGGGAGAGGCTGACGCCGGTGCCGAAGCCGTAGAGGTTGCATTTGCCATGAGGGAAGCCGGGAGCGCCGTGGTCGCCGGAGATGGCGATGATGGTGTTGTCGAGGACACCGGCTTTTTCGAGTTCGGCGATGTGGACGCCGATGGCGTGGTCCCAGGCGGCGATTTCGCCGAAGTAGTCGGCGAGGTCTTCGCGGACTTCGGGGACGTCGGGGAGGTAGGGGGGCATTTTGCCTTTGAGATCGTCGGGATTGATGTTCCAGAGTTTTTTGCCGCTGCCCTGGGTCCAGGAGCGGTGGACATTGGTGGGGCCGAACCAGTAGCAGAAGGGTTTGTCGTCTTTGTTGTCGGCGAGGAAGGTGCGGAAGTTGGTGCGGATTTCGGCGTAGAGTTCTTCTTTGGCGGCTTCGAGGGGGGTGCCGTTGGCGACGAGTTTGGTGACGTTTTGGGAGAACTGGTTGAAGCGGGAGCCGGCGGATTGGTAGGCGTGGGCTTGCTGGCCGTAGGGGGCGTCGGCGGGGGAGCCGGGGCCCCAGACTTTGTAGGATTTGCCGATGTGGTAGCCGGCGTCTTTGAGGAGGAGGGGGTAGGCGGGGATTTTTTCATCCCAGACGGCGCCGCGGAGGATGGAGCCGCGGCCGGTGCGCCAGAAGTACTGGCCGGAGAGGAGGGAGCTGCGGCAGGGGGTGCAGGAGGGGGCGTTGACATGGGCGTGACGGAAGAGGACGCCTTTTTTGGCGATCTTGTCGAAGTTGGGGGTGCGGACGACGTCGTTGATGCCGCCGGGGCCGTTGACTTCGGCGTAGATGCTGGCGTAGCGGCCCCAGTCGTCGGCGAAGAGGAAGAGGATGTTGGGTTTTTTGTCGGCGGCTGCGGCGGGCAGGGCGAAGAGGATGGGGAGGAGCAGGGTGAGGAGGCGCTTCATGGTGTGGGAGGCACTGAAACGAAGGCGGGGGCTGGGTCTTGCCGGGAAAGCTTGGGCTATTCAAACCTTGATCTGCGCATTTGATGCAGTAGCATCAGATGCATGAGGACCACGCTTGACCTGGATGAGGATGTGTTGCTGGCAGCCAAGGAGATGGCCGCGCGCACCAAGCAAACGGCCGGGAAGGTGATTTCGGACATGTTCCGCCGGGCGTTGCAGCCTGCGCCGCCAGTCCCTGGGCAGAAGTCCAGGCGGAAAAATGCGACGGGATTTGAAACGATACCGGCGGGGGGGCGCGTCATCACGTCTGAGTTGGTGAGGAGATTGCGTGATGAATCGGAGGATTCATGATTGCGCTTTTGGACATCAACTTTCTCATTGCCTTGTTCGACTCGGCGCACGTGCATCATGCGGCGGCCGAAAGCTGGTTTATGAATCATCGCAAGCTGGGCTGGGCGACTTGCCCGCTGTCGGAAAACGGCTGCATTCGCATCCTATCACAGCCGAACTATTCGGGTGGTCTGGCGCTCGCTGAGGTCAGTCGTCGGCTCAAAAACGCCACCATGCAGAAAGACCATGTTTTTTGGCCGGACTCGCTGTCTTTTCACGATGATGAACGGGTCAATGTCACACGCGTGCTTTCGCCACGTTGGATTACGGATGTGTATCTTCTGGCGCTTGCTGTCGAGCATGGAGGGCGTCTGGTCACGTTTGACCAAGGGATTCCGCTGTCTGCAGTGAGGCGTGCGACCTCGAAGAATCTCTTGGTTCTGTAGCAGGCATTGGGCTCAATCCGGGTATCTCAGAAGAAGAGAAGGACAAGGATTTGGGCCATGAGGATGCGGGCGAGCATGGTGGCGGGGTAGACGGTGGCGTAGGCGATGGAGGGGGCGTCGGATTTGGCGAGGTCGTTGGCGAAGGCGAGGGCGGGGGGGTCGGTCATGCTGCCGGTGAGGAGGCCGCAGAGGACGTGGAAGTTGAGCTTCATGACGCGGCGGCCGATGAAGCCGGCGATGAGGAGGGGGACCATGCAGACGATGAGGGCGGTGGCGGCCCAGATGAGGCCGTCGCGGCTCATGACGGTGGAGAAGAATTGGGGGCCGGCGTTGAGGCCGACGCAGGCGAGGAAGAGGGCGATGCCGAGTTCGCGGAAGGCGAGGTTGGTGTTGGCGGGCATGTGCCAGACGAGGGGGCCGACTTTGCCAAGGCGGGAGAGGAGGATGGCGACGACGAGGGGGCCGCCGGCGAGGCCGAGTTTGAGAGGGCTGGCGAGGCCCGGGATGGTGATGGGGAGGATTCCGAGGAGGACGCCGAGGGCGAGGCCGATAAAGACGGGGATGAACTGGGTGGTGTTGAGGGCTTTGAGGGAGTTGCCGAGGGTTTTGGCGGCGGCTTCGAGGCCGGTGGTATCGCCGACGACGTGGAGGAAGTCGCCAAACTGGAGTTTGATGCCGGGGATGGCGGCCATTTCGACGCCGGCGCGGACGATGCGGGTGACGGTGACGCCATGGAGGTGGTCGAGGCCCAGCTCGGCGAGGGGTTTGCCGAGGAGTTTGCGGTTGGTGACGACGACGCGGCGGAAGGACACGGGTCCTGGGGCTTGCATGAGGTCGATGGGGGCGATGCTGCCGATGATGCGCTGGAAGCTTTCGACGTGGGCGGCGGTGCCGACGAGGAGGAGGTGGTCGCCGAGGTGGAGGGTGGTGTCTTCGGTGGCGTTGATGACTTCGGTTTCGCCGGCGCGTTGCAGGCGGGAGATCATGACTTCGGTTTCGCGGCGGCCGGGGATGTCGCGCACGGTGAGGCCGTCGAGGTTGGCGTTGTCGAGGCGGACGTTGAGGCGGACGAGGGGTTCGACGCCCTGCTTTTGCTCGGTTTCGAAGGCGCGGGTTTCGGCGGTCATGTCGATTTTGAAGAAGCGGCCAAGGAGGAGGAGGGAGGCGATGATGCCGATGATGCCGACGGGGTAGCTGGCGGAGTAGGCGAGGGCGGGGAGGAGTGTTTGATCAGCAGGGGCGGCGATGGCTTGGAGGGCTTGCTGGATGGCGCCGAGGGAGGGGGTGTTGGTGGTGGCGCCGGAGAAGATGCCGAGGCGGGCGCCGGGGGCGATGTTGAGGGTGATGCCGCAGAAGGCGGTGAACAGGGCGCCGAAGGTGACGATGGCAATGGCGAGCAGGTTCAGGCGGAGGCCGGCCTGGCGGAGGGAGGCGAAGAAGCCGGGGCCGAGTTGGAGGCCCATGGTGAAGACGAAGAGCATGAGGCCGAACTCGCGAAGGAAGGAGGTGACGGCGGGGTCGAGGTTGAAGCCAAAGCTGCCGACGATGAGGCCGACGAAGAGGACGCCGGCTGAGCCGAGGCCAACGCCGCGCAGTTTGACGGCGCCCAAGGCGAGGCCGCCTGCGGCGACGGACGAGAGGAGGATGAGGGAAGCGGCGGTGTTGGGCGAGTGGATTTCGGCGAGCATGAGGGGGATCAGCGGAGAGGGGCCTGGATGTTTAGGCCACTTTGTGATCCCTGGGGAGAATGAACTGTGCCATTTCGGTGGCTTGACGCTTCGGGGCGCAGGATGCGCGGTAAGATGCGCTAGATAAAGCCTGGGGTGAGAGTGGTTTTGACTCTCAACGGGCCAGGAATGGCTCGAATACTGGGGTTTTGCGAGAGTCTCGCGGGATCGGGCATCTTTGGTTTAGACCGGTTCTCGAAATCCTTGTCACCTTGCCCAGCGGCGGAGCGGCCTCATTGGCTGCGTCAGCCGCTTGCCCGCTATTGATTTAATAGCGGGTTGCGCGACTTCCTTGCCACTGAGGTCGCTACGCTCGCCGGATCAAGATAACAATCTTTTCGAGAACCGGTCTAATGTGTTCAGAAATGACAGTTTCCTATACATGAGGTGATTGTCATGTATAGGAAAAGGCGGTTTAGTGCACACGAAGGTGGTGATCCCCTATGAAGACGATTCCGTCACTGACGTCCCTTGATCTTAGTCGAATTGAAACGCCAACAGTCTTGAAGAAGCTGGCGAGCGCGAGCCGTCGGCTGGCGGAGTTGAAGGGAGCTGCCGGGACGATCCCGCGTCAGAGCATGTTGATCAATACCTTGTCCATCCAAGAGGCCAAGGATAGTTCTGAGATCGAGAACATCATCACGACGCATGATGAACTGTTTCAGGATGACCTGACAGCGGGCAGTTTGCTCAGTCCGGCAGCTAAGGAGGTACTTCGCTACAGGCAGGCACTTTGGACAGGCTTTGAGTCCGTTCAGCAGAGCGGCCTTTTGACGGTGAACCATGTTCTTGAGATTCAGGGGGTTTTGGAAGAGAACAATGCGGGCTTCCGGCGTGTGCCGGGAACGGTATTGAAGGATGCTGCAGGGCGAGTGGTTTACACGCCGCCGCAGGAGCCGGATGAGATCATCGCGCTCATGACCGATCTGGAGCGAGTGATCAATGACAGCGCGTTGATAGACACTGATCCGCTGATCAAGATGGCGTTGATTCATCATCAGTTTGAAACCATTCACCCGTTTTATGA